>NZ_BRXS01000002.1:0-308902 GCF_030159095.1 Roseisolibacter agri
GGGTGGCTCAAGCGCTGGCGGCGCGTGGCGACGCGGGCCGAGAAGCTCGCCGTCACCTACCGCGCCGCCATCTGCCTCGTCCTCGCCGCCCGCTACGCAACGCGGTACTTCTCAGACACTACCTAGGCCGCTCTACCCCCAGATCACGCCTGATGGACCAGCTGCAGCGGTAGGAGCGGAGAGACGCGCGCGGACCCGCGCGAGCCCGCGCCGACGAGCTCTAGGATCGCGACGCACGCACTCGTACAGCGTTTCCGCTCCGCGCCGACAGCGCCTTGGCCGTAGTGGGACGCACGACGCGGTGATCCACCCACTGCGCGGACTCGGTGTCGAAGCGCGCGGGCCGATGCGCGAGAGACCGATCGGCATGTCGCGCGCGACGATCGCGCTGGTGCGGCCCGGGTCCACGCCGAGGGCGCGGACGACCGGCGCGGGCGGCGCTGAGATGCGCGGCGCGGGCGCCGAGTTGGCAGGTGCGGAAGCGAGAGTCGGTGTCATCTCGCTTCCGCACCCTGACGCGTGTTCCGCTTCAGGTCAAGTGCATCGCGCGATGCGCGCGCGTCAGCAGACCGTCCCACGGGCAGATCGCCTTAAGACGTACGGGCACGTGCGCCACTACCGCGTGAAGCGGAAGAACGCGGACTTGGTCCGGCCGTCGGTGAGCGTCACGTCGAGCCGACGACAGCCACCAGCCCAGCCCTTCTCGGACTTCCACACGTAGATGTACTGATCCGTCGCCGCATCGTACGACAGACTGTTGCCAGACGCGGCCACCGTCTCCCCGACCGCGGATTGGGCAGCCTCGGAGACGCAGCTGACCGTCGTGGCCGAGGGCGATCCGCTCTTCAGGATCGCGAGACCGCGGTTCCCGTCGAGACTGAACTTCACGGGGATCGCGCTACCGGCTTTCACGACGTTGAAGACGCCGTCGTTCGCGACGGGCTGGAAGAACCCGGTAAACGCGAAGGTCGGGACGGATTCGACCACGACGAGGAACGAACCCGATGCGGAATTCCAGAAGTTGTCGTACGCCGCGCAGGTCACCTGGGTGGTACCGATCGGAAACATCGCACCGGACTCCGCATCACAAACGATCTGAACATCCGGGTCTGCCACGTCACTGGCGTGCACCGTGAAACTCACTGATGCTTCCTGCGCACCAGGGGCCGCCTGCACAACCTGGGTTGGCGGCATAGTCAGCTGAGGATTCGTCGTATCCTGAACGCGGACGGTGAAGTGGGTGTTCTTGCTGTTGCCAGCAGCGTCAACGGCGAAGCAGATCACGTTTGTGCTGCCGAACGGGAAGAGAGTTGGCGACGGGGCATCACACTGCACCGGGAGAGCATTTCCATCAACGTCATACGCATTCGGAGTCGCGAAGGCGACGACCGCGCCATCGGGTCCGGTAGCCTCTACGACGATGGGCGGGGGCGTGTCAATATAGACTTGGCTGCCAGGTACGACCTCGGCCGAAGCACGGGACGTCGGAGCGAGAGCTCGCGGTCGCGCCGGATCCGCATCACCGCACGCTGCGCTCAAGGCGAGCAGGCCAAGCGTCGCGACGCGTCCGAGACCTGCGATCGTCTGAGACGAGGCGGATCTTCCAAGGGTCGTCCGAGTGGGAGGCGTCATCCAGCGCCGAGTACGCATGCGGCAACTCCTAGCGAGGTCGCGCGGTGGGTGGGGGTCGTTCGAGGGATTGAACGGAGGACGCGGCACACGCGTCGCGCTCGAGGGCCGCAACTGAACCGCGAAGACGCGTGAGTGACGCGCACGAGGGATGTTCGCGCTTGAGTGGCGCGAAGGGATCGCGGACACGTGGTGCCGTTGACGCTGCGGCGCGAACCACCGCTACCGTCGCTGCGCGACTTCCATGCGCCGCCGGGATCGTGCGTCGCACACGCCTCGCGCGCCATGCATTTGTTTACCGGGCGCCCACTATTCGGTTGCGCATCCGTGCTGTCAAGAGCGCGGCATCTTGCAATTCAGCAAGCCGTGCTTGACGATTCGCGGCGTGTCATCGGCGAGCGCATGTATGGCGCGTGCCGGACGCGTGCACGGTGTTAAGCCGCGGACCGCTGGCCCGTCGGATTGCGCGTACGATCGTGCACCGCGTCGGGGGCCTGCACACCCGCACCGTGCGGCACGCGTTGTGGACGCCGGCTGAACACGCGCATGCGTACCCCGTCCGAGCCGGGCGTGAGCTGCGCGCGCGGCGTGCGCCGAGATGCGGCCACCTCGACTTCGGGCACGTCGTCTAGGCTCGCGCCTCCGAATGGATCCGGTGCCTCGTACGCGCCGGACCGGTAGAGCGGTAGCACCGCATTCGCCGTCCGCGCCATGCCGCTCCCGCCCTGCAAGTCCGCCAGCGCCGGCCGCTTCTCCGCTCTCCGGAGCGTGCTCGCCGCGCCACGACGTTGACGAGGATGTTGTCGAACTCTGCGTTGTCGGTCGCGTGTCCCGACAGGTGCCATGTCCGCGCGTAAGCAGTGCGCGCTCCGATGTCCTCCATCACGACGTACCGCCGCTTGGACGCCGGCGAACGGCTCCCGCTCCCAGTCTGCGCCGCATAGGGCTGCAGGTCGCTCGAGAGATCCTGCGCGGGCGCGGTCGGGTCCTGCGTAGTGGCTGCTCGGCAACTTCGGGATCTTCCGGTAGGCCGGGCGCCAGCGACCTGCATTTGCAAGGATGAAGATCGGATAAGATCTGATAACGACGGATGGCTCCGCGTGGCGCGAGAATCCACGCGCTCCGCCGGAGCCATC
Organism: Roseisolibacter agri; assembly: GCF_030159095.1. Classification (NCBI taxonomy): domain Bacteria; kingdom Pseudomonadati; phylum Gemmatimonadota; class Gemmatimonadia; order Gemmatimonadales; family Gemmatimonadaceae; genus Roseisolibacter; species Roseisolibacter agri. Next base: position 2,766 of record NZ_BRXS01000002.1, read on the forward strand.
CGCTCTCATCCGATCTTCTCGGACTTTCATCCTTGCTGCTGTTGCCGTTCTGGTCCGGCGCGCTCGACCCCTCTTGCCTTTGGGAGGGATGCGGATGCTCCGGATGAAGACGGATGCTCCGGATCGCTCCGCATGGCGGCGACGTCCCATGCGCTACACGGAGCGATCCGAATCATCCGTTCAGATCCGAAGCATCCGCTTCCCCCCAATAGGCCAACAGGTCCGGCGCGTCGATGCCGGCCGCGTCAGGCCGGCGCGCTCGCCGGCGCCGCCTCCGGCACATGCGCACCCGGCCGCTGCGCCCGTGGCCGGAAGAGCAGCGCGAAGATCACCAGCACCACCAGCGCACCCGCCGCCGGCACCAGCCAGATCGACGTCCAGTCGTGCGTCACCGCGCCTGCGGCGCCCGCGACCGTGTTCGCGTCCACCACCACGCCCGACAGCCAGCTCCCGATCGCCTGCCCGAGGCCGAGCGTCACCAGCGTGATGAAGCCCTGCGCCGCGGCGCGGATCGAGACGTCCGCCTGCTGGTCGACGTAGATCTGACCCGTCACGAAGAAGAAGTCGTAGCACACGCCGTGGAGCAGCAGCCCGAGGTAGAGCATCCACATCCCGCTCGTCGCGTTCCCCTGCGAGAACAGGACGTAGCGCGCCGTCCACGCGGCCATGCCGATCAGCAGCATCTTCTTCACGCCCAGGCGCGCGAAGAAGAACGGCATCAGCAGCATGAAGCCGATCTCCGACATCTGCCCGAGCGTCATCTTCGCCGCCGCGCCGGCTACCCCGATCTCGTTCAGGAAGGGGTTGGTGAACGCGTAGTAGAACTGCAGCGGGATGCACAGCAGGAACGAGCCGAGCACGAACACCGCGAACGAGCGGTCCTTCATCAGCGCCAGCGCGTCCAGCCCCAGGACGTCGCGCGCCGAGAACGGCTTGCCGGCGGCCTGCGGCGGCGTGTGCGGGAGCGTGAGCGCGTAGAGCGCCATCAGCACCGACGCGCCCGCGCCGATGCGCAGCGGCATCGCCGTCGCGTCGGCGCCCAGCAAGCCGATCACCCAGCCCACCGCGATGAAGCCGATCGTGCCGAGCACGCGGATGCGCGGGAACTCGCGCCCCGGGTCGCCCATGTTGGCGAACGAGAGCGAGTTGGTGAGCGCCAGCGTCGGCATGTAGCAGAGCGTGTACAGGCCGAAGTAGAGCGCGAACCCCGAGAAGCCGTCCTGCAGCGTCGCCACGTACAGTAGCGCCGCCCCCACCAGGTGCAGCGCCGCCAGCATCTTCTCCGTGGCGAAGAAGCGGTCCGCGATCATCCCCACGATGAACGGCGACACGATCGCCGCCAGCGCCGGCATCATGTACGCGAAGCCGATCTCCTTGCCGCTCGCCCGCAGCACGTTCCCCAGGAACGTCCCGAGCGTCACCAGCCACGAGCCGTAGATGAAGTACTGCACGAACATCATCACGGAGAGGCGCGTGCGGATCGCACCGCCCCCTCCCCGCACGGGCGCGGCGGCGGCGCTCATGGCAGCACCCGCACCTTGATCGAGCGGAACTGCACGCGGTCGCCGTGGTCCTGCAGGCCGATGAGGCCCTCCTTGCCCGTGCCGTACGCCTTCCACGCCGCGAACTTCGACGCCGCGACCTTCGCCTTCCAGTCGTCGCTCCACGCCTCGTAGCTCACGACCTTCTGGCCGTTGAGCCAGTGCTCCACCGCGTTGCCACGCACCACCAGCCGCGCGCTGTTCCACTCGCCGGCCGGCTTCACCACGCCGCGCGGCGGCGCGTACAGCCCGTACGCCGCGCCGGCGGACGTCAGCGGGTTCTTGCCGTCCGGATGCCGCGCGTCGTCCAGGATCTGCATCTCGGGCGCGCTGTAGTAGATCGGGTCCGCGCTCTCCAGCGCGTGGTAGAAGACGCCGCTGTTGCCGCCGGGCGGCACCTTCCACTCCAGCGCCAGCTCGAAGTCCTTGTACTTGTCCGTCGTGACGATGTCGCCGCCGCGCCCCGTGCGCGTGAGCGCGCCGTCCACCACCGACCACCCGGAGTCCGGCATCGCGGTCTTGCCGTAGCCGCGCCACCCCGCGGTCGACGTCCCGTCGAACAGCAGCTTCCACCCGTCGGCGCGCTCGGCGTCGGTGAGCGTGTTCGGCGCGCCCGGCTGCGCGGCCGCGTTGGTGACGTCGCCCATGGCCTGCGCGGTGTCGGTGGCGGTGCTCGTCGCCGCCGGCGAGTCGGCGACGGTGTCGTTCCGCTGTCCGCAGCCCGCAGCCCCCACGACGAGGAGCGCGGCCTGCACGAGGAGAGAGGTTCGCATGGTCGTCAGAGGCTCCAGCCGTCGCGGTACCGGCGCGTGAGGAATGGGTTGGCTTCGGGCACGTTGGTCACGGTCATCGCCGCGGCGTCGTAGGCGATCTTCCGCCCCTGCCCCGCGCGCAGCGCCACGATCGGGAGCAGCATCGTCTCGTTCAGCGCCGCCGCGTATGCGAACGGGCTGCTCGCCTGCCCCTTGCCCTTGCAGGCGTTCGCCCAGTTCACCTCGTGCGGGACGTCCACGCGCGGCACCGTCTTCGGGACGCGGTCGGCCGCCTCCTGCAGCGACGCCGGGAAGACGCGCGGGTTGTTGCCGTACGTCTCGTAGATCAGGATCCCCTTCTCGCCGATGAACACGCCCCCGCCGCCGTCGCCGCGCGGGAGCGTCTGGTCGTCGGGCAGGAAGTTGGGACGCGGCGGCATCAGCCCGCCGTCGTACCAGAACAGCTTCACCGGCCCGCGCGCGCCGACCGCGGGATACTCGTACTCCGCCGTCATCGCCAGCGGATAGCTCGCGGGGTTGTTCGCGGGTCCGCCCCACGGCGTCGACGACGCGCTGACGCTCGTCGGCTGCGTGAGGTCGAGCGCCCAGTACGGCTGGTCGATCAGGTGCGCGCCCATGTCGCCGATCGCGCCCACGCCGAAGTCCGTCCACCCGCGCCAGCTGAACGGGTGGTACGCGGGATGGTACGGGATCGGCGGCACCGGGCCGCAGTAGAGGTCCCAGTCGAGCCCCGGCGGCGGCGACTGCGGGTTGGCCGCCATCGCCGCCAGCACCGCGTTGTCCACCGTGCGCATGTTCCAGCGCGGCGGCGCCACCGGCAGCGGCTTGCCGTCGCTCAGCGCCAGCGCAGCCTGCGGCGCCGCCGCGGGTGCGGCCGCACCGTTCGTCGCGTTCGCGACCTCCGGCCGCGGGATCCCCTGCGCCCAGTAGCGCACCGGACGGTCGGTCCAGACGTGCACCTCGCTCACCTTGCCGATGATGCCGGCCTGAATGAGCTCGCGGATGCGCCGCGTCCCCTCGCCCGAGTGGCCCTGGTTGCCCATCTGCGTGACGATCTTCGGCAGCTCGCGCGCCGTCTTCGCGAGCACGCGCGACTCGTGCACGGTCGCCGCCAGCGGCTTCTGCACGTACACGTGCTTCCCCGCGCGCATCGCCCGCTCGGCGATCACGGCGTGCAGGTGGTCCGGCGTCGCGACGACGATGCCGTCCAGGTTCTTCTGCCTGTCCAGCAGCTGCCGGAAGTCGGCGTACTTCGCCGCCTTGAGATACGTGCGCTCGACCGCCTGCGCCTCCAGCAGCGACTTCTCGGCCGCCTTCGTGCGCTCCTCCATCCACTTCGCGCGCTCGGCCTCGGGCACGGTCGCGGGCACGCTCGTGGGCGGGCGCACGCGCAGGCGTCCCGCGATCGACCGCTCGACGTACGGCATGTCGACGTCGCAGATCGCCACGACGTTCTCGCCGAGGAGCTGCGTCCAGTTGCTCATGCCCATGCCGCCGGCGCCGACGATGGCGACGTTCAGCGTGTCGCTCGGCGCCTGGTAGCCCGGGCCGCCCAGCACGTGGCGCGGGACGATCATCGCGCCCATCGCCAGCGTCGACGCCGTGCCGACGAACTCGCGGCGGGTGATCGGGTTGGTCACGGGACCCTGTCCATCGTTCATGCGGGGCTCAGCTCCGGGCGGTGGCGAGGCGGTCGAGGGCGGGCGGTCGCCACGTGCCGCGGGCGACCGGGGGGACGTAGTCGGCGATCGTGTCGGGCGCCCACTCCAGCGTGCGGCGCTCCTCCGCGCTGCGGTACGCGGTCATCAGCAGCTGCACCACTTCCAGCCCGTCGGCGAACGTCAGCCGCGGCTGCTCCTTCCCGAGGAACGCGCGCGCGAAGTGGCGGTTCTCGGCCTCGTAGCCGTAGGCCGCGGCCTCGTTCACCACGACGGGCATCAGGCCCGATTCGGCGTTCTGCTTCTCGATCAGGTCCTCGCCCGCGCGGCCCTGCACGGCGCGGCTGAAGAAGAGCTGCAGCCCCGTGTCCAGGGAGCTCCAGCGCATCGAGTACTCGGGCCCCAGCAGCTCGGCGCTCAGGCGCAGCCCCGCGCCCACGAAGCTCCACGACGTCGACGCCTCGCCGATCGCGGTGTGCCCTTCCGCGGTCTCGAACTCGATCGTCGCGCTGGCGAAGTCCTCGGACGGCGCGCGGTGGTAGTCGACGCCCATCTGCTGCTGCAGCACCGCGCGGTACTCGGGGCGCGTCCACTTGAGGCTCGCGATCTGCGCCGTCACGCGCACGGGCCGCACGCTCGACAGCGGCTCGCCGGGGCGCGTGAGCAGGTGCCGCACGAGCAGCGCGGAGTGGCACATCATGTCGTTCAGCACCCCGCCGCCCTGCTGCACGCCGCTCCAGAACCACGGCATGTGCGGCCCGCTGTGCTCCTCCGCCGCGCGCGCGAGGTACGGCCGTCCGGTGGCGGATGCGCCGCGCGCCCACAGCAGCTCGCGCCCCGTCTCCACCTGCGGCGCGAACAGCTGGTTCTCGAGGTACGCGGTCGGCAGCCCCACCGACTCCACCAATTCGACGACGCGGCGCGCTTCCGCCACCGTGCGCGCCAGCGGCTTCTCGCACGCCAGCCCGCGCAGCGTGCCGCGCCCCTCGCGTATCGCCTGCACGATCGCCTCGACGTTGGCCACGCGCGCGTGGTTGGGCCCCACGAGCCAGATCGCGTGGACGTGCGGATCGGCGACGAGGTCGGCGATCGAGGCGTGCGCGCGCGCGTCGCCCACGTCCAGCGAGCGCGCGTACGCGGCGGCCGACTCGGCGTGCCGCGCGTCGGGGCTCCACACGCCGCGCACGTCGGCCTCGCGCACCGCCTGGAAGGAGCGGATGTGGAAGCGCGCGATGAAGCCGCTGCCGACGAAGCCGATCCCCAGGCGGTCGCTCATCGCGTCGGGGTGCCCTGCGGTGCGACGCGCGTCGTCATCAGGTCGTAGCTGACGCCCAGCTTGTCGAGCGCCGGCTTGGGGCACCCCTGCCAGTTGGGGTTGAAGACGTTCCCCTGGTACTGCAGGTCCTTCCACCCGATCGCGCTCGAGAAGAAGCCCGAGGCGACCATGTTGCGGAAGGTGTTGAAGAACGCCGCGCCCGGCCGCAGCGCCGGCGGCGCCTGCGCCGCGGGGCCCGCGATGTCGTCCAGGATCTGGTGCCGCTGCGCCTCGCTCGCCTGATGGTACGCGACGTTGAAGCGCCGCCGCGTCTCGGTATCGAGCCACCGCAGCCCGCCGCGCATCGCGACGCGCGACTCGTCGCTCGTCTCCTGCACGGACATGTGGTGGTCCATGTAGGCCGGCACGCCCGCGTCGGTCGCGCTCCCCGAGCGGTCGTCGCGCGGGATGATGTCGTCGGCCAGCACGCCGACGGTGCGCCACTCGCGCGCGGTGAAGAACTTCCGCTTCGGCACGCTCGCCGCCGGCGGCGCCGTCTGCCCGGCCGGCTGGTTGGGCGTCGCGTGCGGCGTGCGCGGCGGCTGCGCGGGCTGCTGCGCCTCGACGGCGTCGACGACGCCCGCGAGCGGCAGGACGCTCAGGACCTTGAGCGCCGCGCGACGGTTGATGTTCTCGCTCATCAGATCGCTCCCGCCTTCCGCTGGGCCGTGATCGCGTCCGCCGTGCGCCACGCCAGCGCGAGGATCGTCCACGTCGGGTTCTTGTCCGCCTGCGACACGAACGGCGCGCCGTCGGCGATGAACAGGTTCTTGCAGTCGTGCGCCTGGCAGTCGGCGTTCAGCACCGACGTCTTGGGGTCGGTCCCCATGCGCGCGCCGCCCAGCTCGTGGATGATGCGGCCACCCGGCGCGAGCCCGTACTGCTGCTCCTTCGTCGGCATGCCGCTGAACACCGTGCCGCCCATCTCCGCGATCAGCTTGCGGAAGGTCTCCTGCATGTGCTTCGACTGGTTGATCTCGTGGTCGCTCCACTCCCAGTGGAAGCGCAGCACCGGGATCCCCCACTGGTCCACCACCGTCGGGTCGATCTCGGCGTACGACTTGTCGTTCGGGATCATCTCGCCGCGCCCCGAGAAGCCGATCGTCGCGCCGTAGTACTTGCGGTAGTCCTCCTTCAGCTTCTTCCCGTAGCCGGCGACGTTCGGGTAGCGCTGGATCCCGCCGCCGAAGCCGTACGACGGCTGCCCCAGCCCGCCCCACACCTCGATGTGGTAGCCGCGCGGGAAGTCGAGCTTCGCGTTGTCCAGCCACCACGGCATGTACACGTGCATGCCGCCCACGCCGTCCTCGTTGTGCGGCACGTGGTCCACCATCGCGGGGATGAAGCCCGAGACGTCGGTGCCCGTGGTGTCGGTGATGTAGCGCCCCACCGTGCCGCTGCCGTTCGCGAGCCCCTGCGGGAACTGCGAGGACTTGGAGTTGAGCAGCAGCCGCGCGCTCTCCAGCGCGCTCGCCGCCAGCACCACGACCTTCGCGCGCACGTGCCGGTCCTCGCCGCTCGGCTTGTGCACGTACGAGACGCCCGTCGCCAGCCCGTCGCGGCCGACCGTCACCTCGCGCGCCATCGCCTCGGTGATCAGCGTCAGCTTCCCCGTCGCCAGCGCCGGCGCGATCAGCACGTCGGGGCTGGAGAAGTTCGCCTTCACGCTGCAGCCGCGGTTGCACTGGCCGCAGTAGTGGCACGCCTGACGGCCCGGCAGCGGCTTGGTGATGATCGAGAGCCGCGACGGGATGCACGTGATCCCCAGCTTGTCGCTCGCCTTCTTCACCAGCAGCTCGTAGCAGCGCGGCTTGGGCGCCGGATGGAAGCGCCCGTCGGGGTGGTTCTCCAGCCCCTCGTTGCTGCCGAAGACGCCGATCAGGTCGTCGATGCGGTCGTAGTACGGCGCGATGTCCTGGTAGCCGATCGGCCAGTCGTCGCCCAGCCCGTCGTGCGTCTTCCCCTTGAAGTCGCGCGGCCCGAAGCGCAGCGAGATGCGGCCCCAGTGGTTCGTGCGCCCGCCGAGCATGCGCCCGCGCCACCAGTCGAAGCGGGTGCCGGGGGCGCGCGTGTACGGCTCGCCCTCGATCTCGAAGCCGCCGTCGCACGCGTCGTGCTCGCCGAACTCGCGGTTGCGCGTGGAGCGTCCGCGCCCCGGCGTCGCGTACGCCGGCAGGATCATCGTCGAGTTCTTCGACGCGTACCACGCGGGGCCCGCCTCCAGCATCACCACGCGCGCGCCCGCCTTCGTCAGCGCGTACGCGGCCATGCCGCCGCCGGCTCCGGAGCCGACGATCGCGACGTCGTAGACCTGCTGCTCGCTGTGCGCCATCAGGACATCAGTCGGCGAAGGTGCTCGTAGCCCGCACGCGCGGTCGCCAGCGCGTCGGTGGGATTGTCGTGCTCCACGTACACGCCCTGCAGGCCCACGCGGCGCCCCTCGCGGATCAGCGTCGCGAAGTCGATCGTCCCCGCGCCGACGTCCACCATCTTCCGCTCGGGCGCCGCGGTGGCGTCCTTCGCGTGGATCATCACCACGCGCCCCGGCTCGCCGGTCATGAGCGCCAGCGCGTCCTTCCCCGCCTTGGTCGCCCAGTACACGTCCAGCTCGTACTTCACGAGCTGCCGGTCGGCCTCCGCGCGCAGGATGTCCCATCCCGTCTGCGTCGTCCCCGCGATCGGCGCGAACTCGAAGTCGTGGTTGTGGTACGCCATGCCGATGTCGCGCGCGCGCGCGAGCTCGCCCCAGCGCGACAGGTCGGCGGCGAGCCGCTTGTACGCGTCCACGGTGCGCTCGCTCTGGTCCAGCCACGGCACGGCGACCCACTGGTGGCCGAGCGTCGCCGCGTCGTCGAGGACCTTGGCGACCGAGGCGCGGAACTGCGCGAGCGGCACGTGCGCCGACGGCGCCGCCAGCTGGTGCCGGTCGAGGATCGCGCGGAGCTCGGCCGCCGTCTTCCCGTGGTGCTGGAACAGCTCGACGTTGCGGTAGCCGATCCGCGACAGCGCCGCGAGCGTCCCTTCGAGGTCCTTCCCGAGCGCGTCGCGCAGCGTGTACAGCTGGACGCCGAGTCGCATGGTGGCGGGCGCCGTGGACGCGTTGGCCGGCGTGGTGGTGTCCGGCGCGGAGCCGGCGCGGGGCGCGCACGCCGCGAGGGGCGCGAGCAGCGGCGCGGCCATCGCGGCGCCGGCCGCCGCACCGAGCGTGCGCAGGAAGGTGCGCCGCGGGGTCGCGGCGGCCTGGTCGAGAGGCATGGGAGTCACCGCGTGAGGGGAGCCGCGGCGAAATCCTACCGGGGTGCGCAGGAGGACGCCAGAGCGCGGCGCGTCGGCCGTCACGGACGGTCGCACCGCTGGCGTCCCACGCACGCCCTCCGCAGACTTGCACCGTCGTCCCCCCCTCCACCCGCGCCGCGCCTCGCGATGCACTACCTGCTCATGTACGACGTCGCGCCCGACTACCTCGCCCGCCGCGGCGAGTTTCGCGGCGCGCACCTCGCCCTCGGCTGGGCCGCGCACGCGCGCGGCGAGCTGGTGCTCGGCGGCGCGCTCGCGGATCCGGTGGACGGCGCGGTGCTGCTCTTCCGCGGCGACTCGCCGGCGGTCGCGGAGCGCTTCGCGGAGGCCGACCCGTACGTGACGAACGGGCTGGTGCGGACCTGGCGCGTGCGCCCGTGGACGACCGTCATCGGCGACGACGCGGCGACGCCGGTGCGCCCCGAGCCGGCATGAGCGCGGGCATGAGCGCGCCCGAGCCCTGGCTGCGCGGCCCGATCGCCGGCGTGCCGCCCACGCTGCAGCCCGCGGCGCACGCGCTGCAGCAGGCGCTGGAGGACGTGCGCGCGTCGGTCGGCACGCTGGACGACGCGGCGTTGTGGCGGAGTCCCGGGGGCGGCGCGCCCTCGGCCGGCTGGCACGTGCTGCACGCCGGCGGCGCGCTCGACCGGCTGCTGACGTACGCGCGCGGTGCGGCCCTCGACGACGCGCAGCGCGCCGCGCTCGCGGCGGAGAAGGCGCCCGAGCAGGTGAACGGCGCGACGCTGCTGGCCGGCTTCGAGGCGCGCGTCGCGGCCGCGTTCGCGCAGCTGCGCGCCACCGATCCGTCGACGCTCGCCGACGTGCGCGAGGTCGGCCGCGCGAAGCTGCCGTCGACGGTGCTCGGCCTGCTCTTTCACGCGGCCGAGCACACGCAGCGGCACGTGGGGTCGGTCGTGACGACGGCGCGGGTGGTCAGAGGCTGAGCGCTGCGCGCTACGTGGCCGGCCTGTTCACGCCGGACCCGCTCGCCTTTGGGGAGGATGCGGATGCTCCGGATGCGGCGGATGCTGCGGATCGCGCCGCGTGGCGGCGACACTCCGTGCACTCGAGCGGAGCGATCCGAACGATCCGTTCCGATCCGAGGCATCCGTATCCCTCCAATCGCCAGGGGGCTCGGGCGCGCCGGACCTCGGCATGCGACACACTGCTCCGCGCCCGAGCGTCAGACGGCCGCGCAGCCCGCCGCCGCTGGCGAGGTCGGCGCGCCGTGGCAGGTCCGATCAGCTTGACTCGCGCACGCGCCTCACGATCGTGGAGCGCCGCGCGCCGCACGGAGGCGCGGCGCACGTTCCCGCTCCGTCCCGCCGCCCGGCGCACTCCCGCTGCCGGCGTCGGCCACGTGGCGCAGGGGCGGGTGGGGACCTCACCTCCGCAGCCCGGGAGGTCGTCATGGCAAAGTCCACGCAGCAGGACGCCGCCACCTACACGGGTGCCGGCCAGGACGTCACCACGATCGCGCGCACGCTGATCGACGCGTACAACACGCGCGACTTCGACCGGCTCGACGCGGTCATCGCGCCCGACGCCGAACTCCGCAACGTCGCCACCGGCGAGGTCTATCGCGGGGCGGACGCGATGAAGCGGTACCAGCGCAACTGGGCGACCGCGTTCCCCGAGTCGAGGGTCGACCTCACGACGCTGGTCGGATGCGGCGAGACGGTGACCATGGAGTACGTCGGCCGCGGCCGGCAGACCGGCCCACTCGACACGCCGCAGGGGCGCATCGAGCCCACCGGACGCAGCGTCGAGCTGCCGCTCTGCGACGTGCTCACCGTGCACGACGGCCGCATCACCGGCGGTCGCACCTACTACGACGTCGCGACGCTCCTGCGGCAGCTCGGCCGGTGACGGTGCGGCGGACCGCGGGACTCGATCCGTGCCGTCGTCAGCCGTCGTTGCGCCCGCGCCCTGTGACTTGTGGAGGGATGCGGATGCTCCGGATCGGAGCGGATCCTTCGGATCGCTCCGTGTGGCGGCGACGCTCCGTGCGCCGGTGCGGAGCGATCCGGAGCATCCGTTCTCATCCGAAGCATCCGCATCCCTCCAAAAGGACAGGAGGGTCCAGCGCGCCGGACCCGAACGACAAGAGCAGACAGGATCAAACGGATTGACGGACAAGATCGGATGTACGCTCCTCGCGGCGCAGGGAGCCACGCCCGACGAGGAAGTCACATCAGATCTTGTCCGTCCAATCCGTCCAATCCTGTCGAAGCCGTTCGCCGGTCAGGTCGGCTGCGTCGATGCCGGCCGCGCAGCACACAGCGGTTCAGATCCGCAGCCCGCAGCCGTCAGCGCTTCTTGGCGAGCATCGTCCCCCGGCAGTTCGCCGCCCCGCAGTTGCACGGGAACCGCCGCTTCGCCGCCGGCGTGTGCCGTTCCTCCAGCACGAACGCGTAGTCGTACGCCAGCTCGTCGCCCGGGTCCACGTCGTGGATCGTCTCGATCCAGATCCGCCCGCCCTCCACGATCGCGTCGCAGTTCGGGTCGCACGAGTGGTTGATGAAGCGCGCCTCGTTGCCGTTCACCGCCGCGTCCACCACCACCTCGACCCACTCGCCGTCGATCTCGTCCTCGATTGCGAACAGGAAGGTGTGGTGCCGCTCCCCCGGCACGTCCGGATACCGCGCCTCCGACTCCGCCACCGTCAGCCGCTCGCCCGCGTACTCGATCAGGCGCGTGCCCGCGGGGATGAAGCGCGTCGCGAACGCTCCCAGCCCCTGCATCGGCGACGGGCGGATCTCGAACGGAAGATCGACGGGGTCGGCGGGCCCGGAAGGGGCCCCGGAGGCGGCGGCATCGTGCGGCATGCCGCATCTTACCCGCATGACGCCCCGAATCCTCGCCTCCGCGTCGCTCCTGGCGACGCTCCTCGCCGCCGCGCCGCTGGCCGCCCAGGCGCCGGCCGCCGCTGCCCCCACGTTCGATCCCGCCGCCGACCGCGCCGCCGCGCTGGCCGTCGTCAAGCGCCTCTTCGACGCCATGCGCGCCGGCGACAGCGCCACCGTCCGCGCCGTCTTCCACCCGCAGGCGCTCCTCTCCTCCGCGCTCGTCGGCCGCGATGGCACGCCGCAGGTCCGCGTCGATTCGCTCGCCAGCTTCGTCCGCGCCGTCGGGACGCCGCACGCCGAGGTGTGGGACGAGCGCATCTCCGGCGAGATCGTGCAGGTGGACGGGCCCATGGCCACCGTCTGGACGCGCTACGCCTTCTACGCCGGCACGAAGTTCAGCCACTGCGGCGTCGACGCGTTCACCCTCGCCCGCACCGGGACCGAGTGGCGCATCCTCGCGCTCACCGACACGCGGCAGCGCACCGGCTGCCCGGAGCAGGCCGCCGGCGCCGCGCGCTGATCCGCGGGTGACCCACCCGGTCAACGATGGGGTGATCCTCGCGCTCGACGGCATCGTCAAGCGCTTCGGCGCCGCCGTCGCGCTCGACGGGGCGTCGCTCGCCGTCCGGCGCGGGACGCTCCACGCCGTCCTCGGCGAGAACGGCGCCGGGAAGACGACGCTCATGCGCATCGCGTTCGGGATGCTGCCGCCCGACGCGGGCACCATCCGCCTGGATGGCGTCGCGCGCCGCCTGGCCTCCCCCGCCGACGCGATCGCCGCCGGCATCGGCATGGTCCACCAGCACTTCACGGTCGTCCCCGCGATGACCGTGGCGGAGAACGTGGCGCTGGGCGGACGCGGGCGGTACGACGCGCGGGCGGCGGCGGACCGCGTCCGCGAGGTCGGCGCGCGGGCGGGCCTCGCCCTCGATCCGGACGCCCGCGCCGGCGACCTCTCGGTGGCCGGCCAGCAGCGCCTCGAGATCGTGAAGGCGCTCGCCCGCGACGCCCGCCTCCTCATCCTCGACGAGCCGGCCGCCGTGCTCGGCCCGGCCGAAGCGCGCGAGCTCCTGACCTGGCTCCGCGGCTACGTCGACGCCGGGGCGACCGCGGTCCTCATCACCCACAAGCTGCGCGACGCGCTCGCCTTCGCCGACGACGTGACGGTGCTGCGGCGCGGGCGCACGGTCGCCACCGCCAGGGCCGCCGCCACCGACGAGACCGCGCTCACCCGCCACATGCTGGGCGCCGCCGACGGGACGGACGACGCCGCGCTGGCGACCGTCGGCGCCGGCCCCGCGGCGCACCACGACGCCGCGCCGACCGCCGGCCCGGTGCGCGCCGCCGCACGTGACCTCCGCTACGTCGACGCGCGCGGCGTCACCGTCGTCCGCGACGCCACCTTCGAGCTGCGCGCCGGTGAGCTGGTCGGCGTCGTCGGCGTCGAGGGGAGCGGCCAGCGCGAGCTGCTCCGCCTCCTCGCCGGCCGCCTCGCGCCGACCGCGGGCACGCTCACCCGCCCCGCGCGTGTCGGGTTCGTCCCCGAGGATCGGCACCGAGATGCCCTCTTGCTCGACGGCTCGCTCGTCGAGAACGTGGCGCTGCGGGGCGCGGGCGCCCGGCGCGGCCTGGTCCCCTGGACCGCGCTCGGTCGGCGCACGACCACGCTGCTGGAGCGCTTCGACGTCCGGGCCGGGCCGGCCGGCGCCACGCTCCCGGCCCGCGCGCTCTCCGGCGGCAACCAGCAGAAGCTGGTCGTCGCCCGCGAGCTGGCCGGCGACGAGACGGGCACCCCCGAGCTCGTCGTGGCCGAGAACCCCACGCGCGGCCTCGACGTCCGCGCGACGGCCGCCGTGCTGGCGCGGCTGCGCGACGCACGCGCGGCCGGCGCGGCGGTGATCGTCTACTCGAGCGACCTGGACGAGGTGCTGGCGCTGGCCGACCGCGTCCTCGTGGTGTACGACGGACACGTGCGCCCGGCTCCGGCCGAGCGTGAGGCGGTCGGGCGTGCGATGCTCGGCGTCTTCGACTAGAGAAGCGGCGACCCGGGCTCCGGACCGCCGCCCCCCGCGCACGGCCCCTGCACCCGCGTCCGCCAGATGTCCCTCCAATCCCGCCCGCTCCGACGGATCCTCCCCCTCGCGCTCGCCCTCGCGGCGGCCGTGGCGGGCGGGTGCCGCGAGCGCGCGCGGATCTCGCGCGACGACGCGGCGGAGATCGCGCGGGCGGAGCGGGTGGTCGACTCCCTCCTGGCGGTCGCCCGCGCCGACGAGACCGCGCTCGGCACCGCCGGGCGCCCCGCCGCCGCCCGGCTCGACTCGTCCGGCGCCCGCGCCCTCCTCTATCTGGAGCGGGCGCGGCTCGGGCTGGGCTCCCCGTTCCGCCTCGCGGAGCAGGCCCGGCAGGATCCGGAGCTCTCGCGCCGCCTGGGCCGCACCCTCGCCTGGGCCCTCCTCGGCCGCGCCGCCTATGGGGAGACGTACACCGTCGATCCGGCCGCGCTCGCGGACGCGACCGACCCCTGGCGGCCGGGCGCGCTGGTCGACGGCCGGCTGCACCGCCGGCTGATCGACTCGACGGTCGCCGCGGCGCCGTCGGCCCGCACGGGCGAGGCGACGGTTCGGCTGGCGTTCGCGCTCGCGCGCGCGGAGCGGCTGGTCACCCCCCGCACCGCGGAGGCGGCGGTGCCGGCGGCGGCGCTCGCCCGCGACCGGCGGCTGGCGCGCGAGGACGCGGCCCGGCTGCTCGCCGCCAGCGCGGCCACCCGCGTCGCCGCCGACTCGGACGCGCTCGTCCTCCTGGAGCGCTGGCGCCGCGAGCGCCGCCTGACGGTCGAGCGGCCGCTCCTGGCCGACGACCTGCGCGCCGACGACGCGACCGCGGCCCGCGACGCCGAACGCCTGCTGGTCGCGATGCGCGAGCGAGTGCGCTCTGCCCTCGTCTCCACGGAGCCAGACACGACGCAGCCGGGCGACAGCATCGCACAGGCTGCGCCGATGGCGCCGTCCGTGGCGGCCGTCGTCGCCTGCGCCGCGCCCGACGCGCTCCTCCCCTGCCGCACCGCGGAGCGCCTGGCCGCGATCGAGTCCGCTCGGCGCGCCCGACCGGATCCGTTCGTGACGATCACCCTGGGCGGCTTCCGCTCGACCGTGTCAGACGGCAGCCTCGAACGCGACAGCATCGGGACCGGCAGCGATCCGGCGGTGCTGCGGCGACTCGCGGCGCGCGCCCGCACCGCCGACGGCCTCGCGGTCGAGTGGGTCCGCGCCCGCGGCACCCTCCCCGCCGACGGTGACGCGCTCCGCCGCGTCGCGCGACTGGTCCATGCGGTCGCGGTCGCGGCGCGGCCGTACGCACAGGCGCCCGTGACGCCGGCGACCGCCGCCGACCGCGACGTCCAGACGGTCGCCGACCGACTCCGCATCTCCAGCGGGATCGCCCGCGTCGCCTTCGAGCGGGGGCTGCCGGCGTCGTGGCGCGTCCCCGCCCTGCGCGACCTCGAGCTGGCGGTGTCCGACCTCCGGCTGGCGCTCCCCGCGTTGACGCTCGACGGGCTGAACGTCCGCATCGGCGCGTCGCCGAAGGGCGACCTCGCGCTCGCGCTCCACGACCCGACCTCGCGGACGATCTTCCTCCCACCCGCCTCGGGCCCGGGGACGATCGCCCACGAGCTGGCCCACGACCTCGACTGGCAGGCCGCGCGCACCCAGCTCGGTCTCCGCGGCACCTACGCCACCGACCGCGCCGCGCGCCTGGGGGCCGAGCCGCTGGCGACCGCGGTGCGCGGCCTCGCGGACACCCGCAGCCGGAACGCGGCCCGCACCCGCGGCGGCAACGACCGACCCGCGGAGCTGTTCGCGCGGGGCGCCGACTGGTTCGTGGCGGCGATGCTGGCGCGCGAGGGGCGCATGAATGGCGCGCTCACCTCGGTGCAGGACGCGGAGCTGCCGGGCTTCGCGGGTGCCGCCGTCCCCGCACCGGGCACTGGAGCCGCCGACGCGATCGTCGAGGCGCTGGGTCGCGTGACGCCCATCTCCCCGGTCTCGGTCGCCTGGTTCCGCGCCCGCTTCGGCGCCGACGCCCCGATGCCGGCGGCCGCCGTCGCGCGCCTGGCGCTCGACGCCTCCTCCACCTGGGGCGCCGAACGGACCCTCATCGGGCTCGGCTTCCCCGCGGGCCTGACCGAGCGGATGCCCCCGGGCGGCTCCGGTCGCGCTGCCGGCACCTGCCCCCTGGCGCCCTGGCAGAGTCGCCTGCTCTGGGTCGCGGCCGACGCGCGCGCCCGCGGGATGCTGCGCAGCCAGGCCGCCCGTGCGCCGATGATCGGCTTCCCGCTCTGGCAGTCGCGAGCCACGTTCGGTGCACCATGGGAGCAGGAGATCCTCGAGGAGCCGCGCCAGCGCTTCCGCGACGCGGTCATGCGCGGCGCGCTGCGCGACCTGCGCGCCCGGGCCCCGTTCGCCGACGTGGCCGCCTGCCGCTGATCAGGCCAAACCGGGCGCGTCGATGGTAGCTTGCGCGCCGTGCCCCTCCGACCGCTCGCCGTCGGCGCCGCCACCCTGCTGCTGGCGGCCGGCGGCCTCGTGCTCCTGCTGGCCGCCACCGGCCACGACGCCGCCGGCGCGCTCTCCGCGCTCTGGGCGGGCGCCGCGGGATCGCGCTACGCGCTGCTCTCGGCCACGCTCGTCCGCGCGACGCCGCTGATCCTGGCCGGGCTCGCGGTCGCCATCGCCTTCCGCGCCGGCATCCTCAACGTCGGGGCGGAGGGGCAGCTGCTGGCCGGCGGCGCGGCCGCGACGGCGGTGGGGCTGGCGGGGGCACCGATCCTTGGCATCCTGGCCGCCCCTGCGGCGCTGATCGCCGGCGTCGCGGCCGGCGCGGCCTGGGCCGGGATCGCGGCGCTGCTCCGCCGCCGCTTCGGCGTGCTCGAGGTCATCAGCACCATCATGCTGAACTTCGTCGCGCTCCACGCCGCCGGGTGGCTGGTGCGCGGCCCGCTCCAGGAGCCGCAGCGCATCTATCCCCAGTCCCCGTCGCTCCCCGACGCGGCGCGGCTCCCGATCCTGGTCCCCGAGTCGCGGCTGCACGTCGGCTTCGCGCTGGCCGTGCTGGCGGGCGTGGCGCTCTGGGCGCTGCTGCGCTTCACCGCCGCCGGCTTCCGGCTGCGCGCCGCCGGCCTCAACCCGGCCGCCGCCGCCAGCGCGGGGCTGATCGCCGTCCCCGCCGTGACGACCGGCGCCTTCCTCCTGAGCGGCGCGCTCGCGGGGCTGGCCGGCGCGGTCGAGGTCACGGGCGTCACCTACGCGCTCTACGAGAACCTCTCCCCCGGCTACGGCTACACGGCGATCGCCGTCGCCCTCCTCGCCCGCCTGCACCCGCTCAGCGTCGTCGTCGCGGGGATCGGCTTCGGGGCCCTGGAGGCGGGCGCCGGCGCGATGCAGCGCGACGCGGGCGTCCCGGCCGTCGTCGTGACGGTCGTCGAGGCGCTGCTGATCCTGCTCGTCCTCGCCGCCGACCGGCTCCGCGACGTGCGCCCCGCCGCCCCCGCGAGGGAGCGCGCCGCATGAGCGACGCCCTGGCCGCCTTCCTCGAAGCCACCGTCCGCACCGCCACCCCGCTCGCCCTCGCCGCCCTCGGCGAGTCGGTGACCGAGCGGGCCGGCGTCATCAACATCGGGCTCGAGGGGGCGATCATGGCGGGCGCCTTCGGCGCGCTGGTGGGTGCGGGCCTCGCGCCGGGCGCCGGCGGCGCGCTCCTCGGCTTCGCGGTGGGCGCGCTCGCCGGGCTGCTGGCGGCGGCGCTCTTCGCGGCGTTCGCGGTCGGGCTCCGCGCCGACCAGATCATCACCGGCACGGCCGTCACCCTGGCCTCGCTCGGCCTCACGGGGACGCTGTACCGGACCCTGTATGGGGAGACGGGCGCCGCGCTCACCCTGCCGACCACGCCTCCGGCCCCGATCCCGGGGCTGAGCGCGATCCCACTGCTCGGCCGCGCCCTGTTCGCGCAGCCGCCGGCGACCTACCTCCTCTACCTGCTGGTGCCGGCGCTCGCGTGGTGGTCGTCGCGCACGCACGCGGGGCTCGCGCTGCGCGCGGTCGGCGAGCGCCCCGACGCGGCCGTCGCCGCCGGCATCCGCCCGCGCCGCGTCCAGCTCGCGGCCACCCTCTTCGGCGGCGCGCTCGGCGGCCTCGCGGGCGCGACCCTGGTGCTCGCCCAGGCCGGGACGTTCGCCGAGGGGATGAGCGCGGGCCGCGGGTTCATCGCGATCGCGATCGTGGTGCTCGGCCGCTGGCACCCGGTCGGCGTCGCCGCGGCGGCCCTGCTCTTCGGCGCCGCGAGCGCGCTGCAGTACCTCTTCCAGGCGATGGGCTGGCAGCTGCCGTATCAGCTCTTCCTCGCGCTGCCGTACCTGCTGACGCTCGTCGTGCTGGCGAGCGTGTCCGGACGCGCCGCGGCGCCGGCAGCGCTGGGACAGCGGTAGGGCTGCGTGCTGCGTGCTCCGTGCTGCGTGTGGGCGCGGTGCCCTCGGCAGTCCGCGTCGCACCCGAGCTGTCCGCCACTGGTGAGGATGCGGATGCTCCGGATGAGACGGATCATGCGGATCGCTCCTCGGAGTGCACGGGACGTCGCCGCCACGCGGCGCGATCCGCACGATCCGTTCAGATCCAAAGGATCCGTATCCTCCCCAATAGCCAAAGGGGTCCGGCGCGTCGGTGTCGGCCACGCAGCACGAAGCACGCGGCACGCAGCCTCCCGATGCATCTGACCGACCTCCCCACCCTCCTTCGCTCGCTCGCGCCCGTGCTGCGCGACGGCGAGTGGGTGTTCTGCTGGCTCGATCACGACGCGGCGCAGGCGCACGCGGAGCACGCGCTGGCGAGCATGCGCGAGGACGACGGCATGTCGCTCGTGCTGCCGCTGGCGCACGCGCGCGCACACGGGCTGCCCGACACGCCCGCGTTCCGCTGCATCACGCTCACCGTGCACTCCAGCCTCGAGGCGGTCGGGCTCACGGCGGCGGTGTCCGGCGCGCTCGCCGCGCGCGGCATCGCGGCCAACGTGATCGCGGGTGCGCGCCACGACCACGTGTTCGTGCCGGAGATGCGGGCCGACGAGGCGCTGGCGGTGCTGCAGGCGCTGTCGCGCGGCGCGTGAGGACCCGCAGTCCGCAGCGCGCAGCCGTCAGTTGGTGAGTGGCACCTCGGCCATGATCGCCAGCAGGTTCTCCTCCGGGTCGCGCAGGAACGCCATCCAGATCTCGCGGTCCGCGAGGCGCGCGATGAGGTGCGGCGCGTCGACGAACGTCACGCCGCGCGCGGTGAGCGTCGCGTGCGCCGCGTGCACGTCCGGCACGCTGAAGTAGAGCACCGAGTTGCCGCGCGGCGCCTCGCCGTCCTCCGGCTCCCCCAGCATCAGCCGCTGCCCCGCGCAGTCGAAGAACGCGAGCCTCGGCGGCGCCTCGAACAGCAGGGGCAGGCCGAGCACGTCGCGGTAGAAGGTCACCGCGCCGCGCAGGTCGCGCACCGTCATCGCGATCTGTCCGATGCGGCCCAGCCCCGTCGCGGCCAGTGCGTCTGCGGCGCTCGTCGTCATGTCTCTCCCGGTGGTGCGTGCGTCGCGCACGCGGTGCATGGCGCATGTCGGTCGCGCATCGGCCATCCGCCGCGCCGACGACCGCCACGGTGCCCCGCGCCGCACGTGGCCGCAAGCGGCTTGCGCGAGCGGCCATGCACTTTATAATGCAAAGTGGATGACCGGTCGAACCCGGTCGCGGCGTTCACGAGCACCGGGAGGAAGTCGTGCGGCAGTGGCTGAGACGCATCCGCGGGGTGCTCGGGATGGGGCTGATCTGGGCGATCGGCGGGATCGGCATCGGCGGCCTGATCGAGCTGCTCGACAACGTCGCGCCCGCGGCGCACGGCTTCACGCGCCAGGTCGACATGTGGCCGCAGACGCTGGCGATCCCCGGCTTCATCGCCGGCGTGGTGTTCGCCATCGTGCTCGGGATCGCGGGCGGGCGCCGCCGCTTCGAGGAGCTGTCGTTCCAGCGCTTCGCCGCCTGGGGCGTGGTGACCGGCGTCCTGGTGGGCGCGCTCGGCATGTCGCTCGGCGCGCCGATCCTCTTTCTCGGCGTGATGACGGTGCTCAGCGTCATCGGCGCCTCGAGCACGCTGGCCCTCGCGCGCTTCGCCGAGCGGCGTGGGCTCATCGGTGCTGGCGCGACGCCGCGTGCGGAGCTCGCGCCCGGCACGGCGCAGGAGCTGCTCGGGCGCGGCGACTGAGCGCGCCGGCGTCCGGCGCGACCGCGCGGGAGGCGCGAGTCCTGCCGGAAGCGATGGCCCGAGCCGCGGCCCCGGCCGTGCCGCGGCGCGCCGTCCCATCGCACGAGGGAGATCGCATGACGCCGCGTCGGACGCGAAAGGCCGTCGGGTGGATCGTCGCCACGATCGTCGGCATGGTCACGCTGGCGGCCGTCGCCGCCGCGCAGCCGGGCGGGCCGTCCGCGCCGCAGCTGGACTCGCTCGTTCGCGCGGCGCAGCAGTCGATCGGCGC
Source organism: Roseisolibacter agri (assembly GCF_030159095.1). Lineage (NCBI taxonomy): Bacteria > Pseudomonadati > Gemmatimonadota > Gemmatimonadia > Gemmatimonadales > Gemmatimonadaceae > Roseisolibacter > Roseisolibacter agri. Next base: position 22,752 of record NZ_BRXS01000002.1, read on the forward strand.
GCCCGGCATCTCGGTCGCCGTCGGTGTCGGCGGGCGGATCGCGTACTCCGGCGCCTTCGGCAGCGCCGACGTCGAGAACGCGGTGCCCGCTACCGCGGCCACCGTCTATCGCACGGCGTCGGTGGCGAAGCCGTTCACCGCCGCCGCCGTGCTCCGCCTGGCGGCGCAGCGGAAGCTGGAGCTCGACCGCTCGATCCGCGCCTACGTGCGCGAGCTGCCGGCGACGTACGACCGGGTGACGCTGCGCGACCTGCTGCGCCACACCGGCGGCGTGCGCCACTACCGGAACGACGCGGAGTTCGTGACCACGCGCCACTGCGACAGCCTCGCGCAGGCGCTCGCCATCTTCGCCACCGACTCGCTGGAGCACGCGCCGGGCGAGAAGATCACGTACTCGAGCTACGGCTACACGCTGCTCGGGCTCGCGGTGGAGCGTGCGTCGGGCCAGCGCTACGTGGACGTCGTGCGGACCACGGTCTTCGAGCCGGCCGGCATGCGCGGCACCCGGCTCGACGATCTCGCCGTCGTGCCGCACCGGGCGCGCGGCTACCGGCGCGCGGAGGGCCAGCCACTCGCGAACGCGCCGCCGCTGGACGCGAGCTGTCGCGTGCCCGCCGGCGGCTTCGTCGCGACGGCCGAGGATCTCGTGCGCTTCGCGATGGCGCTCGATGCGGGCACACTGCTCGACGCGCGCTCGGTGCGCGAGATGACGCGGTCGCACCTGACGCCCGACATCATCGCGCGCACGCTGGCCGGGCTGCCGGTGCCGCCGGGCTATCAGCCGCCGGGCATGGGCTTCGGCTGGGCCGTGGAGCCGGACGGGCGCGCCGTGTACCACGGCGGGAACCAGCCGGGCTTCACGTCGATGCTCTACCACGTGCCCGATCGGGACCTGAGCGTCGCCGTGATGACCAACCTCGACGGCGCCGGCGACGCGCTCACGGAGCTCGCGCGCCGGATCGCGGCGACCTACGCGGATCCGGTGCGCAAGTAGCGACCGGACGTCTCAGGACGGCGCGGTCTCGGCGCGCGCGTGCACCTCGGCCACCTCGCGCGCGAGGCGCGCGGGATCGGCGTGCTCCAGCGGATGGCCGGTCGCGGGCAGCACCGCCAGCTCGCCCTTCGGCAGCGCGCGCACCGCGGCCGCGCACTCGTCCAGCGTCATCGTCGCGTCGCGGTCGCCGACGCAGATGCGCGCCGGACACGCGATCGCGGCCAGCACGTCGGGCGTGACCGTCGGCCGCGCGGCGATCGCGTGCATCATCGCCGCGGTGCGCGACAGCACGCGCTCCCATCCGCCCGCGTCGCCGTGGCGCGCGGCCAGCGCATCGGCGAAGCGCGGCACCTTCGCGCGGATCGCGGCGGGATCCAGCCGCGACGTCTCGCGCGCCGCCGACTCGGGCGTCCACGCGAGCTTGGTCGCCAGCGTCACCACCGCGCGCACGCGCGCCGGATGCTCGGCCGCCAGCAGCAGCGCCACGTAGCCGCCCATGCTGTAGCCGAACACCGTCGCGCGCGCGATGCCGTCGCGGTCCATCGCGTCCAACACGCCCGCGGCCAGCCGTGCGACGTCGTACGGCGCGTCGGACGCGGCGTCGGGATCGGGCGTGGCGCCGTGCCCCGCGAACTCGTGCGCATGGACGGGCGTGCCCGCGGGCACGAGCGGCGCGAGGGCGTCGGCGAGCGGGCGCAGCGTGTCGCGCGCGCCGAGCGCGCCGTGGAGCAGCAGGATGGCGTCGGGCATGGCGAGAAAGCTAAGCGGGCCCGCCACCCGCCTCGTCGCCGGTCACCAGCCGCAGCTCGCCGTAGCGGCGCTCGGGGTGCTCCAGCAGCACGTCCGCGGGGCGGCCCAGCAGCGCGTGGTCGAGGAACGCGCGCACGAGGTCCGTCGTGACGCGCAGCGCGCGCGTGCCGTCGATCGGCCCCCAGCGCATCCACCGCCGCTCCGCGCCCACGATCAGCGACTCGGCCAGCGCCGCATCCGTGAAGTCGAGGTGGCGCGCGCCCAGCAGGCGCACGCGGCGCGCGTCAGCCGAGCGGGAGGAGATCCGTGCCCACTCGCCGGTGCGCCGCCGCTCGCTGCGCTCCACGCCCTGCCGCGTGAGCACGTACCACGCGGAGTCGCGGCCGGCGGGTGCCTCGTCCATCGCCGGCAGCTCGCTGCTGACGAAGAGGAGCGGCTGGCGCGGGCGCGCGTCGAGCACCGCGGCGCCCATCGCGTCGCCGTCGAGGTTCATGGCGGCGCGCACGAGCGTGTCGCGCGCCGCCGCGACGATCGCGGTGGTGCCGCCCAGCGAGTGGCCGAGCGCGGCGACGCGCGTGAGGTCGAGCCGTCCACGCGCGGGCGAGCGCGATGCGGTGTCGAGCGCGCGCAGCTGCCGCAGCACGTGCAGCACGTCGTCGTGCGCGTGCCGCTGGTCGTCGGCGATCGCCGCGCCGACGCCGAGCGTCTTGGGGACGACGCGGCCGTCCCCGTGGACCACGACGTCCGCGAGCCCCGCCGGCGCGACGCCGACGACCGCGTAGCCGTGGCTCGCGAGGTCCTCGAGCATCACGCCGTAGTCGGTGGGCAGCCAGCCGTTGCCGGGCGTGAAGACGAGCACCGGCGCGCGGCCCGCGTCGCGCGCCCACGGCGCGTCCGTCACCGCGTGCACGCGCAGCCCGCGCATCGCCGCCGCCGCGGCGTCGCCGATCTTCGCCGCCGACGCGGTCGCGCGCAGGTCGCCCCACGCGCCGTCGAGCGCGGGCTGGAGCGCCGCGTCTCCGCGCGCGACGCGTGCAGGCTTCGCCGCCGGATACCAGAGCCACGCCGTGATCGTGCGCGCGTGCGTCGTGTCGGTGGGATCGCGCCGCGCGGAGTCCACCCACGTCAGCAGGCGCCGTCCGACCGCGTGCGGGCCGGTGGGCGCGGGTGCCGTCATCTGTGCGAAGAGTGCGAGCGGCGCCGCCGCGCCGACGACGGCGCACGTGGCGAGGCGAAGGAGGTGGCGCGCGAGCATGGGAGCGTGCACGGGTCGGTGGTCGTGGCATCCGCGGTCGCGGTGCCCCGACGTGGACACGCCCCGGGCCGGCAGGGTTGCGTGCGTGACTCGGCGACCGATGCGTCGTAGCTTGCGGCATCCACCCGTCGGAGGACGGCATGACGAACTCGCTCACCACCGAGCCGCTGCTGACCGCCGAGGACCTGTACGGACTGCCTGACGACGACCAGAGCTACGAATTGGTCGAGGGGCGACTCGTGGTGTCGGAGCCGCCCGGCATGTGGCACGGGGCGCTCGTGATGCGCATCGGCACTCGACTGACCGCCTTCGTCGATGCGAACAGTCTCGGTCTGGTCGTGGCCGAATCCGGCTACGTTCTCTCCCGCCGCCCCGACACCGTGCGCGGCCCGGACGTCTCGTTCATCCGAACGGACCGGCTGCCCGCACGCGCGGTCGCGCACCGCTTCTACGAGGGCGCGCCGGACCTCGCGATCGAGATCGTGTCGCCCGGCGACCGCGCCGGCGAGCTCGCGCACAAGGTGCAGGGCTACCTGCGCGCCGGCACGCGCGCGGTGTGGGTCGTCTACCCCGACACGCGCAGCATCGTCGCGCACACGCCCGACGGCCTCGCGCGCCTGCACGGCCCCGACGACGCGATCGACGGCGGCGACGTGCTGCCCGGCTTCACCGCGCCGGTGGCCGAGCTGCTGCCGGAGTGAGCGCGCGCCGACTCAGCCCGCGCGCTGCGTGAGCGCCGGCACCGCCGAGTCGCGCGTCATCGCCGCCGCGAACTCGAACGCGCGCCGCTCGGCGTAGTAGTCGGGGGCCCACGGCACGCGCCCGCCGACGAAGCCCACGTGCCCGCCGCGCTCGTGGAACTCGATCGTCAGCGCGGGATTCGCGACCGCGATCGCGCGCACCTCGTCGAGCACCGCGGCGGGGAGGAACGGATCGTCGACGGCGCTCAGCAGCAGCGTCGGCACGCGCACGCCGTGCAGGAAGCGGATCGCGCTGCTGCGCGCGTAGTAGTCGTCCGCGCCCGCGAAGCCGTGCACGGGGCCCGTCAGCAGGTCGTCGAAGTCGTAGAGCGTGCGCACGCCCGGCAGCCGCTCCGCCGCGATCAGGTCGGGGTACGCCGCCAGCTTCGCCTCGACCTTGCGCACCAGCGAGCGCAGGAAGTGGCGCTCGTACACGCGCGCGAAGCCCTGGCTGATGTGCCGCGAGCCGCGCGCGAGGTCGAACGGCACCGAGATCGCCACCGCGCGCCGCAGCGTCGACGGCACGCGCTCGCCGCGCTCGCCCAGGTACTTCACGAGCTGGTTGCCGCCCAGGGAGACGCCGACCGCCGTCAGCGGCGCGTCGGGGAACTCGCTCGCGATGCGGTCGAGCACCATCCCCGCGTCGCCCGTCTCGCCCGAGTGGTAGAAGCGGCGCTGGCGGTTGATCTCGCCGCCGCACGAGCGGTGCAGCATCAGGTCCATCGCCCAGCCGCGCCGCGCCGCCTCGGCGAACATCCCCCAGGCGTAGTGCGACTGGCGCCCGCCCTCGAGGCCGTGGAGCAGCAGCAGCCGCGGCGCGCGCGCGGGGTCGCCGCGCGACGGGTCGGCGCTCAGGCGCTCGACGTCCAGGAAGTCGCCGTCCGGCGTGTCCCAGCGCTCCGTGCGCGTGGCGACGCGCGGAAGGCGGCGCGTGAGCTTCCCCCAGATCGTCTGCGCGTGCGGGTTGCGGGCCCACCACGCGGGGCGGAAGGCGGGAGCGGGGCGATTGGACGGGGAGGGGGACGACATGACGCGGAACCGGCAGTGCTGCGCCCGCCGCGGATGCGCGCGCGGGCCTCGTCGCCCAGTATACACGTCCATGCCTCCGCTCGCCCTCGCCCTTCGCGTCGTCCCGGCCGTGCTCGCCCTCGTCGAGGTGGGCGTCGTGCTGTTCGTGCTGCACCTGATGGTGTCCGAGACGATGCGCGCGCGCGGCTACGCGGCCTGGCGGGTGCGCGACACGGCGCTCACGGTGCCATTGCTGCTCGTCGCGCTCGCCGTCGCGTTCGGCACGATCAACCATGGCGTCGCCCGGCTGGCGATGGACGTCTGGCGCGGACACCCCTGGGCGCCGCACGCGGCCGCGACGCTCGGCGTGCTCGTCGTCGCGCTGGTGGTGGCGGCGTTCGGGGCGCGGGCGGTCCGCAAGCTGTTCTGAACGGGCGCGGAGCGGGCGCGGCGGGGGTTCGCGCGGCCGCGTCCGCCCTCGATATTCGTCGCATGCCCACCCCCTCCCGGTCCGTCGCGCGCGCGCTGTCCGTTGCGCTCGCCCTGTCCGCGTGCGCGCCGCGCCGCGCCCCGTCGCCCGCGCCCACGCCCACGCCGGCTCCCACGCCCGCGGCGGTCCCCGCGACGCCGGCACCGCTGCCGCGCCCCGCGCTCATTCCCGCGCCGACGCGCATGGAGCTCTCGACGACGGAGCGCTTCGTCGTCACCGAGAGCACGACGGTGACGTTCGACGCCGACGCCGCGCCCGAGGTCGAGCGCATCGCGCGCCTGACCGCCGCGATGCTGGCGCCGAGCGTGCCGCGCGAGCCGCGGCGGCTGGCGGCGGGCGAGGCGCCGGGGCGGCACGCGATCCATCTCGCGCTCGCGTCGGCCGATGAGCCGTCACCGGGCGACGAGGGCTACGCGCTGACGGTCACCACCGAGCGCGTGACGCTCGCCGCGCGCGAGCCGGCGGGGCTCTTCCACGCGGTGCAGACGCTGCGGCAGCTGCTGCCGGTGGCGGTCGAGCATCCGGCCGCGATCGGGCGGCGGCTGAGCGTGCCGACGGGCCGCATCGAGGACGCGCCGCGCTTCGCGTGGCGCGGCGCCATGCTCGACGTCGCGCGCCACTTCCTGCCGGCCGAGGACGTGAAGCGCTTCATCGACGCGATGGCGCTCTACAAGCTGAACCGGCTGCACCTGCACCTGAGCGACGACCAGGGCTGGCGCATCGAGATCCGGTCGTGGCCGAACCTCGCGCAGTTCGGCGGGCGGCTGCAGGTGGGCGGCGGCACGGGCGGCTACTACACGCAGGCGCAGTACGCCGAGCTCGTGGCCTACGCGCGTGACCGCTTCATCACCGTCGTACCCGAGATCGACATGCCCGGGCACACGAACGCGGCGCTGTCGTCGTATCCCGCGCTCAACTGCGACGGCGTGGCGCCGCCACCGTACACGGGCACGCGCGTGGGCTTCTCGACGCTGTGCGCGTCGAAGGACACGGTCTACGCGTTCGTGAACGACGTCGTGAAGGAGCTGGCCGCGCTGACGCCGGGCCCGTGGCTCCACATCGGCGGCGACGAGGTGGAGAAGCTGACGCACCCCGACTACCTGCGCTTCATCGAGCGCGTCGAGGGGATCGTGCGGTCGCACGGCAAGCGCGCGGTGGGCTGGGGCGAGATCGCGCCCGCGAAGCTGGACACGGCAACGGTCGTGCAGCACTGGCGCTCCGACGCGAAGGGCGTGCGCGACTCGACCTTCCTGCACGCGGCGCGCGGCGGGCGCGTGGTGCTGTCGCCGGCGCGGCGCGTCTACCTCGACATGAAGTACGACAGCGCGACGGTGCTCGGCCTGCGCTGGGCGGGGCTGGTGGGCGTGCGCGACACGTACGAGTGGAACCCCGCCACCGAGCTGCCCGGCGTGACCGAGCGCAGCGTCCTCGGCGTCGAGGCGCCGCTCTGGTCGGAGACGCTGGAGAAGCGCAGCGACTTCGAGGCGATGGCCTTCCCGCGCCTGCTCGCGCTGGCCGAGGTGGGCTGGACGCCGCAGGCGGGGCGCGAGTGGGCGGCATTCCGCGCGCGGCTCGGTGCGCACGGGGCGCGGCTCTCGGCGCTCGGCGTCAACTTCCATCGCGCGCCCGAAATTCCATGGGTGCAGTGATGCGCGCGATCACGCCCTCGCCGCGCCGGGAGCTGCGGACCGCGGACTGCGGGTCGGACCTCGGGAGGTGTCGGCGCGCTGGACTCGTTTGCCTCTTGGAGAGGATGCGGATGCTCCGGATCTGAACGGATCAGACGGATCCCTCCGTGTGGCGCGTGGGACGTCGCCGCCGCGCGGGACGATCCGGAGCATCCGTTCAGATCCGCAGCATCCGCATCCCTCCCAAAGGCCACAGGGCTCCGGCGCGACGTCGCAGGCCACGCAGCACGCAGCACGAAGCCTCGAGCATCCGCAGCCCGCAGCCCACAGAGTCTCTGTCATGGAAGTCCAGATCTTCGGCCACAAGAAGGACCCCGATACTCGGAAAGCATTGCGCTTCTTCGCCGAGCGGCGCGTGAAGACGCACTTCGTGGACTTCGCGGAGCGCGCGGCGGCGCCCGGGGAGCTCAAGCGCTTCGCGCAGAAGTTCGGCGTGCAGGCGCTCGTGGACCGCGAGGGAAAGCGGTTTGCGGAACGCGGGCTCGGCGTCGCGCGCTATGGCGACGAGCGGTGGCTGGAGCTGCTGGTGGACGATCCGGGGCTCGTGCGCACGCCGCTCGTGCGCTTCCAGCACAAGCTCACCGTCGGGCTCAACGAGGCCGAGTGGAAGCAGTGGTGCGGCAAGTGACCGGCAGCGACGCGACATCGTCCTGAGCGGGCGGAAAGGGCTGCGCGGTGATGTGACGCGGCGCACATTGGTGGCCAGCGGCGTGACGCCGATGGCCGGCGAGGCTCTACCCGGCTCGACCAGGCGGTCATAACGTCGAAGGCGCGTCCCGGCACTGCACGGTGCGGGACGGCGCGAGCGCCCGGGTGCGGGCGGGAGGGGAGCATGAGCGAATCGAAGACGATCGCCGTGGCGCGCGCCACGAAGCCGGCCCCCGTCGCGCCGGAGGCGCGCGAGGAGTCGGCACCGGAGTCGCGCGGCACGTTCACGGGCGACCACCCGCTCGCCGGCGACGCCGGCCGCGACCGCAGCGCCACCGAGTGGACGCACGAGGTCCAGAGCTGGCTCGACCCGCAGCACTGGCCGCAGCCCGCGTGGTCGGCGACGCGGCTGCGCCGCAGCGGGCTGCACCGCTACGACTCGTACGTGCTGCACCAGTGCCGCGTGCGCTATCTGGAGCTCGAGACCGACTTCCGCACGGTCTTCGGCAACTGGTCGTACGGCATGCTGGGCGGCGAGCCGGTGGACGTCGTCACGGGCCAGTGCGCGGTCGGGCTGCTGCACGGCGCGCGCAAGGCGCTGGAGCAGCCGGACCCGGATCTCCTCGCGGTCTCCTCGACGCTCGACCTCGTCGAGCGCTGCATCGTCTGGGCGACGCCGTCGTACCTGCTCTCGGCGCGCATCCCGTCGCTGCGCCGCCGGCTGGAGCAGGAGGTGCCGGCCGACGTGCGCGAGGTGCTCGAGCCGCTGCTGCGCCGGCTGGCGCAGGCGACCGACGGCGCGGGCGGCGGGCGGATGCAGGTGCCGCTGCACGAGCTGCGCAGCGCGATCGACGAGGCGACGTCGGTGCTCAACACCGCGGTCACCGAGCGCCAGATCACGAGCGGGCTGCAGCTGGAGCGGCTGACGATCCTGCGCGACCGCGGGATGGTGCTGCTGGGCGTGCTGGTGCTGCTGCTGCCGATGCTGATGCCGGCGGTGCCGCCCGGATCGGGCGCGCGGCTGACGGTGCCGTTCGTGCTGCGCTTCGTGCCGCTGGCGGCGTCGGACGCGTGGCTCTCGGGCGCGGCGGTGGCGCTGTTCGGCGCGGCGGGCGGCTTCCTCAGCGGGCTGCTGCAGGCGCGCGCGAGCACCGTCTCGACGGCCGAGTACCAGGACAGCGTGCTGCGGCTGGAGCTGCGGCCCATCGTCGGCGCGACGATCGCGATCGTGCTCTTCGTGCTGCTGTCGTGGGGGATCGTGCCGGGCGTCGCGATCACGAGCGGCGGGTCGTTCCTGCTGCTCGCGTTCCTGTCGGGCTTCTCGGAGCGCTACTTCCTGCGGCTGCTGGAGCTGAAGCCGGACGAGGCGCAGGATGCCGCGCGCAACGCGACGGGCACCTTCCCCGCCATCCCCGCTCGGGAGGCGGCGCGCACCGCGCTCCTGCGCCCCTCGGGCAACGGCGGCGGCGGCGGGAGCACGCCCTCGGCCAACGGCTCGTCGAACGGCTCCCACGGCAACGGCCGCGCGAACGGCACCAACGGGAACGGCGGCTACGGCGCGGGCGGGCGCCTGGGATCGCTGGCCGACGCGCCGCCCGCCGACGACGCCGTGCGCGCCGGCGAGGCGCCGGGGGTGCCGGTGGTGGGGGCGCTGTACTGTGATGCACCGCGCGCCGGGTACGACGAGAATCGGTAGGGCGCGCGAAGGCGGAGGACGGAACGGCGGAGAACGGAACCGCGGAAGACGATGAAGCGTGAAACAGAGGGGCGGACCTGTGCTCGATGCTTCGAGCTGGCGGGTCCGCCCCTCCGTTTCACGCCCTTCCGTCCTCCGCTTCACCGTTCTCCGCTGTTCCGTCCTTCGCCGTCTGTAGATTGTCCGCATGACGCAGCTCGCCGTCTCCAACGTCGCCGTCGAATTCGGCGCCACCACGCTCTTCCAGGACGTCACCTTCACCGTCGCCGCGGGCGAGCGGTGGGGGATCATCGGGCGCAACGGCTCCGGGAAGACGACGCTCTTCAAGCTGCTCACGGGCCAGCTGGCGCCCTCGCGCGGCCAGATCGCGCGCCAGCCGGGGCTCAGGGTCACGCTGCTCGAGCAGCACCGCGACTTCGGCCACGCCGAGACGGTGTGGGAGGCCGTGGCCGGCGCGTTCGCCGAGCTGCGCACGCTGGAGCGGCGGCTGGCCGAGCAGGCGAAGGCGCTCGAGACGACGCATGACGAGGCGGCGCTGGAGCGCTACGGCCACGACCTCGAGCGCTTCGAGCGCGAGGGTGGGTACTCGTACCACGCGCGCGTCGACCAGGTGCTCGACGGCCTGGGCTTCGATCCCGAGGTCGCGAAGACGCGGCTGCTGAAGACGCTCTCGGGCGGCGAGCGCGGACGCGTGGGCCTCGCGCGCCAGCTCGTGCTGCCGGGCGACGTGCTGCTGCTCGACGAGCCGACGAACCACCTCGACCTCGAGACGACGCGCTGGCTCGAGTCGTACCTGCAGGGCGTCGATCGCACGGTGATCCTCGTCAGCCACGACCGCGCGTTCCTCACGTCGGTCGTCGACCACGTGCTGCACGTCGAGGGCGGGTCGATGTTCCCGTACGCCGGCGGCTACGCGGCGTTCGTGGCGCAGCGCGAGGAGCGGCGGCTGACGCAGCAGCGCCAGTTCGACAAGCAGCAGAAGACGATCGCGGCGCAGGAGGACTACATCCGCCGCAACCTCGCCGGCCAGAACACGAAGCAGGCGAAGGGACGGCGCAAGCTGCTCGCGCGGCTGCCGCGCCTCAGCGCGCCCATCGGCGGCGAGGACGTGATGGCGCTGCGGCTGGAGACGGAGGGCCGCGGCGGCGACCAGGTCCTCGTCGCGGACCGCGCCTCCCTCGGCGTCCCCACCGCGGACGGCGGGCATCGTACGCTGATCCGCGACTTCAGCGTGCGGCTGTCGCGCGGTGAGGTCATCGGCTTCATCGGCCCGAACGGCGCGGGCAAGAGCACGCTGCTGAAGGCGATCGTCGGCGAGCGCGGCACGCTGCTGGACGGCTCGCTGCGCACGGGCGACTCGATCGTCGTCGCGCACTACCGGCAGGACCTCGCGCAGGTGCCGTTCGGGCGCACGCTGTACGACGTGATCCAGGACCTCCGGCCGACGTGGGAGCGGCGGCTGGTGCAGGGCCACCTGGGCCGCTTCGGCTTCAGCGGGGACGAGGTGCTGCGGCGCGCGGACACGCTCTCGGGCGGCGAGCGCGCGCGCGTGGCGCTGGCGATGATGATGCTGCAGCGCGCGAACCTGCTGATCCTCGACGAGCCGACGAACCACCTGGATGTCGAGAGCATCGAGGCGCTGGAGGACGCGCTGGACGGCTACGACGGCACGGTGCTGCTGGTGTCGCACGACCGCGCGCTGCTGCGCGCGCTGGCGACGCAGGTGTGGGCGCTGCACGACGGGCGCGTGCACGTCTTCGAGGAGCCGTTCACGGAGTGGGAGGCGAACGGCGGCGAGGACGCGCTGGCGAGGCACGCGGCGTCGCGCACCGTGGCCGACGCGCACAACGCGGACGAGCGCGCGCGGCGCGAGGCCGAGGCGCGCCAGAGGCAGCGCGACGCCGAGCGCGCCGACCGCGCGCGCGAGCAGGAGAAGGCGTCGCGCCAGCAGGAGCAGGAGCAGCGCAAGGCGACCGACCGCGACGCCCGCCGCACCGCGCGCGACGCGCAGCGCCGCGCCGAGCGCGCCGAGCAGCGCGCGGCGCAGCTGGAGACGGAGGTGGCGGCGCTGCAGGCGCAGCTCGACGACCCGACGCTCTACGCGACGCCCGAGGGCGTGCAGCGTGCGAGCGCGATGTCGCGGACGCTGGACGAGCGGAAGGCGGCGCTGGAGGCCGCGCTCGAGGAGTGGGCCGTCGCCAGCGAGGCGCTGGAGGCGGCGGGGGCTGAGGGCGGCCGCTAGCCGCGCCTCACGCGCTCCATCGCGTGCGCCCGCCGCGTCGTCTCGCGCTGCTCGCCGCGCTGCTCGCCGCGGTCGCGGCGTCGGGCGTGGCCGCGGCGCGCCGCGCGGCACCGGGCCCCGACGGGCACACCGCGCCGTTCGTGCGCCGCGTGCTCGCGTCGTCCGGCGGACGCTGGGTGGAGCATCGCGCGCTGGGGCTGCACGTGCACGCGCCCGCGGGCTCGCGCGCCGCCCGTGTGCTGCCGGCGCTCGCCGCGCAGGCCGTCGCCGCGCGCGACGCGGACCTGCGCCTGCTCGGCGCCACCATCGACACGACGCACCTCGAGCTGCTGGCGCTCGACACGCGCGAGGCGATGCGCCCGTTCACCGGCGGCACCCCCGGCGGCTGGGCCGAGTCCGCGGCGTCGGCGGTGCTGTTCGTGACGAACGACTCGGCGCGCGCGCCGCTGCGCCACGAGCTGATGCACGTGCTGTCGTGGCAGCGCTGGGGCACGCCGGCCGGTCACTGGATCTCGGAGGGGCTGGCGATGCACGCCGTCGGCCGCTGCCACGGGCGCGACGTGCACGCGATGGCCGCCGCGCTCGCGGCCGAGGGCCGTCTCGTGCCGCTGGCCGAGCTGCCGCGCCGCTTCGACGTGCAGGGCGAGGCGGGCGCCGCGATGTACGTGCAGGCCGGGAGCTTCGTGCGTCACGTCCTCGACACCTACGGCACCGCGCGGCTGCGCGCGCTGTGGCAGGGCGGGCTGCGGAGCGCGCCGCTGGCGCTCGGCGCGGACGTGCCGACGCTGGAGCGGGCGTGGAGGGCGCGCGTGGACGCGGCGAAGACGAGCGAGCCGTGGGCGGCGATGTGGGCGGAGGTGCGGAGTAGCGGGTGCGAATGAAGTGAGACTGCGGAGGACGGAACGGCGGAGGACCGAACGGCGGAAGACGATGAGGCGTGAAACGGAAAGGCGGACCTTCACTTGAAGCTTCAAGCCGAAAGTTCCGCTCTTCCGTCTCACGCCGTTCCGTTCTCCGCCATATCGTCCTCCGCCGTTCCGTCCTCCGCAGTCTCACGTGTTCAGGAGCATTTTGGTGAGATTCGGCAACCCCGCCCCCTGCTGCGGCCGGTGTCGCTGCAGGTCCGTGCACGACGCGAGCAGCAGCGCCTTCAGGCGATCGGGCTCGCCGATGAACTCGCGGCGCGCGGACAGGAACGACGCGAGGATCCCCGACACGTGCGGCGCCGCCATGCTGGTGCCGCTCATCTCGACGTAGAGGTCCTCCGCCGACGGCGTGCCGGCGGCGCCGTTGCCGCCGTTCCCCTTCACCCAGTCGTGCCGGCACGAGCGCACGCGCTCACCGGGCGCCACCAGGTCCGGCTTCTGCCGCCCGTCGGCCGTGGGGCCGCGCGACGAGAAGTACGAGATGCCGTACGTGTGCGGCCGCGTCTTGTGCGTCGAGCCCACCGCGATCGCGTCCTCGAGGTTCGCCGGGTCGCCGATCGAGAGGTCCATGTTCGCCTCGATCGGCCCTTCCAGCGTCTGCAGCGTCGCGAAGCCCTCGTTGCCGGCGGCGAGCACCACCACCACGCCCTGCCGCCAGAGCCGGCGCAGCTCCGTGCACAGCGGCGAGTGGCCGCAGCCGAACACGCTCTGGTCGAACGGCCCGCCGAGGCTGAGGTTCACGCCGTGGATCACCAGCTGGCCCGCGCGGCGGTTCACCTCCGCGATGTGGTCGAGCGCCTTGATGATCCACGCGTCGCGCCCCGTGCCGTCGTCGGCCAGCACCTTGTAGACGTGCAGCTTGGCGGCGGGCGCGATGCCGGTGAAGACGCGCGGCACGCCGTCGGTGGGCCGGAACTCGTGCCGGCCGGCGATGATGCCCGCGACGTGCGTGCCGTGGCCGTGGCCGTCGGTGGCGGTGCCGCCCTCCTTCAGCGCGCCGCGCTTCGTGCAGTCGTACTCCGCGACCACGCTGTTGCGCGCCGCCAGGTGCGGATGCGACGCGACCACGCCCGTGTCCAGCACCGCCCACTGGATGCCGCGCCCGTCGGCCTGGTAGCCCAGGTGCGCGGTGGACGCCTGCACCGTGCTCGCCGACTCGTCCAGCAGCGCGCGCTTCACCGCGTTCCGCCAGATGCGCTTGATGCCGAGCACCGTGACGTCCGTCTGGTGCGCGAGCCACTCGGCCTCCGCGCGCGTCAGCTCGGCCGCCATGAAGCGATCGAGCTCCTCGAGCGCCATGTCGTCGAAGTCGACCTGGCTGTCGCGCGCGCGGTCCTCGAGCCGGCGCCGCACCTCCGTGCGCGCCACCGAGGTGGGACGGCCCGTGAGCCCCGGATCCGCCAGCTCGATCAGCACCTCGTGCCGGATGTCGGGCGGCCGGTTCTCCATCTCGCGCACCATGTCGCGCGCCATCGTGAACTCCGCCACCGGCTGGAAGAGCGCCGTGTCCACGACCTGCCGCACCGCCATGCGCACCGGCGGCGTGCGCAGGTAGCCCGTCCCCGAGTGCGGATGGCGCGGGCTGTCGAGGTTCCACTCGACGTCGTCCTCGACGCGCACGCCCGTCGCGCTGGGCGCGTAGTCCTGCGACAGCCGCTTGTCGAGCGCCACCGGATCCAGCGGATCGGCGACGTTGAGCCAGCGGCGCACGTTCGGCGGGACGCGGAGCCCCGTCTCCTTCTTCAGCTGGTCCTGCACCTCCCTGATGCCGAGCGGCGACCCGACGGTGACGAGCAGCGCGACGTCGAGCGTGCGGAACTCCGGCTCCGACAGCACCGCGTAGGCGATCATCGAGCCCTGGCTGTGCGCGACGATCACGAACGGGCCGCCGCCCGTGCGCAGCCGCGCGCGCAGGCTCTCGCGCATCGCCGCGCCGCGCGCGGGCACGAAGAAGAAGTCGTGCACGTCGCGCAGCAGCGCGCGCGTGAGCTGGCGCGTGATCCAGCGGCGCACGAACTCGGGCACCGGGAGGATCTTCGCCTCCACCGCGCGCGCGCCCACGTCGAGGCCCTGCGCGCGCTGCAGGCGCAGCGGCCGCCGCTCCTGGAAGGCGGCATCGGCCTCCGTCGCGCGCACTTCGGTGCTCGCCTCGATCGTCGCCGCGACGCGCTCCAGGAAGCGCTGCGCCTCGGGATCGTCGGGCGCGATGCTCTGCGCCTCCTGCGCGAGCGTGACCTCGTGCAGGTGCTGCCGCACGCTGAGGCCCTCGCCGGTCGGCTCGCTCTCCAGCGTCACGAGGTCGCCGCCCTTGCACGTCCCCTCCTCGGCCCGCGGATAGTACTCGCGGTTGCACCAGTACGAGAGGCGACTGCGCTCGCCGAGGTCGAACCCGAACAGCGCGTGGTCCCACTGGCACTTGAGGACGCTGGGCAGCGGCTTGTTGCCGATGCCGTGCACGTAGACGATGGTGGCCGCGCGCCTGGCGGCGGCCGGCGCGGCGGCGGCCTTCACCGCCTGCGCCGGCGGTGCGGCCATCTCCACGGTCTCCGCCACCACCTTCGCGGTGGGCCGCTTCGCGGCGGACTTCCTCACCGCGGTCTTCTTCGCGGCCGTCTTCTTCACTGCGCCCTTCTTCGCCGTTCCCGTCTTCGCAGCGCCGCGTTTCGCGGCGGTCTTGCGCGTCGAGCCGGATCTGCGAGCCATGGACCCTCCTGACGATGAGGCGGAGGACGATGCTGCGGAGAACGGAACGGCGGAGAACGATGGAGCGTGAAACGGTGGGGCGGATGATTCGAGCGCGGAGCTCCAGTCGCGCCGCCGCCCCATCGTATCACGCCCCACCGTCTTCCGCATCACCGTCCTCCGCCGTTCCGTCCTCCGCCCCTCCGTCCTCCGTCACATCGGGCTCTTGTTCTCCAGCACCGCGAAGTACGCCCCCGTCGGATCCTGCGCGACCGCCATGCGGCCCCACTCCTGGATGTCCATCGGCTCCATCATCGGCGTGCCGCCGAGCGCCGCGATCTGCGCCACCGCGGCGTCGGCGCTGGCGACCGCGAAGTAGGGGAGCCAGTTCGGGCGCGACTCCGCCTCGGGCGGCATCGGCATCATCCCGCCCGCGTACTGGTCGCCGCGCTTGAACAGGCCGTACGTGCCGAGCGGCATGTCCATCGACTCGTGCGTCCAGCCGAACAGCTCGCCGTAGAACTTCGCTGCGGCCTCCGGATCGGTCGTCAGCAGCTCGTTCCACGCCACGGTGCCGAGCGGCGCGTTCACCGGCGGCTCTGGTGACGGATCGTTGCCGCGGAACGGCGAGAACACCGCGCCCTGCGGATCCTCGCTGACCGCGAAGCGGCCGACGCCCGGGATGTCGGCCGGCGGCACGCACGTCTTCCCGCCCAGCGCCTCGATGCGCGCGCACGTCGCGTCGACGTCGGCGGTGCTGGCGTACGCGATCCAGTGCGACGGGACGCCGTGCGCCGCGTCGAGCGGGACGATGCCGCCGACGCCGTGCTCGCCCGCGGTCACCATCGTGTAGTCGCCGAACTCGCCCATCGGCATCACCTGCGTCGTCCATCCGAAGAGCGCGGTGTAGAACGCCTGCGCGCGCGACGCGTCGGTCGTCATCAGGTCGTGCCACACGAAGCGGCCGGCCGGCGTCGGTGCGGCATACGCGCTGGTGTCGCTGCTGGCGTTCTGGGCGGGGGTCGTCATCGAGCCTCCGGAGGTGGGCGCGCGGGGATGTGATGCATTCGTCGGCGGGCGCCCAACGATCGCACGCCGTCGCGCGGCGTCAACCCGCGCGGCGCGTTCGAATCTCGTCAGGGCGCGCCGCGGTGGTGGGTCGCGTGTCCCATGCGGCGCGTGCGCGCGGACGATACCTTCGCCGCATGACGCCGCCCGACCGCGCCACCATCGAGCTGAAGCGACTGCCCGACGTCGACCGCGGCGCGCTCGTCGCGCTCATGAACCATCCGCTCGTGCGCCGGCACATGCCGCTCGCGCGCGGCGCGTTCGGCGCGGAGGAGTGCGCGCGCTGGGTGGCCGCGAAGGAGCGGCTGTGGGCGCAGCACGGCTACGGGCCGTGGGCGTTCGTGGTGGACGGCGAGCTCGCCGGGTGGGGCGGGCTGCAGCCCGAGGGCGACGACGTCGACCTGGGACTCGTGCTGCACCCACGCCACTGGGGCGTCGGCCGCGCGATCGTCACGCGCATCCTCGACGTCGCGTTCGGCGCGATGCGCCTGCCGTCGGTGATCGTGCTGCTGCCGCCGAGCCGCGTGCGCGTGCGCGGCCTGCACCGGCTGGGGTTCGTCGCCGACGGGGAGACGACGATCGGCGACGAGCGGTTCGTGCGCTACCGCCTCACGGCGCCGACGGTCGCGTAGCCGGCGGCACCGCGCGCTCGGTCGCTGCGCGCTTGGTCGCGACGCGCCGGGCGAGCCGCTGCCGCGCATCGGCCGCGAGGCGCCGGCACGCCGACGGATCGCGGAACGCATCCGCGCGCCCCTGCTCGCGCGCCGCCAGCCGCTCGAAGAGCTCCGAGAACCCCGGGTGCGGCGTCAGCAGCACGTCGCACCGCAGCCGCTCGAGCGTCGCGTGGCCGCGCGCGAAGTCCTGCAGCGCCTGCGGGTAGCGCGTGTTGCGCGTGAACAGGAAGCCGTCGGCCGACACGGGCGTCTGGCTGTCGGCGTACACGAGGTCGAGGCAGCGCTCCTTCTCGCACGCGCGCCAGCTCCAGGTGGTGCCGCCCGGCGTGTGGCCGCCGGTGAAGTGCGCGGTGAGCGCGAGCGGCCCCACGCGCACGGTCTCGCCGTCGGCGAGCGCGCGCACCGTCGGCACGGCCGGATACGGGATGTCGAGCCCGTGCTGCGGATCCTCGGGCAGCGTCGTGCCGCGCCGCATGACGGCCGCGCTCCACGGATGCGCCGCGACCGTCGCGCCCGACATCCGCTGCAGCGCCGCGAGGCCGCCCGCGTGGTCGTAGTGCGCGTGCGAGTTGAGAATCACGCGCACGTCCTCCATGCGGAAGCCGAGCGCGCGCACGTTCTCGGCGATGCGCGCGGCCGACTCGGGCAGCCCGCCGTCGAGCAGCACGTGGCCCTGCGGCGACGTGACGAGGATCGCGCTCAGCCCGCGCGTGCCGACGTACCAGCTGTCGCCGTGGATGCGGAACGGGCGCTGCGGCGCGTTCCACTCGACGCAGCTCGCGCACGGGGTCGTGTCGACCTGGGCGCGCAGTGCGAGCGGCGCGGCGAGGAGGGTGGCGAAGGCGAGCAGGCGCATGGGCCGGGCGCGGAGGAGCGGAGGACGAACGGGCGGAGAACGATACCGCGGAGGACGATACGCCGTGAGACGAGAGGGCGGACCTCCCGGCTCGATGCTTCGAGCGCGAAGGGTCCGCCCTCTCGTCTCACGCCTTCTCGTCTTCCGCCCTTCCGTCCTCCGCCGTTCCGTCCTCCGCCCTCAGGGTTCCGGTCGGAAAGCCGCCGCCGCCCGCCCCGTGTCCATGTACTCGCGGAAGCGCGCGATGCGCCCGTCGCGGATGGTGAAGACGTGCGCGTACTCGCCCTCCCACTGCCGGCCGGTGGGGATGACGTCCCACGCGTAGTGGCCGAGGACCACCACCTCGTCGCCCTGGGCGATGTACTGGCGCGGCTCGAAGCGGCGCGGCGTCTGGTGGACCGCCAGCTCCTCGAAGAATTGCGCGGCGGCCGCGCGCCCGTGGCGCGGGCCCGTGTACGCCGCGTGCTCGACGACCGGGATGTGCCACTCGATGTCGTCCGTCATCGTGTCCAGCAGCGCGGGGATGTCGCCGCGCTGGAAGTGGGCGATGGCCTGCTGGACGATGCGCGTGTTCGCCTCGACGTCGCGATCGCTCGTGGCGTCGTACGACGACGGCGTGGAGGACGACAGCGGGTTGCTGATGGGCGCGCTCATGGCCTGTGACCTCCGACCGGGGTCCGCTCGGTTCCCGACGCCCGCCCACGCTGCGAGTGGCCGGCGGAAGTGTCAAGAGAACGGAACGGCGGAGGACGGAAGGGCGGAAGACGGAACGGCGGAGGACGATGACGCGTGAAACGAGAGGGCGGACCCTTCGAGCTTGACGCATCAAGCTCACAGGGTCCGCCTTCCGTCTCACGCCCTTCCGTCCTCCGCTTCACCGTCCTCCGCCGTATCGTCCTCCGCCGTTCCGTTCTCCTCAGAATTCGCCGATGAACCCGATCTCCGGCTCCAGCCGCTGCCCGAACTTCTCCTCCACCGCGCGCTGCGCGAGCGCGATCAGCTCGCGCACGTCCTTCGCCGTCGCGCTGCCGCGGTTGACGACGATGTTCGCGTGCATCGGCGAGATCTGCGCGCCGCCGTGGCGGTGGCCCTTGAGCCCCGCCTGGTCCACCAGCCGCCCCGCGCCGACGCCCTCGATCTTCTTGAAGATCGAGCCCGCGCTGGGATGGATCTGCAGCCACGGATGCCGCGCGCCGCGCCACGACAGGTTCTCGTGCAGGATGCGGTGCAGCCGGTCCGGATCGCCCTTCTGCAGCCGGAACGTCGCGCTCAGCACGATGTCGCGGCGGTGGTGGAAGACCGTGTCGTCGTAGCCGAACTGCACGTAGTCCGCGTCCACGACCTTCCGCTCCCCCTCCTCCGAGAGGATCTCGCAGCTCTCGAACGCCTCGGCGATGAACATCGTGCGCTCGCGCTCGGGGGCCGGCGAGAGGAAGTGCAGGTTCTGCCAGATCGCGCCGCCGACGGTGCTCGGGATCCCGATGTAGTGCTCGATCCCGCTCCAGCCGCGCTCCACCGCCTCGAGGATGATGTCCTGCATGATCGCGCCGCTCTCGGCCCACAGGTGCCCCGTGTCGCCCTCGGGGCGGATGCGGAAGTGGCGCGCCGCGTTGCGGATCACGAGCCCGCGGAACCCCCTGTCTCCGACGAGGATGTTGGCGCCGAGGCCGAGCAGGAAGTGCGGGATGCCGAGCTCGCGAGCGGCCCGGATGGCCGCCTCCAGCTCGTCGGCGGACCGGGCCGTGTAGAGGGCGTCGGCCGGACCCCCGATGCGGAACGAGGTGTACTGGGCGAGTCGGACGCCGCGCCGCACGCGGTCGGCGCCGAGGCGCCCGCGCAGCGCGTCGAGCTGGTCGTCGGTGAGGGGCGTGGCGGTGGTCGGGGCGGCGCCGGTGGCCGCATCGGAGACTGCTGGCAGCGTGGACGTCATGAACCGAAACCAAACGACGCCCCTTGGCGGTCGCCAGCGGCGCGGAACGGGCATTGCGCCCGCCCTTCCGGACCGCGTCCCGCTGTCCCGCCCGTCGCCGTCGCGCCACCTTCCCGGGGGCCGGACGCCGTCGTCCGGCCCTCGTGCCGTCAGCCCATCCGCCCCGTCGCTCGTGCCCAGGAACGTGCCCACGAACGTCCATCCGCTCCCATCGCGTCGGCGCTGGCGCCGACGCGCCCTGCTGCTCGCGACGCTGCTCTCGGCCGCCGTCGCCGCGCCCGTGGCGCCGGCCGCCGCGCAGTCGCGCGCGGAGCTCGAGAAGGTCATCCGCCGCCGCGTGCTGCCGAACGGGCTGGAGGTGATCGTCGTCGAGAACCACGGCGTGCCGCTGGCCACCGTCGAGGTGGACGTGAAGAACGGCTCGTACACGCAGCCGCCCGACTACGCGGGGCTCGCGCACATGTACGAGCACATGTTCTTCAAGGCGAGCCAGCAGTTCCCGGCGCCCGACCAGTTCACGCAGCGCGCCACCGAGCTCGGGGCCGTGTTCAACGGCACGACGCAGGAGGAGCGCGTGAACTACTACATGACGCTCCCCGCCGACTCGCTGCCCGCGGCGATGCGCGCGGTCGCCAGCGCGCTGCGCTCCCCGCTCTTCCGCGCCGACGAGCTGGCGCGCGAGAAGGAAGTCGTGCTGGGCGAGTACGACCGCCAGGAGGCGAACCCCGCGTTCGGCTTCCAGAACGAGCTGACGAAGCGGCTCTATCCGGGGCAGTTCTCGCGGAAGAACATCATCGGCGACCGGCAGGTGATCCGCACGGTGACGCCCGAGAAGATGCGCGAGATCCAGAAGCGCTACTACGTGCCGAACAACACCGCGCTCGTCGTCACGGGCGACGTCGTCCCCGACTCGGTGTTCGCGTGGGCGGAGCGCTGGTACGGCGACTGGGCGAAGGGCGCCGATCCGTTCGCCGACGCGCCCATCCCGGCGATCCCCGCGCTCACCGCCGACGAGGGCGTGATCGCCGAGGCGGGCGTGAGCGCGGTGACGGTGCTCGTGCAGTGGCAGGGGCCGAGCGTGCGCAGGGACCGCGCGGCGACGTACACGGCGGACGTGTTCAGCGACGCGCTCAACACGCCGGGCTCGCGCTTCCAGCGGAAGCTCGTGGACAGCGGGCTGTGGCAGGGCGTGGCGGTGAACTACTACACGCTCGACCAGGTGGGCCCGATCACGATCAGCGGCCAGGCCGATCCGGCGAAGCTGCGCGAGGCGCTGGCCGCGCTGCGCGACGAGATCGAGAAGCTGGACGACCCGGGCTACTTCAGCGCCGACGAGCTGGTGGCGGTGAAGGCGCAGCGGGCGATGGAGAGCGCGCTCGGCGCCGAGCGCACGAGCGGGCTGACGCACACGATCGGCTTCTGGTGGGCGGTGGCGGACCTGGACTACTTCATGGGCTACGTGGACGAGATGGCGAAGCAGACGCCGGCGGACCTGCAGGGGTACGCAGCGAAGTACATCGTCGGCAAGCCGCGCATCACGGGCGTGCTGCTGTCGCCCGAGGACCGCGCGGCGCTGAAGCTGACCGAGGCGGAGCTGGCGGGCGTGTGGAAGAAGGCGACGGCGGCGGGGGTGGTGCCGTGAGCGTGCGTCGATTCCTTCTGGCGGCGGCGCTTCTCGCCGCTGCTGCACCTGCCTTCGCGCAGGCGGAGCGAGCGCCGAGCGCCGAGCGCCGGGCGGTCATGCTCGCCCCGTCCGACACCAACACCACGTCGTTCGACGTCAACGGCCTCCAGGTCATCCTGCGCCGCGTCACGTCCAACGAGGTCGTCGCCGCGAACCTCTACCTGCTCGGCGGCACGCGGCAGGTGTCGGCGCAGCAGGCGGGGCTCGAGCCGTTCCTGCTGGAGGCGAGCGAGCGCGGCACGGTCGCGTATCCGCGCGAGCAGCTGCGCGAGAAGATGGCGCGGCTCGGGAGCCTGATCGGTGTCGATCCCGACCACGACTGGACGACGTTCGCGCTGCGCAGCACGACGGCGACCTTCGACTCGACGTGGGCGATCTTCGCCGACCGGCTGCTGCGTCCCGCGCTCGACTCGGGCGAGGTGGAGCTGCTGCGCGGCCAGCTGCTGAACGGCGTGCGCCAGCGGCGCGACAGCCCCGATGCGCAGCTCGAGTACCTGGCCGACTCGCTGGCGTTCGCGGGCCACCCCTACGGCATCGCGCCGAGCGGCACCGAGGCGTCGCTGCGCCGCATCACGATCGCCGACCTGCGGAAGTACCGGCAGGAGCAGATGGTGACGTCGCGCATGCTGCTGGTGGTCGTCGGCGACGTCGACCGCGCGCGCATCGAGCGGCTCGTCGCGACGACGCTCGGCACGCTGCCGAAGGGGAGCTACACGTGGACGCCGCCGGCGCCGCCGACCGCGCAGCCCGCCGGCGTCGCGGTGGAGCGGCGCGAGCTGCCCACGAACTACCTCCTCGGCTACTTCCCGGGGCCGAGCGCGGCGAGCCCGGACTACTATCCGCTGCGCATCGCGACGGCGGTGCTCTCGGGCCGCTTCTTCGCCGAGATCCGCAGCAAGCGCAACCTGTCGTACGCGGTGCACGCGCCGTTCGTGGACCGCGCGGTGGCGACGGGCGGCGTGTACGTGACGACGGTCGATCCGCGCACGACGCTGGCGCTGATGCGCGAGGAGCTGCGCAACCTGCAGGAGGGGTGGATCACGCCGCGCGGGCTGGACCAGCTGCGGCAGCAGTTCATCACGGAGTACTTCCTCGACAACGAGACGAACGCCGACCAGGCGAACTTCCTGGCGCGGGCGCAGCTCTACCGCGGCGACTGGCGCCGCGCGGCGCGCTTCGTCGAGGAGCTGCGCGCGGTGACGCCGGACGACGTGCGGCGCGTGGCGCGGCAGTACCTGCATGACCTGCGGCTGGCGTACATCGGGGATCCGGGGAAGCTGGATGAGAGCCTCGTGAAGGTCTTCTGACGCGCACGAGACGGCGGAGGACGGAACGGCGGAGAACGGTAGGGCGGAGGACGATACGGCGTGAAACGAAAGAGCGGGCGCTGCGAGCTTCGAGCTCCAAGCGTCCGCCTTTTCGTATCGCGCCCTTCCGTTCTCCGCTTCATCGTTTTCCGCTCCATCGTCCTCCGCAGAATCGTTCGCGTTCGCACGGCGTGTGCATTTACCAGCGCTCCCCCACCCGCCCAGGAGCCGCCGATGCGATCTCGCACCACCGCCCGACGCACGCCCCCGCCAGAGCAAGGCCGCACGCCCGAGGTCGCCGAGCCGCGGAAGCGGGCGACCACCCGCGCGACGCCGCCGGCGTCCCGTCGCTCACGGCGCGCGCCCGAGCCGGCCGAGGTGGACGGGTCGGCGCTCGAGGCCGCCGTGCCGCTCCCGACCGATCCCGGGGAGCTCTACCGGCGCGAGAAGTCGCGGCGCGTCAGCCGCGTCGACCCCGCCGTGATGGCCGAGGCGCGCCGGCTGCTCGAGGAGGCGATGACGCCGATCGGCGGGCGGAAGCGCGGCGGCACGGTGACCGTCGGTCAGGCGGCGCGGCGGCGGAAGCCGGCGCTCAAGCCCGACGAGTTCGACCTGCCGGAGTACCGCCCGGGCGCGACCGCCGCGCGCGGCGGCACCGAGGCGGACGAGGAATAGTCGTCAGGCGGTGGCCCGGGGCGCGTCAGCGCGCGCCCGGGCCGCCAGCACGGCGCGCACGTCGTCGAGCGTGACGCCGATGGCGCGCAGCGCCACCAGGGTGTGGTACACGACGTCGGCGCCCTCTTCCGCCGCCCGCTCGCGGTCGGCGTCGGCGCACGCGGTCACGAGCTCCGCCGCCTCCTCGCCGATCTTCTTCAGGCGCAGGTTGCGGTCGGCGAGCAGGCGCTGGGTGTAGCTGGGGCGGGCGTCGGGCGACGCGGGGGGCGTCGCGACGGCGCGCGCCGCGAGCGTCGCGTCCAGCGCCCCCAGCGCGTCCGCGCCCAGCGCGACGTCCCCGAAGCACGAGGTCGCCCCCGTGTGGCAGGCCGGCCCCGCGGGCGTCACGCGCGCCAGCACCGCGTCGGCGTCGCAGTCGGCGGCCAGCGACACCACGCGCTGCACGTTCCCGCTCGTCGCGCCCTTGTGCCACAGCCCGCGCGTGCGCGAGCGGTAGTGCATCTCACCCGTCGCCAGCGTGCGCTCCAGCGCCTCGCGATCGGCGTGCGCGACCATCAGCACCGCGCCCGTGCGCGCGTCCTGCGCGACCACGGTCACCAGCCCGGCGCCCTTCATGAAGTCCAGCGTGTCCAGATCGAGCATGCGCGGAATGTAATCCCTTCCGATCGCCGTCCCCCCGCGCCAGCTTGCGCCGCCACCCCGCTCCCCACTCCTCGTGCGCAAGACCGCGCAGCGCCTCCTGACCGAGTACGGCCTCGCCGCCGTCGTCGTCTACTTCGCGATCTTCTTCGCCGTGCTCTTCGGCGCCTGGGCCGCCATCGGCGCCGGGTGGAAGCCGACGGGCGCGCTCGCGAACGTGGGCGCATTCACCGCCGCGTACCTGTTCACCAAGGTCACGCAGCCGGTGCGCATCGCGGCGACGGTCGTGCTCGCGCCGCTGGCGGCGAAGCTCTGGGAGCGCATCACCGGGCGGCGGCCCGGTGCGATCGCGGCCGCCCCGACCACCGACGAGCCGCGCGCCTAGCGACCCACGCGGTCGATCAGCGCCCCCACGCCTGGCACGGACGGGGAGTCGTGCCCGTCGGGGGAAACACCGCCAGGTCGGCGGAATCGGCCGTGGCGCCGAACTGCCTGCGGACGGGCCAGGTGCACGGGAAGTAGCTGCTGCGCATGAACTTGATCTCGATCCCCTCGGCGCGCCCCTGCTGCAGCGGGACCATGAACAGCAACCCGAACTCGTTGATGGCGCGCGCGAAGCGCAGCGGCCCCGCGTCGAACGGATCCAGGCCGATCCCCGCGATCATGCGCGCCACGGTCTCTTTCGCCGCCCGGTCGTTCGCGGCGATGGGGACGGTCGGGGGGACCCCGTGCACCAGCGGCTGCGCGATCACGTAGGCGCCGGGGATCCCGACCTTCACCACGCGCGCGCGCGGCGCCCACGACTGCACGCGCTCGCTGTTCGACGGGCCGGGCACGAGCTCCAGGTAGCCGTCGGCCGCCTTCCGCAGGGCCGCTGAGGTGACGTCGACGAGGATCTTCCCGTCGAGCGGGCCGAGGCTCTTCGTCACCAGCTCCTCCAGCGCGGCCCCCGGCACGGCGAGCACGATCACGTCCGCGCGCGCCGCCGCGTCCTGCTGGGACGCCGCCGAACCCTTCGGCCCGGTGCGCGCGACCAGCGTGCGCACCGCCTCGCGCCCCGGCTCGCGCGAGCCGTAGATCACCGGGTGCCCCAGCTTCGCGAGCTGCGGACCGAGCGCGCTCCCGACGTTGCCGGTTCCGATGATGGCGACAGTGGGCAGCGCCTGCCTCGCGCCTCGATCCTCCCGCGACGTCTGCCTGCCGCTGCCACCGATGGAGAGGATCGAGCCGACCGCCAGCATCGTCCACGGAAGTAGGCGCATTGCACTGGGCTCCTGACGTCGCGGGATCTCTCGACGTCGCCGTGCGGGTTCGACACGACCGCCGGTGCTTCACCGGGATGGTCGTGCAGGGATGGTGAGCGGACCGTCGCGCGCTGGAAAGTGCCGCTCCGATCCGCGTCCGCCAGGGGCGCGGTGGAGCCGATCGCGGCGGTCGATCAGCGCTCCCGCTCCCACTCCAGCGCGAGCGCGCCCACGACGGCCGGCGCCTTCGCGCCCGGGTGCGCGAGCGTCACCGTCGCCCCCGCCGCGCGCACGAGGCAGCGCGAGTTGTAGACGCGCGGCCCCGGCACGGGCAGGCACATCACGGGACCATCGACGCGCAGCAGCGGCGCCGGCCCGCCGCCCGCCGCCGTCGCGCGCGCGAGGAAGACGAGGTTGAGCAGCCCCATGGGCAACCGCAGCCGCACCGAGTCGCCGGGCGCGAGCCGCACGGACGCGGCGACGAGGCGCTCGTCGGGGCGCAGGTCCGGGCGCAGCCCCTCGAAGCCGGCCACCGGCGCGAACACGCGGATCTCGCCGCCGGCCCAGCGGTTCCCGACCGACAGGCCGAGGTGGGTGCGCCCCGCCCGCAGCGGGCGGATGTGCAGGCCGTCGAGCGTGGCGACGGTGCTGTCGTCGACGCTTAGCCGCGCGCTCAGCAGCGTCACGGGCTCGCCGTCCACGCCGGTGAACTCGGTCGGCAGCTCGCGCGCGGGATCGCCCACCAGGAAGTCGTTCCAGACCGCCGCGCGGGCGTCGCGCACCGGCCGGCAGAGGAGGACCACGTCCGTCGCGAGCGCGCCGAGCGAGGCGCGCACGATCGCGTCGCCCCGCCGCGGGCAGGTGACCACGCCGCGTGCGGACAGCTCGACCGGCGCGCCCGCGATGCGCGCGTAGCGCACGCCCGTATCGGGCAGCACGCGCCCGTCCGCGTCGAGCACGCGCGTCGCGAGCGACACGGCCTTCACGTGGTTCACGACGACCGTGTCGCGGACGCCGGTGACGAGACGCACGGGCGGTCCCGCGCCGGCCGACCACCAGAGGAGCGCGACACACGTCGCGACGCCCGCGCCCGCGATCCCCGCCGCGAGCCGCATGCGTCCGCGGTGATCCAGGCGACGGAGCGCGCTCCACGCCAGGTGCGGCGCCGATCGGAGCGCCTCGCGCACGTACCACCACCGCGCGGCACCCGCGCCGTCGCGCGCGGCCCGCTCCGCGTACTCCTCCGCCAGGTCGCCGACGACGGACTCCGCGAGCACGGGATCGACGCCGATGCGCTCCAGCAGCGTCTCGATCGACGACCGGGCCGCACGCGGCGCGCGATGGGTGGCGCGCATCGTCTTCATGCCGGCTCCGGGCCGAGCAGGCCGACGCCGGCCCACATCGAGACGGCCTGCCGCTGCGCCGCGCGCAGCGCCCGCGTTCCGGCGCCCGTGAGCGTGAAGTGGCGGCGCGAGCGCCCGCCGCGCACCGGCAGCGGCGCGCTCGCGTGCGAGGTGAGCAGGCCCTTGTCCTCCAGCCGCTGCAGCGTCGTGTAGATGGCGCCGACGGAGTGGTCGCGCCCGAGGCGCGCGGCGAGGTCGCGCCGGATCGCGAGGCCGTACGCCTCCTCTCCCAGCCGCGCGACGGCGAGCAGCGCGGCGAGCTCCAGCGATCCGATGGTGGGCGTCGACATGTTGCGATCTTGTAGAACAAATCCCCGGGCCGCAAGAGCGGCCGTGCCCCTCCGTCAGCCGCGGCCGAGCACCCGCCGCGCCTCCGCCGCCAGCGCGCCGTTCGTCGCGATCGCGTCGCCGCCGAACGCCGTGCGCCGCCCGTCCCAGGTCGTGAACGCGCCCCCCGCCTCCTCGATGATCGGCAGCAGCGGCGCGGTGTCCCAGTCGCCCACGATCGCGTCCACCATCACCTCCGCGCGCCCCGTCGCGACCAGCAGGTAGCCGTAGCAGTCCGCCCAGCTGCGCGAGAGCAGCGCCGCGTCCTCCAGCGCGCGCCACGCGTCGCGGCGCTCGGGGCGATGTCCGAACTTCGGATCGGTGGTGAGCACCATCGCGCGATCGAGCGACGCGACGTCCGACACGCGCGCCCGCGCGCCGTTCCACCAGCACCCCTCGCCCGGCGCGGCGGCGACCATCTCGCGCACCGCGGGGAAGTACGCCGCGCCCGCGAGCACGGTGTCGCCCTCCACGCACGCCACGAGCGTCCCCCACAGCGGCACGCCGCGCACGAACGTCTTCGTGCCGTCGATCGGATCGAGCACCCACCGCCGCGGCGCGTCGCCGCGCGTCAGCCCGAACTCCTCGCCCAGGATCCCGTCGCCCGGAAACCGCGTCTCGATCCACGCGCGCGCCACCTGCTCGGCCCCGCGGTCGGCGACGGTCACCGGCGAGCCGTCGCCCTTCGTCTCCACGTCGACGCCCGCGCCGAAGAAGCGCATCGCGTGGTCGCCGGCGACGCGCGCGACGTCGGCGGCGGCGTACATGAGCAGGGCGGGCGAGGCGTCGGTCATGCGTCAGACGATGGAAGTGGAATCGGTGCGCACGCCGAGGAAGCGCGCCATGCGTGCCATCTCGGCGTCGAGCGCGCGTGTGAAGGCCTGATCGCGCGGCCGGCCCGCGACGAAGCCCAGGTCGACGTCGACCACGTCGTCGCGCACCGCGACGTTCGCCCAGCCGACCAGGCGGTCCGCCCACAGCACGGGCAGCGCATAGTAGCCGTACTGCCGCTTCGCCGCGGGCGTGTACGCCTCGAAGCGGTACGCCCAGCCCCACAGCCGCTCGACGCGCGCGCGGTCCCACACGAGCGGATCGAAGGGCGCCAGGAAGCGCACCACGCGCGACGCGTCCACCGGGCCATCGGGCGCGGCGTCGGCGGGCCAGATCCACGCCACGCCGTCCACCGTGCCGCGCTCCAGCGCGCCGGCGCGCAGCAGCTCCTTCACGGCGCCACCGCGCTCCGCGACGTCGGTCACGCCCCAGCGCGCGAGGCGCAGCGCGCCGCGCAGGCTCGTCTCCGGCAGCGGTCCGAGGACGTTCGCGATGAGCAGCACGAGCGCGCGCCACCGCTCCTCCGCGGGACGCGCATCGGCGACGTCGGGCGCCGCCTCGTACACGCGCACGCCGCCCTCGCGCCGCGCGACGCGCAGCCAGCCGTGGTACTGCAGGTGCTCCAGCGCGCGCGTCGTCGCGCGCGAGTGCCCGCCCCAGTAGTTGACCTCGCGCGTGTCGCCGAACGCGTCCACGAGATGCTTCGGATGCGTCGGGCCGTTCGCGCGCACGTGCGCCAGCACCTCGCGCGCGAGGCCCTCGGGCTCCGCGGGGCGCACGCGCGGGTGCAGCAGCGCGCGCGTCGCCGGCGGCACGAAGCCGTACGCGTAGACGAAGTCCTCGTCGAGGCCGAGCGACGGATAGCGCTGCTCGAGCTGGCCCGCGCGGTAGCCGCTCACGCGATGCCGCAGGATCAGGTCCTGGGCGCGCGCCGGCGCGCGGATCGGATCGGCCTGCACGAAGCCCAGGCGCGCCACCGTGCTGGCGAGGTCGCCGCGCGCAGTGAACGTCCGCCGCACGAGATGCGCGCGCATGCGAGCGGCCGCCGTCATCTCAGCGGACCGGCAGCCCCGCGTCGGCCATCGTGCGCTTCAGCGCGCCCACCGTCGTCACGCCGTCGTGCAGGATCCCCGCGACCAGCGCCGCGTCCGCGTGCCCGTCGGCGATCGCCTGGCGCACGTGCTCCGCGTTCCCCGCGCCGCCGCTCGCGATCACGGGCACGTCCACCGCGTCGGCCACCGCGCGCGTCAGCGGCAGGTCGTAGCCCGTGCGCGCGCCGTCGCGGTCGATGCTGGTGAGCAGGATCTCGCCCGCCCCGCGCGCCACGCACTCGCGCGCCCACGCCACGGCCTCCAGCTCCGTCGGCTGCCGCCCGCCCTTCACGTGGACGCGGAACATCCCCGCCGCGTCGTCCCACTTGGCGTCGATGCTCGCCACCACGCACTGCGCGCCGAAGCGCCACGCGCTCTCGGTCAGCACCGCGGGGCGGTCGACGGCGGCGGAGTTGATGCTCACCTTGTCGGCGCCCGCGCGCAGCGCGCGCCCGACGTCGTCGGCCGTGCGCACGCCGCCGCCGATGGTCAGCGGCACGAACAGGCGCTCGGCCGTGCGCCGCGCGACGTCGAGCAGCGTCGCCCGCTCCTCGTTGGAGGCCGAGATGTCGAGGAAGGTGATCTCGTCCGCGCCTTCGGCCTCGTAGCGCGCGGCCAGCTCCACCGGGTCGCCGACGTCGCGCAGGTTCACGAACTGCGTCCCCTTCACCACGCGCCCGCCCTTCACGTCCAGGCAGACGATGAGCCGCCGCGTGAGCATCAGCCCTCCGTCGGGGTCACGGCGCCCGGTCCGGTGATCGGCGGCGCGTCCAGCGTGCCGTCCTGGCGCACGACGGTCGCGACGGAGCCCTTGGTCGAGAACACCGCGCCGCCCTCGGTCAGCGCGTCGCGCAGCGCGAGGCCGAGCGCCTTGAACGCCGCCTCGACGACGTGGTGGCGGTCGGTGCCGCGCAGCACGCGCACGTGCAGCGTCGCGCGCGCGTTGGCGGCGAAGCTCTGGAACCAGTGGTCGTACAGGCGCGCCGGCAGCTTCCCCGCGTACCACGGCCGCCCGCCGATGTCGAGCGACACGTGCACGAGCGCGTCGTCCATCGGGATGGTGCGGTCGCCGTAGCGCGCGGCGGTCGGCGGCGCGAACGCGCGCAGCGCCTCGCCGAACGCGATCCCCACGTCCTCGATCAGGTGGTGCGCCATGTCGCCGCGCGCCTGCACGTCGAGGTCGAGCCCCGCGTAGCGCGCCAGCGTGATCAGCATGTGATCGAGGAACGTCGACGACGTGTCGACGCGCACCTGCGGCGCTTCCGGCCTCGCGGCGCGGGCGATGCGGATGGTGATCTGCGTTTCCTTGGTCTCGCGCGTTACCGTCGTCATGGGGGAGGAGCTTGGTGTGCGGGCCTGGGATGTCGTCGTGCTGCGTGCTGCGTGCTGCGTGAGGGGCGTCCCGAGCGTAGCGAGGGACCTCGTATGCGTCACGCGTGGGACGCCTCTCGCCATGGAAAGCGGATCCCTCGCTACGCTCGGGATGACACCTCAACGGCACGCAGCGTCCCTTCAGTCCTCGTCATGGAACTCCTCGATGACCGCCCGCGGATCGAGCGCCCCGGTATAGAGGGCCATCCCCACGATCGCCCCCGCCACGCCGCGGTCCTGCAGCGCGCGCAGGTCGTTCGCGCTCGACACGCCGCCCGACGCGAACACGGGCACGTGCGACGCGTCCACCACGTCCTCCATCAGCGGCAGGTCGGTGCCCTGCATCTGCCCCTCCTTGTGCACCGCCGTCACCATCACCGCCGCCAGCGGCAGGTCCGCCAGCTCCTCGACGACGTCGGTCACGATGCGCGGCAGCGTCTGCGTCCAGCCGCGCGTCGTGATGCGGCGCTCGCGCACGTCCGCCGCGAGGATGATCTCGTGCGGGTAGCGCTCGGCCATCTCGCGCAGCCAGTCGGGGTCCTCGAGGCCGCGCGTGCCGACCACCACCGCGCTCGCGCCCGCGTCCAGCAGCCGCTCGATGTCGCTCTCGTCGCGCACGCCGCCGCCCACCTGCACGACGTCGAAGCCGCCGTGCCGAACGATCTCCGCGACCGTCGCCGCGTTCGAGCCGCGGCCGGTCGCCGCGTCCAGGTCCACGACGTGGAGACGCCGGAAGCCGAGCCGCGCCCACTCGCGCGCGACCGCCAGCGGATCTTCCAGGCGCACGCGCTCGTCGGCGTACTCGCCGCCCACCAGCTGCACGCACGCGCCGTCGCGCAGGTCCACCGCGGGGATGACGATCATCGGTCGGGTCCGGACGATGTGGAAGCAGGCGTGTTCAGCGAGCGCACGAACGCGTCGATCATCGCGACGCCCGGCGCGCTGCTCTTCTCGGGATGGAACTGCACGCCGACCGCGCGCGCGGCGCGCACGGCGGCGGGAAAGCGGTCGCCCTCGTGCTCGCTCCACGCGACCACCGACGCGTCGGCGTCCTCGGGGCGGCAGACGAAGCTGTTCGCGTAGTACGCGATCGTCAGCCCCGACACGGCGAGCAGCGGATCGGGCGCGCCGCCCGTGGGCTCGACGGTGTTCCAGCCGATCTGCGGCACGCGCTGCGCCTGGATGCGCGTCACGCGCCCCGGGATGAGGCCGAGCCCCTCGCCGGGTCCCTCGTCGCTGCCGTCGAACATCAGCTGCATGCCCAGGCAGATGCCGAGCGTGGGCAGGCCGGCGGCGATCGCGTCGCGCATCGCCTCGCGGCCAGGTGCGAGCCGCTCCGCGGCCGCCGCGAACGCGCCGACGCCCGGCAGCACCAGCGCGTCGGTGTCGCGCACCGCCGCCGCCGCGTCGGCCTCGATGCGCACCGCGGCGCCCGCGTGCTCCAGCGCCTTCGCCAGCGAGTGCAGGTTGCCGGCGCCGTAGTCGAACAGCGTGACACGCGGTGGATACACGGTCGTCATCGCATCCCCTCCAGCACGGCCGCCAGCGCGTCGAGGAACGCGCGCTGCACGGGCTCGGGCCCGGCGTTGATGCGCAGCCCCTCGCCGCCGCTCGCCGCCAGCGCGGGCACCGCGCTGGGAAGCGCGGTCGGCAGCCCGGTGAACACGCGCACGCCGACGTCGAAGCGCGCGCGCAGCTGCTCGGCCACCGCGCGCGCGCGCGGCACCGGCACGAACGCGAAGTGCGCCGCCGACGGCGCCGGCGCGAGGCCGAGCGCGCGCAGGCCGTCCTCCAGGCGCACGCGCTGCGCGACGGCGAGGCGCGCGTGCGTCTCCACCCAGCGCCGCGCGTCGTCCACGTCGTCGAGCGCCGCGAGCACGCCCTTCTCCGCGGGATACGTGACCTTGAACGGCCCGCGCGCCTTCTCGACCTCGCGGATGATCGTCGGATGCCCCACGCCGTAGCCCACGCGCAGCCCCGCGAGGCCGAACGCCTTGCTCAGCGTGCGCAGCGCCAGCACGCGCCCCATCCCGGGCGCCTCGGGCGTGAACACCTCGGCCCGCGCGTCGGGGTCGGCGAGCACGTACTCCGCGTACGCTTCGTCGATGATGACGAGCCCGCGCGCGCCCGCGACCACGCGCCGCAGCGTCTCGCGCGCCACCGGCGTGGCGGTCGGGTTGTTGGGCGAGCACAGGTAGATGATGGCCGCGTCGAGCGCGAGCAGCGCGTCGGCGTCCACCGCGTAGTCGTCGCCGGCGAGCGGCACGCCGACCGGCTCCATGCCATTGGCGCGCGCGTACACCGGCACCATCGAGAACGTCGGCGCCGCGTGCGCGACGATGCCGCCCGGCTCCGCGAACGCGCGCAGCGCGCAGTCGATGACGTCATCGGAGCCGCAGCCCGTCACGATCTCGTCGGGCGCGACGCCCGCGTACGCGGCGAGCGGCGCCTTCAGCTCCGCGTTGTAGAGCGCGGGATAGTGCGCGATCGTCTCGACGGTCGACGCGCGCACCGCCGCGACGGCCGCCGGCGGCGCGCCCCAGAGGTTGATTGTGTCGGAGACGTCGGTCGCGCAGGGCGCGGTGCCCGGCGCGTAGAGCGGGATGCGCTCGTAGCCGGCGCGCGTCGGTGGAGCGGCGATCGTGCTGGCGTCACTCATCGCCCGCCTCCTCGCGCTCGTCGGCACTCGCCTCGCGGATGTCCTTCACGCGCTTCCGGAACGCCCGCTCCCGCAGCCGCGTCCGCCCCCCATCGCGGTCCTTCATCCACGCGCGCGCCGCCGCCGCGTGGCCCGGCAGCCCCTCCGCGTCGGCGAAGCGGCCCACGTCCCACGCCAGCTTGTTCGCCGCCTGCGGCGTCACGCGCTGGTACGTCGTCCAGCGCACGAAGTCGAGCGTCGACAGCCCCGAGTAGCTGCGCGCCAGCCCGCCCGTCGGCAGCACGTGGTTCGCACCCGTCATGTAGTCGCCGTACGCGACGCTGCTCGTCTCGCCCACGAACACCGTGCCCGTGTTGCGCACGCGCGCCAGCACCAGCTTCTGCTCCGGCTCCCCGATCGCCAGCAGCAGGTGCTCCGCCGCGTAGTCGGTCGCGAACGCCGCCGCCTCGTCGTACGTCTGCGCGACCAGCACGCCGCCCTGCGCGCCGAGCGCCGCCTCCACGATGTCACGCCGCGCGGCGTCGGGCACCAGGTCGGCGAGCGCGGCGACCACCTGCTCCGCCGTCTCGTCGCCCACCGCCACGCACACCACGGCCGCCAGCGGATCGTGCTCGGCCTGGGCGATCATCTCGCGCGCGACGGTCACCGGGTCGGCCGTGTGGTCCGCGATCGCGAGCAGCTCGCTGGGCCCCGCGGGGCTGTCGATCGCGCAGACGCTCGACACCTGCGCCTTCGCCTCCGCGACGTACGCGTTGCCGGGGCCGACGATGCGGTCCACGCGCGGCACGCTCTCGGTGCCGTAGGCCAGCGCCGCGATCGCGCCCGCGCCGCCGATCGCGAACACGCGGTCGACGCCGGCCAGCGCGGCGGCGGCCAGCACGACGGCGGACGGCAGGCCATCGGGCCCTGGCGGCGAGCAGAGGACGACCTCCTCGACGCCCGCGACCTTCGCCGGCACGACGCCCATGATGACGCTGCTCGGATACGCGGCGCGGCCGCCGGGCGCGTACACGCCCACGCGCCGCAGCGGATCGGGGCGGCGCCCGACGACGATGCCCGGCTCCGGCTCGACCTCGGTCGCCTTGGGCTTGAACGCCGCGTGGACGGTGCGGACGTTGGCGATGGTGCGCTCCATCGCGCGCATCAGCCCCGCGTCCAGCTCCTCCAGCGCGGCGCGCCACTCGGCGCGCGGCACCTCGAGCGCCGTCAGCTCCGCGCCGTCGAACTCGCGCGCCATCGCGCGCAGCGCCGCGTCGCCCTCGCGCCGCACGCGCGCGACGATGTCGGTCGTGCGCGCGCGGATCGCGGGATCGCCGGTACCCGCACGGTCGCACAGCAGCCGGCGCTCGTCGCCCGCGAGCGCGTCGATCCGGCCGACGAAGCGCAGCCGCACCTCGCCGGGCGCGTCGTCGTCCTCGCCGCCCTCTGGCGACAGCGGCACGCCCGCCTCCGCCGCCGCCTGCCGCAGGTCGTACGCGATCCCGGCCGAGACGAACTCGCCCTCGCGCGCCGCCTGCTCCTCCTCACGCTTCCGCGCCATCACCACGCTCCGTGTCCAGTTCCGCCCCACCCGTCCCACGCTTCATCGTCTTCCGCCGTTCCGTCTTCCGCCGTTCCGTCCTCCGCCCCATCGCGCTCTTCAAGGCATGAGGCGCTCGATCCGCGTCACCAGGATCCCCTCGCCCCCCAGCGACTTCAGCTGCGCGATCGTGCGGTAGATCGACGCCGCGGGCACCACCGCGTGCACCGCCACGTACGCGGAGGTCCCCACCGCGCCGCCGTTCAGCAGGTCGATGACCGTCGGGCCGTTGAGCCCCGGGAGTACCTGCTTGACCCGTTCCAGCGCCTCGCGCGGGACGTTGGCCATCACGTAGCGCTTGCCCCGCGCGCGCAGCACCGACTCCAGCGCCATGACCAGCTCGTCGAGCGCGCGCTGCTTGTCGGTGGGCGTCTCGCCCGCGGCGGCCAGCGCGCCGGGCGCGGCGATGAGGCGCGCGCTCGACTCCAGCACCGTGGCGACCTCGCGCAGGCCGTTCATCTTGAGCGTCGAGCCGGTCGACGTGAGGTCCACGATGACGTCCGCGATGCCGAGGTGGGGAGCGATCTCGACGGCGCCGGAGATCGGGACCAGCGTCACCGCCTGGCCGCGCTCCTCGAAGAACTGCCGCGTGACGCCCGGGAAGACCGTCGCCACGCGCACCGCGCCCGCGCCCGTCGGCCCGAACGCGTCGAGGTCGTCGGCGGTGCGCACGCGCGAGTCCTCGCGCGCCGCCAGCACCACGCGGCAGCGGCCGAAGCCCAGGTCGAGCAGCGCGCTCAGCGCACGCCCCGACTCGCACACCAGGTCCCACCCGGTGACGCCCGCGTCGGCCGCGCCGTCGGCGACGAACTCGGGGATGTCCTGCGCGCGGACGAAGATCGCCTCGAACTCGCCGCCGAGCGACGCGGTGAGCGCGCGGTCGCCCCGCACGCGGACCTCGAGCCCGGCGTCGTTGAACAGCTCGCGGGCTTCCTCGGCGAGGCGGCCCTTGTTGGGGAGTGCGATGCGGAGCATGGCGCGGTGGCGCGTGTGGGACGGCGGGCGCGTGGCGCGGCCCGCGGCAAAACGAAAACGGCCCGTCCGGTGAGGACGGGCCGCAGCGAGTGGCGAGCGGTGGTGTCGGCGGCGGTCGCCGTCTCACCCACACGCGCACGGCACGCCGCGGCCCGGACGGCCGTGACGATGATGCGCATGATGGTGGCGGGGCGCGAGCGACATGGGGCGGAAGCTAGGCGGGCACGTGGCCCGTGGGAAGGGCGCGCGTGGCGCGGCGGGAGTCGATGGCCCGCGAACCCGCATGGCGTACGGCTTCCCGGAGGGTGCGGGTGTGCAGGCCGCGTGGCGCCTGGCCTTGCGCGCGGCCGGCACCGCGGCGAGACTGCCGCCCGCCGCGCCGCGCCGCACGCGCGACGCGCCTGTTGCGCGTGACGCGCGTTGCGCGACGGGCGGGCCGCGCGTCCTGCGCGCGGCTGCTGCGCGTCGGCCGTGCCGTGCTCGATGCACTGCCGCTCCCACCTCACCGCCATGGTCGCCGGCGCGGTGCCGGCGGCCCCCACCCCTGCCCGAGGTCGCCCCATGAACAAGGCCGAACTGATCCAGCACATCGCCGACGAGCACGAGCTCTCGCGCGCGCAGGCGCAGCGCATCATCAACAGCATGTTCGACCCGAACACCGGCGTGATCGCGAAGGCGCTCAAGAAGGGCGACTCGGTCTCGATCACCGGCTTCGGCACGTTCGAGCAGCGCAAGCGCGGCGCCCGCACGTTCCGCAACCCGCAGACGGGCGAGCCCGTGAAGGCGAAGGCGAGCAAGGTCCCGGCGTTCCGCGCCGGCGCGACGCTCAAGGGCACCGTCCGCGGCACCGCCAAGGGCAAGTGAGCCACGCGTGAGCCGCACCGACGGCTCACCGGCACGTCCCGCAGTTACCGCACGTCCCGCACGTCCCGAACGCCCGGTCGGCAGCTGCCGACCGGGCGTTTCGCGTCGGGTGCGGTGACGGCGCGACGGTGTGGCGTCGATCACGCGGCGCGGCACCAGGT
Organism: Roseisolibacter agri; assembly: GCF_030159095.1. Lineage (NCBI taxonomy): Bacteria > Pseudomonadati > Gemmatimonadota > Gemmatimonadia > Gemmatimonadales > Gemmatimonadaceae > Roseisolibacter > Roseisolibacter agri. The sequence goes on from NZ_BRXS01000002.1 coordinate 59,209, forward strand.
CTGCACCGGGGCCGCACCGCGCCTGCGGTTCCATTGCTTTCATTCCGGGGCGCGCATAGCATTCCGCTGCTGCCGGGGACGCTCGGCGGCCCGGTCGCACATGGTGTGCGCATCGGCTCAGTACGGCCTTTGGAGGCTTCCTTACATGCGTTTCAGCGCTTTTGCGTTTGCGGCCAGCGCGCTCGTGCTCGCGGCTTGCGGTGGTGAGAAGGCGGCGTCGGCGGATTCGGCGGCGGCGCCGACGACGGATTCGGCGGCGGTCGCGGCTCCGGCCCCGACGGCCGACGCGGGTGCGACGGCCACGGCGGCTCCGGCCACCGGCCAGACGCACGAGGTCAAGATGGTCGGCGACGAGAAGGGCTACCGCTTCGAGCCGGCCGACCTCAAGGTCAAGGCGGGCGACGCCGTGAAGTTCACGATGGTCTCGGGTGGCCCGCACGACGTCTCGTTCGACGAGGCCGCGATCCCGGCCGCCGGCAAGGCGCAGCTGACGGCGAACATCCCGAACCCGTCCGCGCCGCTCAAGTCGCAGATGCTGCTCAACCCGAACGAGACGATCACGATCAGCTTCGCGAACGTCGCGCCGGGCGCGTACAACTACCACTGCACGCCGCACCTCGCGATGGGGATGAAGGGCGTGATCACGGTCGAGTAAGACCGCACGATCCTCGCAGTGCCCGCAGTCGCGAAGGCGCCGGCCCACCAGGGCCGGCGCCTTCGTCGTCCCGGGGCACGGCGGGCGAGCGAGGTGCGTTGAGGTGCGGCGTCGCCCTTGCCGCTGCGAGGGACCCACGCGACGCTCGACGCTCACCGCTCGACGCTGCCTCCATGATCCGCTGGGGCCTCTGCTGCCAGTTCCTCGACGCGCCCATCAAGTTCCGCACGGCGACGCACCGCTACGTGTCGGGGCTCGACGCCGCCGCGCGGCGCGACTACCTCGCCGCCATCGCGCGCGACAACGCCGACGCGCTGGCCCGCGCCGTCGAGCGCTGCCACGAGATCGGCGTCGGCGCGTTCCGCATCAACAGCCAGATCCTGCCGCTCGCCACGCACCCCGTGAGCGGCTACGCGCTCGGCGATCTCGACGACGGCGAGGCGGGCGCGCTCGAGGCGGCGTTCGCCGCGGTGCGGCCGCTCGCGCACGCGCGCGGCGTCCGGCTCAGCCTCCACCCCGACCAGTTCGTCGTGCTCAACTCCGAGCGCGAGGCGGTGCGCGACGCGTCGCGGCAGGAGCTGGAGTTCCAGTGCTGGGTAGCGGAGGTCGTGGGCGCCGACACGGTGACGCTGCACGTCGGCGGCGCGGCGGGCGGCAAGCCCGCGGCGCTGGAGCGGCTGGCGCGCGCGGTCGACCAGCTGTCGCCGCGCGCCCGCGCGCGCCTCGCGCTCGAGAACGACGACCGGCTGTTCACGCCCGAGGACCTGCTCCCCTTCTGCGCGCGCACGGAACTGGCGATGGTCTACGACGCGCACCACCACCGCTGCAACCCCGACGCGCTCTCGGTCGAGGACGCGACGCTGCGCGCCGCCACGACGTGGGCGGGGCGTGACGCCACGCTCGCGCCGACGGCGCGCGAGCCCTACTTCCACGTCTCGTCGCCGCGCGACGGCTGGGACGCCCGCAACCCGCGCCCGCACGCCGACTACATCGACCCCGCCGACCTGCCGCCGCTCTGGCGCGACCTGGCGCTGACGGTGGACGTCGAGGCGAAGGCGAAGGAGCGGGCCGTGCTGGACATCAAGGGGCGGGTGGAGCAGGGGGCGGTGCGGTAGCTTACGACCGAGAAGGCTGCGTGCTGCGTGCTCCGTGCTGCGTGTGGAGCGTCCCGAGCGGCCGGACACGCAGCACGGAGCACGATGCACGCAGCTTCGGGATCCAGATCCTCATGTCCACCGACCTCCGCCCCGCCCCTGCCGCCGCCCCGCTGACGCCCCCCGGGGCGCGCGGCGTGGTCGTCGACGAGGCGCTGCCGCTGCCGCCCGGCGTGCAGCTGCGGGCCGCGTGGGCCGCCGCGCGCGCGCGCAACGCGATGCGGCATCGTGGGCTGCTCATCACCGGCGCCGTGCTCGCGCTGGTGCTCGCCCTCGGCGCGCTCGTGCTGGTGCCGCGCGAGGCCATGCGTGCCGCGCGCAACGCCGCCCCGCGCCCCGGCGAGAAGGTCGACACCACCGCCCTCGCCGCCGCCGTGCAGGCCGAGCAGCGCGAGTTCGCGCTCGCCGACTCGTCGGTGTCGGCGGGGCGCGCGGCCGCCGCGCGCGCGCGCCAGGTGCTGCTGGCCGCGCGCGCCCGCGCCGCCGCCGCGCTGCCGCCCGCGACGCCCGCCGCGCGCGACTCGCTGGCCGCGGCGCTGGGCGCGCTGGAGCGGCTGCTCACCCGCGCGCAGACGTCGCCGCTGCCGTCCTCCTACCGCGCGCTGGCCGAGTCGCCCGAGCTGCGCGGCGACGCGCGCGTGCGCGTGCTGGTGGACTCGCTGGACGAGGTGGAGCGCGAGCGTGAGGCGTTCGGCGTGGTGGGCGGCGTCGACCCGATCTACGTCTCGCTCACCAACACGACGACGCGACTCGGCCGCGCGATCGAGGCGGTGGCCGAGCGGCGGCGGACGGCGCTGCGCGACGCGCTGACGGCGAGCGAGAGCGCGCCGATGACGCCCGGAGCCGGCGCCCCGGGGGCCCCGGGCGCACAGGGCGCCGCGCCGGCGGCGCCGGCCGCTCGCGGCGCGGGGGTCCCCCCCCAAACACAGGATGCCGCCGGCGCTGCCCAACCCGCGGATCCCGCGAACGCGGCGCCGACCACCGGAACGCCGGCGCCGCTCGTGCTCTCCGCCGCCGACTCCGCGACGCTGGCCGCGCTCCCCGTGGCCGACACACTGGGCGTCGCCACCCGCCGCGACGCGGCGCGGACCCGGCTGGCGCAGGCCGAGGCCACGCTGCGCGCCGCGCGCGCGCGCAACGACGCCGTGGACCGCCGCGTCGCGGCCGCGCGCGCCCGCGCCAACTTCGACACGCCGCCCGTCGCCATGCTCGGCGCCGCGCTGGCGCTGGCGCTCGTCGCCGGCTTCGCGGCGGCGCTGGGGGGCGAGGTGCGCCGTCCGCGCGTGGCCGACGCGCGCGAGGCCGAGCGCGTGACGCGCACGCGCGTGCTCGCCGTCGTGCGCCCCGAGGCCGTGATCGCCGAGCGCGCGCGCCGCCGCGCGGACGTCGACACGCCGCCGCTCGTGGACACGTCGGTCGAGAGCTACCGGCTGCTCTACCTCAGCATGGCCGCCACGGGCGCGGCGGTGCCGGTCGTCACCGTCGTCGGCGCGGAGGCCGCGATCGCCGCCGCCGTCGCCGCCAACGTCGCCGCCATCGCGGCCGAGGACGGGCGCAGCACGCTGGTGGTGGACGCGGACATGGGACGCGCCGCCGCGTCGGTCGCCTTCGGCGTCGGCATGCGGCCGGGGCTCGCCGAGGTGCTGCGCGCGGGGCTGCCGGTGACGGAGGCGATCGTGCCCGTCCCGGTGGGGCGCGCGCTGCATGTCGATCTCGTGCCCGCGGGCCTCGCGCCCACGCCGCCGATCGTGCGCGCCGCGCACGAGCTGCCCCCCGGCGCGCAGCGCCACGACGACGATCCGGTCGTCCTCGGCTCCGCGCTCGAGCCGCTGCGCGACGACCTCGCGCGGCTCTCGCGCCGCTACGACCTGACGGTCGTCAGCATCCCGCCGACGGAGGTGGACCGCGGCGCGCACAGCGTGCTGGTGGCGCCCGACGTCATCGTCTGCGCGCGCACGGGGCACACGCCGCTCACCGGCCTCGCGCGCGAGATCACGCGCCTGCGCGCCCTCGGCGCGCGCGTGCGCGGGCTGGTGCTGTGGGAGGGCGAGCCGCCGGTGATCCCGACGCGCGCCGAGCTGCGCGAGGCGGCGCGGGACACGAGAGCCGCCTGAGCTTCTGCTGCGTGCTGCGAAGTACGAGACAGGATGACAGGATGAACCAGGAGGCTCCATGTGGCGCGCCGCTCCAAGCGCCCGCGTGGAGCCTCTTCGTCATCCCATCATCCTGTCGAAGGCATTCGCCGTTGCGGCTGCCGTGCGCCGCCCCCCTCTGCCTGTTGGAGAGGACGCGGATGCACTGGATGGAGCGGAGCTGCGGATCGTCCCGCGTGGCGGCGACGCCCCATGCACCGAGAGGGGCGATCCGAACGATCCGCCTTATCCGGAGCATCCGCGTCCTCCCCAATGGGCCAGCAGGTCCGGCGCGTCGACGCGTCCCGAGGCGGTTCACGCAGCACGGAGCACGCAGCGTTCAGGTGTCTCCGGCGAGCGCCCGCACCGTCGCCAGCGTGTCGATCTCCGCCACCGGCTTGTCGTCCCGCACGCGCAGGATGCGCGGGAAGCGCAGCGCGTAGCCGGCCTTGTGGCGCGCCGACTTCTGCACGACGTCGAACGTCACCTCCAGCACGATCTCCGGCCGCACCTGCTGGAAGCGCCCGAACTTCTGCACCGTCAGCGCCTGCAGGCGCGTCGTCAGCTCCGCGATCTCGGCGTCGGTCAGCCCGTTGTACGCCTTGCCGACCGTCAGCAGCGTCGCGTCCTCGTCGGAGGCGCGCACCGCGAACGTGTAGTCCGACAGCACCTTCGCGCGGCGCCCGTGGCCCCACTCGGCGCCCACGATCACGACGTCCAGCGTGGCGAGCGCCTTCTTCAGCTTGATCCACAGCTTGCCGCGCCGCCCGGGCGTGTACGGCGAGGCGAGCGACTTCGCGATCAGCCCCTCGTTCCCCGCCGCGCGCGCGGCCGCGAACGCCTCCTCCACCGCCTCCGCCGTCTCCGCGAGGCGGCTTGGCGCGAGGCGCGCGTGCGGGAGCGGCCACGCGAGACCCTCCAGTCGCGCGCGGCGCGTCGCGTACGGCTCGTCGAGGATCAGCGCGCCGTCCCACGCCAGCGCGTCGTACGCCACGAACTGCGCCGGCGCCTCCGCGAGGAGCGTCGCATCGGGCGCCTTGCGCCCCAGCCGCTTCTGCATCGCCGCGAACGGGAGCGCGCGCAGCGGATCGGCGGGATCGTGCACCAGGAGCTCGCCATCCAGGATGACGGAGAACTCCTCGACGCTCGACGCTCGACGCTCGACGCTCAGGCACGACAGCGCCTGCACGACTTCCGGGTATCCGTGGCTGATCTCGTCCAGCGTCCGCGAATACAGCGCCACGCGCGCCCGTCCGTCCGCGTCGCGATGCACGTGCGCCTGCGCGCGGATGCCGTCGTACTTGTCCTCGATCGCGAACGGCGCCGGCAGCGCGGCTGCGATCTCCTCGGCCGTCTCCAGCGGCTGCGCGAGCATGAAGCCCAGCGGGTGGAAGAGCGCGAGCTGTGCGTCGTCCAGCCGGTCATGGCGCGCCAGCACCGCCACCTCGCCGACGTCGCCGCGCAGCAGGTTCGCGTGGCGCACCGCGTCCAGCTTGCGGCCGAAGCCCTTCGCCAGCGCCTCCTCGACCTGCGCCTCCTTCAGCCCGATGCGCAGCTCGCCGCTGCCGAGCAGCAGCTTCACGACGTACTGCGTCTCGACGGGGCCGAGCGTCGCCAGCAGCGCGCGCACCTGCTCGCGCTTCGCGAGCGAGCCGCGCGTCGCCGCGATCGCGTCGAACGCGGCCGCGACGTCGACGAGCGTGCGCCCGCTCGCGGGCGGCGTGCCGTCCCGCTCCTCCAGCAGCAGGCGCGCGGCGTCGCCCAGGTCACCGACCATCAGCGCGCGCTCGCGCAGCGTCTCGCGCGCGATGCCCGTGGCCGCGGCGAGCGCCTCGTACACCGTCGCGCCGCCGACGCTCGTCGTGCGCGCGTCGTGCTGCGGGAACACGTGCCCCGACAGGAAGCGCGCCGCGATCGCGAGCGCGTCGTCGCCGAGCGTCGGCAGGTAGGCCGCGAGGGCGGCCCCCTTCTCGAGGCGCTTGGTCGTGGCGCGCACCGCTTCGGCCACCGAACACCAGGTCTGGAACGTCTCGTCGTCGCTCATGCCGGATCGTGGAGGGGCTGCGTGCTGCGTGCTCCGCATCATTGCGCCGGACCTTCCTGTCCTTTTGGAGGGATGCGGATGCTCCGGATGGAGACGGATGCTGCGGATCGCTCCGCGCGGCGGCGACGTTCCATGCGCTTAGAGGAACGATCCGAACGATCCGTTCCGATCCGGAGCATCCGCGCCCCCCCAACAGGCGAACGGGCCCGGCGCACCGAAGCGTCCCGAGGCCGTTCACGCAGCACGCAGCGCCATGCTCAGAAGAGCCCGAGCTGGTTGGACGGCTTCGACGGTGGCGGCCCCTCATCGGGCTCCGGCTCCTCCGCCTCGTTCGGATGCTCCATCAGGTGCTCCGCGTCGATCCCCAGCTCGCGCAGCCGCCCCGCGAACGTCGCCGGCCCGTGCACCGTGTACACCTTCGACGCGCCGCTCTCGCGCGCCGTGCGCACCAGCTCCGTGTAGTCCGCGTGGTCGGAGAACGGCAGCACCAGGTCGCAGTCCTTGTAGATGTTCCACGCGCCCGGATGCAGCGCCCAGCCCGTGAGGTACACCGTGCGCTTCGCCGGGAGCTTCTGCACCATCGCCGTCTTGCGCGTCTGCGGCGTCGTCATGAGCACGCGGTCGCCGATCTTCCCACGCTCGTAGCGGCTCCACGTCCCCGGCCCCGGGAAGGTGTAGCCGAGCTGCTCGTGCAGCGCGCAGAGGTTCGCGATCGCGCCGTGCAGCACCACGTCGCACCCGGCGCGCGTCAGGTGCCACAGTGCCTCCTGCCCCTTCCCCAGCGCGTACGCCAGCACGACCGGCGTCGCGCCCGCGGCGCGCGTCGTCTCCACGAACTGCAGCAGCTCCGCCACCAGCTGCTCCGCGGGCGGGAACACGTAGCGCGGCTCGCCGAACGTGCACTCCATGATCAGCGTGTCGACGCGCGGGATCGTCACCGGCGGCGAGAACGGGTTCTCGCGCAGCTTGTAGTCGCCCGTGTACGCCACGCGCCCGCGCGCCGACTCGGCCACCAGCATCGCGGAGCCGAGCGCGTGACCCGCGGGCGTGAGCGTGACGGTCGCGTCGCCGAAGCGCGCGGGCTCGCCGAACGGCAGCGTCACCGCCTCGCGCGCGCCGCGCCGCGCCGCGTGCAGCGCCGCCGTCTCGGGCGTGCACACGATGCGCGCGGCGTCGGAGCAGTGGTCGCCGTGCGCGTGCGACACGAACACCGTCCCCGGCGCGCGGCGCGCATCGAGGTGCAGGTCGGCGTCGGGGAGGTAGAGGCCGTAGGCGTCGCGAGTGACGAGCACGAGTCGGCGGTGAGGGCAGCCTGGATCCGGAGCACGCCTCAGGGGCACGATGCGCGCCCGCCGGGCTGCCCGATTCTTGCGGCACGCGCGCCGTTCGGGATCGGATAGCCGCGGTCACGCGTATGAAACGCATGACGTGGCCCTTCGCCGTTCCCGCCTCTACGTTTCCGCCGATTGGGGGAGCATGCGCGCCGACCGTGCGCGGCCCGGGCCCGGCCCGCGCCGCCGTCGGCCGCGTCTCCCCTTCCCGCTTCGCCTGCATGCCGTGACCGAGCCCGACCGCGACACCCCGCCCGAGCATCCGCGCGCGACGCCCGAAGGGACGGCGCCGCCCGCCGCGCCCGCCGGCGAGCCCGCGGCGCCGAGCCCGCTCGAGCGGCTCCAGCGGCGCTACCTCGAGGCGCAGCTCCGCGGCGACCGGCGCGAGGCGCTGCGCCTGATCGACGAGGAGGGGATCGCCCGCGGCCACTCGGTCCCGACCCTCCACCTGCACGTCATCACTCCCGCGCAGCAGGAGATCGGGCGGCTCTGGCAGCAGAACGTCATCCACGTCGCGCAGGAGCACGCGGCGACGGCGATCTCGCAGCTCGTCGTCTCGCACCTCTACCGCTTCCTCCCCGTGCGCCCTCCCGTCGGCCGACGGCTGCTGGTGGCCTGCGCGCCCGGGGAGCGCCACGAGATGGGCGCCCGCATCGCCAGCGACCTGCTCGAGGCCGCCGGCTTCGCCGTCCACTACCTCGGCGCCGACGTCCCGGTGCGCGACCTCGTCGCCCACGCCGTCGCGACCCGCCCCGACCTCGTCGTCCTCTCGGCCGCCACGGGCCTGTGCACCTCCGGGCTGGTCGAGGCCGTCCGCGCGCTCCACGCCGCGCTCGGCGACCAGCTCCCCGTGATCGTCGGTGGCGCCGCCTTCACCGAGGCGGACACCGCGCCCCCGTGCCAGCTCCCCGATGGGGTCCTCCAGCACGGCATCGATGCCCCCGGGCTCGTCGCGCTCGTCTGCGACCGCCTCGGCATCCCCCGCCCGCCCGCTCCCGATCCCGTCGTCCAGGCCGCCGCGTGACCTCCGCTCCTCCGCACGACCCCTTCGAGGCGCTCAGCCGCGAGGCCGCGCTGCGCTGTGCCCCCGACGGCACCGTGCACTGGGCCGACGCCCGCGCCGCGCGCCTGTTCGGCCTCGCCGAGGGCCGCCGCCTCGCCGACGTCCTGATGGCCGGCTCCGAGGACAAGGCGCAGCGCCTGCTCGACGCGGCCCGGCGCGACAGGGTGCGCGACTGGGAGCTGCAGCTGGTCGACCCCGAGGGCGTCCCGCGCGCCGTGCGCTTCGCCGCGGGCCCCGCGGGCGACGGCGAGATCGCCATCGTCTGCAGCGCGAGCCCCGAGGACGTCGCGACGCAGCTCCAGCAGATGGGCGACACGCTCGAGGAGCTCTCGCGCCTGCAGCGCGAGTCGTCGCGCCAGGCGCGCGAGATCCTCTCCGGCCGCGCCGAGATCTCGCGCCTGGGCACGGACCTCGACGACGCGGGGCGCGGCATGCGCGCCCTCTACGACGAGCTGGCCGAGTCGGCCGACTCGCTGAAGGTCGCCACCGAGTCGCGCGGCCGGCTGGTCGCCGACATGGGCCACGAGCTGCGCGCGCCGCTCAGCTCCATCCTCGGCCTCGCGAAGCTGCTGGCGAGCGGCATCGACGGCACGCTCGCGCCCGAGCAGGAGCGGCAGGTCGCCTTCATCCGCCGCTCGGCCGAGGAGATGCTGGAGCTGGTGAACGACCTGCTCGACCTGTCGCGCATCGACGCGGGCAAGCTGCGGCTGCGCCCCGCGCCGTTCACGGTGGACGCGCTGTTCGCGCTGCTGCGCGGCCAGCTGCGCCCCCTCGTCGCCGACGGCGCGGTCACGCTGACGTTCGCCGACGAGACGGGCGGCCGCGTGATCGAGAGCGACGAGGGCAAGGTCGCGCAGGTGCTGCGCAACTACATCACGAACGCGCTCAAGTTCACCGAGCACGGCTCGGTCACGGTGAGCGCGCGGGTGGACGACGAGGGGATGCTGCGGTTCGCGGTGCGCGACACGGGCATCGGCATCTCGGCGCCGGACCAGGCGCTGGTGTGGGACGAGTTCACGCAGCTCGACACGCCGATGCACCGCAAGCACAAGGGCTCGGGGCTCGGCCTCAGCCTGGTGCGCAAGCTCGCCACGGTGCTGGGCGGCGAGGCGGGGCTCGAGAGCCAGCCGGGCGTCGGCACCACGGCGTGGCTCACCATGCCCGTGCTGCACCCCGACGTCGCGCAGCTGGCCGCGATGCGCGAGCGCGGCGCGCACCTGTCGGCCGGCGAGGCGCCGGTGCTGGTGCTCGAGGACGACCCGCAGGAGATGTTCGTCTACGAGCGCTACCTCGCCGGCTCGGGCTTCCGCGTCATCCCCGCACGCTCGGTGGCCGAGGCGCGCGAGGCGGTGCGGCACGTCACGCCGGCGGCCGTGGTGCTCGACGTGATGCTCGACGGCGAGACGAGCTGGCAGTTCCTCGAGGAGCTGAAGCGCGACCCGCGGCTGTGCGACGTGCCGGCGCTCGTCGTCACGGTGCTCGACCGCGAGCGCAAGGCGCGCGCGCTGGGCGCGAGCGAGTTCTTCGTGAAGCCGGTGGAGCAGCAGTGGCTGCTGCGGAAGCTGCAGTCCCTCGCGTCGCAGCGCGCCGACCGGCAGGTGCGCACGGTGCTCGTGATCGACGACGACGACGTGTCGCGCTACCTCGTGCGGCGCCTGCTGGCCGAGACGCCGTACCGCGTGATCGAGGCGGCGGACGGGCCGGACGGCGTGGTGATGGCGCGCGAGCAGCGCCCCGACGTCATCATCCTCGACTTCGTGCTGCGCACCGCGACCGCGTTCGACGTGCTGGACCAGCTCAAGCTCGATCCGGACACGCGCGGCATCCCGGTCGTCGTCAGCACGTCGCGCCAGCTGGCGGAGGAGGAGCGCCGCCGCCTGGCGACCGACACGGCGGCGATCATGTCGAAGGACCGGCTGTCGCGGGAGGTGGCGCTGGCGCGCATCCGCGACGCGCTCACGCTGGCCGTGGGCACGCAGGGCGTGTAGCGCCGTTGGGTAGCACCGTTGGGTAGCACCGTTGGTGATCACCCGTTGATCAGGGCCATGAGGGCGAGGGTCGGATGATGGAGGGAGGAGGCAAGGCGTCGGGCGTGGATCCGGCGCGGCCGCGCGCCGACGCGGCCGATCACGGCCGCATGCCCGTGGTGCTCGTCGTCGACGACAGCGACGCGAAGCGCTACGTCTCCGCGCGCTGGCTGCGGCGCGCGGGCTTCGAGGTGATCGAGGGGCGCACGGGCCAGGACGCGCTGGCACAGGCGGTCCAGGCGGACCTGGTGGTGCTCGACGTGCGCCTCCCCGACATCAACGGCATCGAGGTCTGCCGCCGGCTGCGCGCCGACCCGATGACGGCGCAGGTCCCGGTGCTGCACCTCTCCGCGCACGCCACCAGCGCGCACGAGCGCGCGTCGGGGCTGGACGGCGGCGCCGACGGCTACCTCACGCAGCCGGTGGACGAGGAGGAGCTGATCGCGACGGTGCGCGCGCTGCTCCGCATCCGCCGCGTCGAGGGCGCGCTGAAGGTCAGCGAGGAGCGCTACCGCCTGGCCGCGCGCGCCACGAGCGACGTGCTGTGGGACTGGGACCTGGCGACGGGCGTGCTGCGATGGAGCGACGCCGCGACGGCGCTCTTCCGCCGGCCGCCCGCCGCGGTGCAGTCGTCGGCGGCGTGGTGGTTCGCGCAGCTGCATCCGGACGACCGCCCGCGCGTGGTCGCGGGGCTGCGCGCGATCATCGACGGCGACGGCGAGCACTGGACCGACGAGTACCGCCTGCGCCGCGGCGACGGCACGTGGGCCACCGTGTACGACCGCGCCTTCGTGGCGCACGACGAGCGCGGGCTGCCGGTGCGCATGATCGGCTCGATGCTCGACGTCACGGAGCGCCGCCGCTCCGAGGACGCGCTCGAGCTGCTGGCCGAGGCGGGCAGCCGGCTCGCCGGCGCGCTCGACTCCGAGGAGACGCTGCGCCGCTTCGCGCGCTTCGTCGTCGGCCGCGCGGCGGACGCCTGCGTGATCTTCGCGGGCCCCGCGCTCGACGCCAGCGCCGAGGCGCAGCTCGTCCCCGACGTCGTCGCGGCCGAGGATCCGGCGCGCGACCGCGTGCGCATCGCCGAGGCGGAGGCGACCGACGCGCGCATCGCGCGGCAGCTCGACGCGCTGCGCGCCGAGCACGACTCGCCGGCCGCGCGCGCCGCCGTGACGCTGCTGCAGCGCCATCCGCAGGGCCTCCTGCTGGACGTGGCGCGCGACGCGGACGCCGACGGGCGCCTCGACCCGTCCGACGCCGCCGCGCGCGCCACGCTGCACCGCGCGCTCGACCTGCCGTCGGCGCTGCTGGTGCCGCTGGCCGCGCGCGGCCACACCTTCGGCATCGTGCTGCTGGGACGCGGCGGGAGCGCGGGCGGCACGCCGTACGTGGATGGCGACCTCGCGCTGGCCACCGAGCTGGCGGGCCGCGCCGCGCTCGCGGTGGACAACGCGCTGCACTACGAGCGCGCCGTCATCGCCAACCGCGCCAAGAGCGACTTCCTCGCCGTGATGTCGCACGAGCTGCGCACGCCGCTCAACGCGGTGCTCGGCTACGTGGACCTGCTGCACCTCGGCATCGCGGGGACGCAGGGGCCGGCGGCGTCGCAGTATCTCGACCGCATCAAGCTCGCGACGCGGCACCTGCTCGGCCTCATCGAGCAGATCCTGCTCTTCTCGCGCATGGAGGCGGGGCGCGAGCTGGTGCACGCCGTGCCCACCGACGCGGCGGCGCTGGCGCGCGAGGCGGCGTCGCTCATCGAGCCGCTGGCGCGCGAGAAGTCGCTGGAGTTCGTGCTGCGCGTCGGCGCGCCGATCGGCGAGGACGGCGTGATGCCCGAGGTCGTGCCGGTCGCCGCGGACGCCGGCGCGGATGGCGCGCAGGCGCCGCCGCCCGAGCTGCCGCTGGAGACGGACGTCGACAAGGCGCGGCAGATCCTCCTCAACCTGCTCGGCAACGCGGTGAAGTTCACGGCGAAGGGGCAGGTGCGGCTGGACGTCGTGTCGGACGCCGCGGCGGTGCGCTTCGTCGTCAGCGACACGGGCATCGGCATCGCGCCGCAGCACCTGGAGCGCGTGTTCGATCCGTTCTGGCAGGTCGAGCAGCGCAAGACGCGCACGGCCGGCGGCAGCGGGCTCGGACTGACGGTGTCACGGCGGCTCGCGCGCCTGCTGGGCGGCGACGTCTCGGCCACCAGCGTGGCGGGGCGCGGCAGCCGGTTCGTGTTCACGGTGCCGCGGACGACGGAGCTGAGGAGAACGGAGCTGCGGATGACGGAAGGGCGGAGAACGGAACTGCGGAGGACGGACGAGCGTGAGACGGAACCGCGCGAGACGCGGGCGCGGAGCACCGCCACCGCAGGCTGAGGTCTCCGCCATTCCGTCACACGCCGTATCGGTTTCCGCAGTATCGTTCTCCGCCGTTCCGTCCTCCGCCTCACCGTTCCCGTCTTGTGGTCTGACACCCTCCTCGCCCTCGAGCGCGCCCACCTGCTGCGCGTCGCCCTGTGGAGCGGCGGCAGCATCCTCGCGGGCTCGCTGCTGCTCGCGCTGCTCGCCGTCCGCGGCCGCCTCGCGGCGTCGGCGCTCGTGAAGCACTTCGCCATCCAGACCGCCGCCTGGGGCGCGGTGAGCCTCGCGCTCGTCGCGGCCGCGTGGCGCGGCCTGGCGCTCCGCGACCACGCCGGCGCCACGCAGCTCGAGCGCGTGCTCTGGCTCAACATCGGCCTCGACGCGGGGTACGTGGGAGTCGGCGCCACGCTCGCCGTCACCGCCTGGCTCCTCGGCCGACGGCTGGGGGGCGTGGGGGCGGGGCTGGGGATCGTCACGCAGGGCCTCGCCCTGCTCGTGCTCGACCTGATCGCCGCATCCCAGATTCGTAGTTGAGCGCAGAGGCGGAGGACGGAGCAGCGGAGAACGATGAAGCGGAGGACGACAGGGCGTGAGACGATACGGCGGCCCTCTCGGCTCGACGCGCCACGCTCGAAGGGTCCGCCTCATCGTCTCACGCTGCATCGTCCTCCGCCGTTCCGTTCTCCGCCGTTCCGTCCTCCGATTTTCACGACGATGTCAGAGATCACGCTGGACCTCAGGGATCGCCCCAAGGCGCAGGCCTACGCGGAGCTCGACCAGCACGTCCGCGCCGTCCTCGAAGGCGTCTCCGATCCCATCGCCGCCATGGCGACGGTCAGCTGCCTCGTGCACCACGCGTTCGGCCACCTGTGGACCGGCTTCTACCGCGTCGTCGAACCCGGCGCGCTGCTGCGGGTCGGGCCGTACCAGGGCACGCTCGGCTGCCTCGAGATCGCGTTCGGGCGCGGCGTCTGCGGCACCGCGGCGGCCGAGGGGCGCACGGTGGTCGTCGAGGACGTGCACGCGTTCCCGGGCCACATCGCCTGCGACGGCCGTTCGCTGAGCGAGATCGTCGTCCCCGTGTACGACGCGGCGGGGACGCTGCTGGCGGTGTTCGACGTCGATTCCGAGCACCGCGCCACCTTCGACGACGACGACCGCGCGGGGCTGGAGCGGATCCTCGCCTGGTTCCGCGAAGCACCGGCGCTGGCCGCGCTGTAGATTCCCCGCCCCGCCTCACCCGCACGACGGGCTCGATGACCGGCTACTCCGATCGCATCCACCACGCGCTCGCCTTCGCGGACAAGCACCACGACCGCGAGGTGCGCAAGGGCACGCGGCTGCCATACTTCACGGCGCCCGCGAACCTCGCCGTCATGCTCACGCGCTACGGGCAGGACGAGGCGACGGTGGTCGCCGGCGTGCTGCGCCAGACCGTCGAGGACTACCTGCGCGACGGCTACAGCGTGGACGCGGTGCGCGAGCGGCTGGCCGACAAGTTCGGCGAGACGACGGTGGACGTGCTGCTGGCCGCGGTTCCGCGCCGCCTCGACGACGACGGCATCGAGCTGTCGCACGAGGAGCAGAAGGGCGACCTGCTGGCGCGCCTCGCCGCCGCGCCCGACGCCGCGCGCTGGGTGTGCGCCGCGCACGAGGTGCACGAGGCGAGCGCGCTGCTCGCCGACCTGCGCCGGACGTCGTTCCCCGAGTCCGTGTGGCAGCGCGTGAGCGAGGGCCGCGACGCGCGGCTGCGCTGGTACCAGCAGGTGGCCGAGCAGCTGCTCGCGGTCGGCTTCGACACGCCCGTCGTCGCGGAGCTGCGCGCCGCCGCCGACGCGCTCACCACGGCGGCGTCGGGCGTCGAGCAGTCGTAGTTCGGCGCGCCGGGCCCGAACTACTTTAGACAGGATCACGACGGATTGGACGGACAAGAGCGGATTACGCTCCTCACGGCGCATGGAGTCACGCGCTACGAGGAGCGTAATCCGCTCTTGTCCGTTGAATCCGTCTAATCCTGTCTAAGCCGTTCGCAGTTCCGGGTCCGGCGCGCGAGGACCGGAGGAGCATGCGACAGGATTACAGGATTTGCAGGATTGACAGGATTCATGGCGTCGCGTGGCGCGAAAGCGCGTACCGCCACGCGGAGCGTAATCCTGTCAATCCTGCAAATCCTGGTAATCCTGTCTGAGCCGTTTGCAGTTCCGGCTCTGGAGCGACGTCAGACGCCCGCCGGCTCGCGCACGACGTCCGCCGCCGGATACGTCCGCGCGACGTAGCCCTCGAGGATCTCGAGGAACTCCGCGACGATGTTGTCGCCCTTGAGCGTCGTCAGCAGCCGTCCGTCCATGTACACCGGCGCCTTCGGCTCCTCGAACGTCCCCGGCAGCGAGATGCCGATGTTCGCGTGCTTGCTCTCGCCCGGGCCGTTCACCACGCAGCCCATCACCGCGACCTTCATCTCGACCACGCCCGGGTGCGAGCGCTGCCACACCGGCATCTGCTCGCGCAGGTAGGTCTGGATGTCCTCCGCCATGTGCTGGAAGAAGGTCGACGTCGTGCGCCCGCACCCCGGGCACGCCGTCACCTGCGGCGCGAACGACCGCAGCCCCAGCGACTGCAGGATCTGCTGCGCGACCAGCACCTCCTCCGTGCGGTCGCCGCCCGGCTTCGGCGTCAGCGAGACGCGGATCGTGTCGCCGATCCCCTCGCTCAGCAGGATCGCGAGGCCCGCCGTCGACGCGACGATGCCCTTGCTCCCCATCCCTGCCTCGGTGAGGCCGAGGTGCAGCGGGTAGTCGCAGCGGCGCGCGAGGCGGCGGTACACCTCCACCAGGTCCGCGACGACGCTCACCTTCGCGCTGATGATGATCCGGTCGTGGCCGAGCCCCACCTCCTCCGCCAGCGCGGCGGAGCGGAGCGCGCTCTCCAGCATCGCCTCGATGTAGACGTCCTTCGCGTCGCGGGGATGCCCCGCGGCCGCGTTGGCGTCCATCATCTGCGTCAGCAGGTCCTGGTCGAGCGAGCCCCAGTTCACGCCGATGCGCACCGGCTTGTCGTGGTCGATCGCGACCTGCACGATCTGCGTGAAGTTCGCGTCGCGGTGCCGCGTGCCGACGTTGCCCGGGTTGATGCGGTACTTGTCGAGCGTCGCCGCGCACGCCGGGTGCTTCGTCAGCAGCAGGTGGCCGTTGTAGTGGAAATCGCCCACCAGCGGCACGTCGAGGCCCATGTCGTCGAGCCGCGCGCGGATCTCGGGGACCGCGGCCGCCGCCTCGTCGTTGTTCACCGTGACGCGCACGATCTGCGAGCCTGCCCGGTGCAGCGCCGCCACCTGCAGCGCCGTCGCGGCCGCGTCGGCGGTGTCGGTGTTCGTCATCGACTGCACGACCACCGGCTGCGACGCGCCCACGCCCACGCCGCGCACGCGCGCGGTGACGGACGGGCGGCGCGCGCCGAAGGTGGTGACGGGAGTGGCGCTGGTCGCGGACGCGACGGGCGCGTCGCCGGCGATCGGGAGGGGAACGGAGCTCACGGCAGGTCCTGCACGGCGGAGGCACGACGGGGAGGTGATGGCGGCCGACGGCGCGGCCCCTGCGAAAGCTAGCGCGGCCGGGACGGCCGAGGGATACTCTCCGGCAGGCCCACTCCCCCAATCGCCCGACGCCCATGACCAGTTCCGACGCGCCTCCCCGCGGCTCCTTCGCCCGCCGCAACTGGGGGAAGCTCACGCTCGCCACGCTCGTCCTCGCGCCGCTGCTCGTCATCGGCGTCTGGACCGCGATCGCGCTCGGCTTCTCGTACTCGAACGGCACGCGCACGGGCTACAACCAGAAGCTCTCGCGCAAGGGCTGGCTGTGTAAGACGTGGGAGGGGGAGCTCGCGCTCTCCAACGTGCCGGGGCAGGCGCCGGAGCTGTTCAACTACTCCGTGCGCGACGACGCCGTGGCGGCGCAGATCCAGAAGCTCGAGGGACGGCGCGTGGCGCTCAGCTACGAGGAGCACCGCGGCGTGCCGACCACGTGCTTCGGCGAGACCGACTACTTCGCCACCGGCGTGCGCGCGGTGGACGTGGATCCGCTGGCGCCCGGAACGCCCGGAACGCCTGGAACCCCGGTGACGCCCGGCACACCGGCGGCGCCGGCGGGCGCGGACACGGCGCGTGGTGGCGCGACTCCTGCGCCTGCGCCCGGCGCACCCCGCGCGCCCTGACGTCTCCAGACGTTTCCGGGCGCGGCTCGAACACCCACGCCCCGCATCGCATGACGACTCTCCGTCGCATCCTCGCCGCCGCGCCGCTGGCGCTGGCCCTCACGACGGCTGCACACGCGCAGACCACCGGCACCGGCGCGCCGACCCGCCCCGTCAGCTTCGGCGTCGCGGGCGGCCTGTCGATCCCGACCGGCGACTTCGGCGACGTCCTCGAGTCGGGCTTCCTCGCCGGCGGCCTGCTGGAGTTCACGCGCCCGGCGTCGCCGATCGCGTTCCGCGTCGAGGTGGACTACCAGCGCTTCAGCATCAAGGACGAGCTGGACATCGGCAGCCCGTCCGACACCCGCGTGATCAGCGGCGTCGCGAACGTGCTGTACAAGTTCGCGGGTGAGACGGCGCGCCCGTACCTCCTCGGCGGCGTGGGCCTGTTCAACGTCGGCGCGACCGTCGAGGGCGCGGACTCGGAGAACAAGTTCGGCTTCAACCTCGGCGCCGGCCTCGAGATCCCGCTCTCGGGCATCACCGCCTTCGGCGACATCCGCTACCAGTCGATCCAGACCGAGAACACGGCGCTCAACCTCATCCCGATCCGCGTCGGCATCCGCTTCTGAGCGGATCGCCCTTCGGGACGCGCGACGGCGGCGGACGAGAAGCTCTCGTCCGCCGCCGTTCCGCATGCGCGGACACGCGCGGGCGTCAGCGCCCGAGCGGGAAATCGAGGCTGCCGTAGAGCGTGATCGCGCGGTTCCTCACATCGTCGGCGGAGACGAGCTTCGTGAGCCCCAGCGTGTAGCGCGCGCCGACGTTCAGCCGCTGCCGTCCGATGTCGAAGCCCAGCGCACCGCCGAGCATCAGCCCCGCGTCGAACGACTTGAGGTCCTCCTCGTCCTCCTCGTTCGCGATGTCGCGGCACGGCCGCGACGCGCTGACACCCTGACCCGACGCCTCGACGTCGCACGACGCCTTGAACGCCAGCGCGGGCCCCGCGAAGAGGTGCGGCCGCACCGCGCTGCCGGTCGTCGGCATGTCGACGCGCAGCAGCAGCGGCACCTCGACGTAATCGAGCTTGAAGGTCGCCGTGAAGCCGTCCTCCGAGAGCGCGGCGCCCTTCTGGGCGAACAGCACCTCGGGCTGGAACGAGACGACGGACGTCAGCGGAACCGTCAGCGCCGCCCCGGCCACGAACCCGGTGCGGTTGCCCCACTCGTCCACCGGATCGCCGGACAGGGTGGCGATGCTGGCGCCGGCCAGGACGCCGAGGCGCGGCGCGGGGCGCGCGACCGGCTGTGCGGCGATAGGGGCCACGAGGGTGGCGGAGAGCGTGACGGTGGCGGCCAGCAGGGTGCGGACTCGCATGCGGCTCCGGGAGCGGGTGGTCGACGGATGGTCGACGGGGCGGCCTCGCGTGCGCGCCACGATGCGGCCGCCGGCCGCCGCGGGCAACGGCGGGCAGCGCTTCCGACACCCGCCGCACGTCTCGCGAACCGCGACGGAACCTCGTCCCTTGGAGGGGGTAAACTGCTGCGCTATTGTGCGACCCCCTACCCACCCGTATCTTCGTCCTGCCTCGGTGGGACCATGACACGGGTGTCGTGCGTCGTGCCGAGAACATCCACCGCGATGGATGCAGGTATCGCGGAGTTTGTCGGGGTACGGCGTGTTCCGCTCCCTGGACAAATCAACACACAAGGAGAGCTGGACATGCGTACGACCGGCAAGGTGAAGTGGTTCAACGACGCGAAGGGCTTCGGGTTCATCACGCCCGACAACGGCAGCAAGGACTGCTTCGTCCACTACAGCGCCATCCAGGGCCAGGGCTTCAAGACGCTCGCCGAGGGTGATGCCGTGGAGTTCGATATCGTCCAGGGCCAGAAGGGTCCCGCGGCGGAGAACGTCCAGCGCGCCGGCTGAACCGAGCCGGGTGCGTGACAGCGGGGCGTCGAGGAGATCCTCGACGCCCCGCTGTGCTTTGACCCACCGCGTCCCATGTACGCGCGCTGTCTGTTCTGCCAGGCAGACCTCGGCCGCAACGAGGCCATCGAGGCCTTCCCCGTCGGCCGCCGGCTCGCGTACGACGCCGCGCGCGGGCGGCTCTGGGTGGTGTGCCGCGCGTGCGAGCGCTGGAACCTCACGCCGCTCGACGAGCGCTGGGAGGCGATCGAGGCGGCCGAGCGACTGTATCGCGACACGCGCCGCCGCGTGGCCACCGAGAACGTCGGGCTGGCGCGCGTCGCCGACGGGACGGAGCTGGTGCGCATCGGGCGGCCGCTGCGCCCCGAGTTCGCGGCCTGGCGCTACGGCGACCAGTTCGGGCGGCGGCAGCGGCGCGCGATCGCGATGGGCGTCGGCACCGTGGGCGCGGCCGGCGCGGCGGTGGTCGCCGGGCCGGTGCTCGGGCTGGTCTCGTTGAGCACCGTGTGGCCGCTGCTCAACTCCGTGAACGTGCTGCTCAACGCGCGGCGCTCGAAGCGGGTGCTCTCCGTTCCGGTCTCGCCCGCGCGAACGCTGCGCGTGGCCGCCATGCACGCGCAGCGCGCGCGTCTGGTGCCGTTCGGCGAGGCGCGCTGGCGCCTGGAGGTGCACGGTGTCCTGCCGGACGACGCCAGCGCGGAGCGCTGGCTCACGATGGATCAGCCCACGCGGTCGGTCATCCTGGAGGGCGAGGACGCGCTGCGCGCCGCCGCGACGCTGCTCCCGCGCGTCAACCACGCGGGCGGGAGCGCGCGCACGGTGCGCGACGCGGTCGCGATGCTGGACGAGACCCCCGATCCGGCGACGCTCTTCGAGCGCGTGGCCGACGATGAGCGGCGGCGCTTCTACGGCCGCTCGTGGCAGCTCGGCGAGGACGGCGTCGTGAGCCGCTTCCCGACCGCCGTCCGGCTGGCCCTGGAGATGGCGGCGCACGAGGAGCGCGAGCGGCGGGCGCTGGAGGGCGAGCTCGCGGAGCTGGAGCGCGCCTGGCGCGAGGCCGAGGAGATCGCCACCATCGCGGACGCGCTGCTGGTGCCGGGCAGCGTCACCGATCGGCTGCGGCGCCTGCGCGGAAGCGGGTGAGCCGGAGGGGGTGAACCGCGGCGACTCCTCCGGGTGACCCATCCGGAAGAGTCAGCCGACGGCTATCCATCGGCCCGCGCCCCGCCGTCCCACGCCACGCCCCGGAGACCCCATGTCCGCCCGCCGCTCCGCCCTCCGCTCGCTCGCCGGCGCCCTGATCGCGGTCGGCGCCGTCCTCCCCGGCCCGGCGTGCGCGCAGGCGCCGGCCGCGACGCCGCTCTCGGCCGCCGCCCGCGCCGAGGTGATCGACGCGCTCGCCGGACAGCTCGCGCGCCTGTACGTCGACGCCGACACCGCGCGCCTGATCGCCGACCGGCTGCGGGGCCGCCTGCGCGCCGGCGCGTACGACACGGCCGCCGCGCCCGCCCGCTTCGCCGAGCTGGTGACGACGGACCTGCGTTCCGTGAACGGCGACCTGCACCTGGGGCTCCAGTTTCGCGGCGGCGCGACGCCCGGCCCCTCCGGTGGCGACCCGTCGGCGCAGGCGCGCGCCCGCAACTTCGGCCTCGAGCGGGTGGAGATCCTGCCCGGCAACGTCGGCTACCTCGAGGTCACCGGCTTCATCGGCGCGCCCGGCGTCGAGGAGGCGCTCGGCGACGCGATGCGCTTCCTCTCGCGCACCGATGCGCTGATCGTCGACGTGCGGCGCAACGGCGGCGGCAGCGGGCAGATGAGCCACCTCGCGTTCAGCCACTTCCTCGGTGAGACGCCGGTGCCCACGATCCGCGTCGTGGAGCGCGGCACGGGCCGCGACGAGGTCTCGCGCAGCGTGGCGCGGGTGCCCGGCCCGCGGCGCCCCGACGTGCCACTCTACGTGCTCACGAGCCAGGGCACCGCGTCGGCGGCCGAGGAGTTCACCTTCGTGCTCCGCAACCGGAAGCGTGCGACGATCGTCGGCGACCGCACCGCCGGCGCCGGCCACATGGTGCGCGGCGTGCCGGTCGGCCACGGCTTCGTCGGCAGCGTCTCCATCACGCGCGTCAGCGATCCCGAGTCCGGGCTCGAGTGGGAGCGCGTGGGCGTGCAGCCCGACGTGCGCGTGCCGGCCGAGCGCGCGCTCGACGTCGCGCACGCGGCGGCGCTGCGCACCATCGCGCAGCGCGCCACCGACGACGAGCGGCGCACGTTCCTCGCCCGCATGGCCGAGACGGTGGAGGCGCGCCTGAAGGACGTGCGGCCGGACGCCGCGTCGCTCGCGCGCTGGACCGGCGTGTACGACGGCGGCCGCCGCGTGGAGCTCGTGGATGGGCGGCTCGTATACCGGGCGCGGCCCGGCGTCATGGGCGACGTGCTGGTCCCGCTCGGCGACGACCGCTTCGCGGCGGGCACGACGCGCTTCGCGTTCGCGCGGGAGGGCAGCGCGCCGCGCCTGACGATCGAGCGCGTGGACGGCTCGCGGCTCTCGTACCCGCGCACCGCGTCGCTCGCCGCCGCGCCCTGACGGGAGGGCGGTCACCCGCTGGCCCGTGCGGTCCCGAAGTGCGACGTTTCGGGAGGCGCCCACGCACGTCCCCGCACCCGCCCTTCCGTGAAGTGGTCCTGGCGCATCGCGCGCATCGCCGGCATCGACGTCCACGTCCACGCGACGTTCCTGCTGCTGCTCGCCTTCTATGCGCTGAGCACGTACCAGCGCACGCGGTCGTACGAGGCGAGCGCGATGGCGGTCGGCTTCGTGGGGCTCGTCTTCGCGATCGTGCTGATGCACGAGTACGGGCACGCGCTGACGGCGCGGCGCTACGGCATCGCGACGCAGGACATCACGCTGCTTCCCATCGGCGGTGTCGCGCGGCTGGAGCGCATGCCGCGCGAGCCGCGGCAGGAGCTGATGGTGGCGCTCGCCGGGCCGGCGGTGAACGTCGCGCTGGCCATCCTCCTGTGGACGGGGCTGCGGCTGTTCGACAGCGCGCCCGACCCGATGGCCGTCTCGACGGCCGACGCGAACTTCTTCGGCCGCTCGCTCGCGCAGCAGCTGCTCGGCGTCAACATCTGGCTCGCGGCGTTCAACCTGCTGCCCGCGTTCCCGATGGACGGCGGCCGCGTGCTGCGCGCGCTGATCGCGTGGCGCACGGGCGACTACGCGCGCGCCACCGTGCGCGCGGCGACCATCGGCCGCGTGTTCGCGGTGCTGTTCGGGCTCGCGGGGTTCTTCTGGTTCCACACGCCGATGCTCGTGCTCGTCGCGCTGTTCGTCTGGATGGCCGCCGCCAGCGAGGCCGACGCGGTCTCCGGCGAGAGCGGCATCAGCGAGCTGCCGCTGTCGCGCGTGATGATCACCGACGTGCGCACCCTCGCCCCCGAGGAGCCGATCGGCCGCGCGGTGGAGCTGCTGCTCGCGGGCTTCCAGCAGGACTTCCCCGTGATCGAGAACGGCGCGCTCGTGGGCGTGCTGACGCGCCGCGACCTGCTGCAGGCGCTGCGCGACCAGGGCCAGGCCGCACCCGTGCGCGGCGCGATGCGCACCGACTTCGCCGTCGCCGCGCCCGACGAGGCGCTGGAGGACGCGCTCGCGCGCCTGAAGGACTGCGACTGCCAGGCGATGCCCGTGGTGCGCGGCCGCACGCTGCTCGGCCTGCTGACGCTCGACAACGTCGGCGAGTACGTCATGGTCCGCTCGGCGCTGCGGGGCGCGCGGGCGTAGCGCAACGGCGAACAGCATTGCGAGGATGACGATCGGATAACGTCTGATAACGACGGATGGCTCCGGTGGAGTGCGAGGAAGCTCACCGCCACGCGGAACCATCCGCTCTTATCAGATCCTGTCAGACTCTATCCTTGTTGCCGTTGCCGTCCGGGTCCGGCGCGCGGGCCCTCCGTGGCTTTTGGTGAGGATGCGGATGCTCCGGATGATGCGGATGTTGCGGATCGTCCCGCGTGGCGACGACGCTCCCTGCACCCGACAGAAGCGATCCGAACGATCCGTTCCGATCCGGAGCATCCGCACCCCTCCAAAGGGCCAACGGGTCCGGCGTGATGACGGCTGCGAAGGCACGGAGCGCATCCGCGGCCCGCTGCCCGCGGTCCGCAGCGCTCGATGGCGACGTCCTTGCCATCGCCAGCTGCCGCATCACATCGCGCCGCGCGATGGGGTCGTGTGGCGCGCGACCACCGGGCATGGGAGGAGGGGACGATGACGGGTCGTGACGGAACGACGATGACGAGATGGTGCGGCGCGGCGGGGCTCGCGCTGCTGGCCGCCTGCGGCGGTGGCGCCGAGCGGCGCGCGGACTCCGCGGCGGGCGCGGTGACGGACAGCGCGGCGGCCGCGCCCGAGGCGCAGATGAAGGCGCTGCTCGACCAGCACGCCGCGCTCGGCCCCAGGCCGATCGAGACGCTGACGCCGCAGGAGGCGCGGCAGCAGCCGTCGCCGAAGGACGCCGTGATGGCGCTGCTCGTGGCGCAGGGCAGGGACACCGTGCCGACCGCGCTCGTGCCCGGCGTGACGTCGATGGATCGCAGCATCACCGGCGCGGCGGGCAGCATCCCCGCGCGCATCTACACGCCCGCGGGCGCCGGCCCCTTCCCCGTCATCGTCTACTACCATGGCGGCGGCTGGGTCATCGCGAGCAAGGACGTCTACGACGGCGGTGCGCGCGGCCTGTCCAAGGAGGCGAACGCGGTCGTCGTGTCGGTCGACTACCGCCTCGCGCCGGAGGCGAAGTTCCCCGCGCAGCACGACGACGCGCTCGCGGCGTATCGCTGGGCGCTCGCGAACGCGGCGTCCATCAAGGGCGACCCGAAGCGCGTCGCGCTCGCCGGCGAGAGCGCGGGCGGCAACCTCGCGGTGGCGACGGCCGTCGCCGCGCGCGACGCGAAGCTGCAGAAGCCCACGGCCGTGATCTCGGTCTATCCCATCGCGCAGCCCGACACGACGACGGCGTCGTACGAAAGCTACGCGATGGCGAAGCCGCTCAACCGCCCGATGATGGGATGGTTCGCCAAGCACGCGACGCGCACCCCGGCCGACCTGCAGGACCCGCGCATCAATCTGGTGAAGGCGAACCTCGCCGACCTGCCGCCGGTGACGATCATCAACGCCGAGATCGACCCGCTGCGCGACGACGGGATGATGCTGGAGCAGGCGCTGAAGGCCGCGAACGTCCCCGTCGAGCGCCGCCTGTACGACGGCGTCGCGCACGAGTTCTTCGGCGCCGCGGCGGTGGTGGACAGGGCGAGGGACGCGCAGGCGTATGCGGGCGCACGTCTGAAGACGGCGTTCGGCGCCTGACGTCGAGCGTATGGCGTCGAGCGGGTCCGGTGCGAGGGAGTGCTCCCTGCCGCCGGACCCGCTCGACGCTCGACGCTACACGCGCGACGCTCGACTCAGAGCGCGACGTTCGCCACCAGCTCGTTCCCGTGCGCCGGCGTGTCCTGCGCCGGACCCAGCGCCGCGCGCGCCGCCTCGATCTGCTCGCGCACCGCCTTCGGGCCCGTCCCGCCGATCGCCTCGCGATGCGCCACGCTGCTGCGCGCCGACAGCGCGTCCAGCACGTCGTCGCCGAACAGCGCGTGCGCCTGCGCGAACCGCTCGCGCGGCAGCTCGTACATCTCGATGCGCTTCTCCTCCGCCTCGCGCACCAGCGCGCCCACGGCGCCGTGCGACTCGCGGAACGTCGCGCCCTTGCGGACGAGATAGTCCGCGAGGTCCGTGGCCATCATGCTGCTCGACAGCGCCGACTCCATGCGCGCCGTCTCGAACGTCAGCTCGTCCACCGTGCCCGCCACCGCCGGCACCACCAGCAGCATCGTGTCCACGGCGTCGAACAGCGCGCGCTTGTCGTCCTGCAGGTCCTTGTTGTAGCCCGTCGGCAGCCCCTTCAGCGTGCCGAGCATCGCCACCAGGTCCCCCAGCAGCCGCGCCGCCGAGCCGCGCGCCAGCTCCAGCGCGTCCGGGTTGCGCTTCTGCGGCATCATGCTGCTGCCCGTCGAGAAGCCGTCGCCGAAGCGCACGAACCCGAACTCGCTCGACCCGAACAGGATCAGGTCCTCGGCGATGCGCGACAGGTGCGCGCCCATCATGGCGAGCGCGAAGATCGCCTCGGCCACGAAGTCGCGGTCGCTCACCGCGTCGATGCTGTTGCGCGCCACCGCGTGGAAGCCGAGCGACTCCTTCAGCAGCAGGCGCGACACCGGGAACGCCGTCCCCGCGATCGCGCCGGAGCCGAGCGGCAGCTCGCTGGCGCCGCGCGCGGCGGCGGCCAGGCGGCGCCGGTCGCGCTCCAGCGGCCAGAAGTGCGACAGCAGCCAGTGCGCGACGCTCACCGGCTGCGCGCGCTGCAGGTGCGTGTACGCCGGCATCAGCGCCGTCTCCAGCGCCTCCGCCTGCGTGACCAGCACCTGCTGCAGCGCGCGCACGGCGGCGTCGACGCGCCCGCACGCCTCGATCGTCCAGAGGCGCGTGGCCGTCGCCACCTGGTCGTTGCGCGACCGGCCCGTGTGCAGCTTGCTCGCGACCGCGCCGACCGCGTCGTGCAGCAGGCGGTCGATCATCGTGTGCACGTCCTCGTCGCTCGCGATCGGCTGCGCGCCGTCCGCGAGCTGCTGCGCGACGATGCCGAGGCCGCGCTCCAGCTCGCGGCTCTCGTCCATCGTCAGCACGCCCGCGTGACCGAGCGCGATCGCCCACGCCTTCGACAGGCGGACGTCGTGCGGCCAGAGGCGGAAGTCGACGCCGATGGAGCGGTTGATCGCGTCCAGCAGCGGCGACGGGCCGCCGGCGAACCGGCCGCCCCACAGCTTGTGCGCGCCGCCCGCCTCGCTCAAGCCGACGCCTCCGCCAGCTCCTGCTCGCTCGGCGGGAACTTCGCGTCGCCCGACTCCGCCGGCTTGTCGCCGACCTCGGGGTCGGGCGTCGTCAGCGAGTGGTGCTGGCGCATCTCCTGGTCCTTGATCGCGCGCACGCGCTGCGACAGCCCGTAGAGGCGGATGTAGCCCGCCGCGTCGCTCTGCTGGTAGACGTCGTCCTCGCCGAACGTGACGAACCGCTCGTCGTACAGCGCGAACTTGCTCTCGCGGCCCACGACGACGGCCGAGCCCTTGAAGAGGCGCATCGTGACCGTGCCCGTGACGCGCTCCTGCGTCGCGTTCACGAACGCGTCGTACGCCTCGCGCTCCGTCGTCCACCAGCGGCCCTCGTACACGAGGTCCGCGTAGCGCGGCGCGATGAGGTCCTTGGCGGCCAGCGTGCGGCGGTCGAGGATCAGCTGCTCCAGCTCCGAGTGCGCGGCGTAGAGGATGGTGCCGCCCGGCGTCTCGTACACGCCGCGCGACTTCATCCCGATCATGCGGTCCTCGACGAGGTCGATGCGGCCGACGCCGTGCTTCGCGCCGAGCGCGTTCAGCGTCTCGACGAGCGCGATGGGGCCGAGCGCCTTGCCGTTGACGGCGACGGGCGTGCCCTTCACGAACTCGATCGTGACCTCCTCGGGCGTGTCCGGCGCCGCGACCGGGTCGGTCGTCAGCTGGAACATGTCCTCGGCCGGCGCGACGGCCGGGTCCTCGAGCTGCCCGCCCTCGTGCGAGAGGTGCCAGATGTTGCGGTCGCGCGAGTAGATCTTGGTGATCGTCGCGGCGACGGGGACGCCCTTCTCGGCCGCGTAGCGGAGCGCGTCCTCGCGGCTGCGGATGTCCCACTCGCGCCAGGGCGCGATGACCGGCAGGTCGGGGGCGAACGCCATGTAGGTCAGCTCGAAGCGGACCTGGTCGTTCCCCTTGCCGGTGCAGCCGTGCGCGAGCGCGTCGGCGCCCACCCGGCGGGCGATCTCGACCTGGCGCTTGGCGATCAGCGGCCGGGCCATCGAGGTGCCGAGGAGGTACTTCCGGTTGTAGATCGCGCCGGCGCGGAGCGTCGGGAAGATGAAGTCGCGGACGTACTCCTCGCGGAGGTCCTCGACGTAGCACTCGTCGGCGCCGGAGGCGATCGCCTTGGCCTTGATCCCTTCGAGCTCGTCGCCCTGCCCGATCTCGGCCGCCACGCAGACGACGCGGGCGCCGGGATAGTGCTCCTTGAGCCAGGGCACGATGATCGACGTGTCGAGGCCCCCGGAGTACGCGAGGGCGATGGTGCGGACGGCGGGACGCGAGGTCATGCGCAGGCTCCGGTTAAGTATGCAGTAGTCTTGCATAATCAACCAATCGGGGGCGCATGTCAATTGGCCGGAAGGAGTTGGCGCACCTCGTCTAGTCAGCGCCGCCAGGCCGGCGCGCCGGACCCCTGCGGCTCTTGGAGAGGATGCGGATGCTCCGGATGAAACGGATCATTCGGATCGCTCCGCGCGGCGGCGACGTCCCATAGACGGAGAAGAGCGATCCGTTCGATCCGTTCCGATCCGGAGCATCCGCTTCCCTCCATCAGGCCACCAGGTCCGGCGCGCCGACGCGTCCCGAACGTCCCTGAATCCGTAGCCCGCAGTCCGCAGTGCCGGTTCCCACCACGGCACGACACGCGTCACCACGGTACGGTCGCCCCGTCGTGCGCCCCGCATCTTCGGCCCGAACCCTCTGCCGGAGACGCCTCATGCCCAGCCGACGCCCGCCGCGCCCCGACCCCGCGCCCCCGCCCGACGACCCGCTCGGCGCCGACGCCACCCAGCCCGCCGACGACGGCAGGAAGGTACCGATGGCCGACGCCGCCGCCGCGGAAGCCGCCGCCGGCCGCACCCCCACCCAGCCCGGCTACCGCGGACTCCGCGTCTGGCAGAAGGCCCTCGAACTCGCCGGCGGCGTCTTCGCCCTCACCGCCGACTTCCCCACCTCCGTCCGCGACAGCCTCGGCGTTCCCATGCGGCGCGCCTCCGCGGCAGTCCCGGCGGCGATCGCCGAAGGCAACGTCCGCTACACCCCCCGCGAGTACGCCCACTACATCTCGCAGGCACTCGGCACGATCGCGGAGGTCGAGACGCTCCTCTTCCTCTCGGTCCGCCTCGGATACGCCACCGAGGCCGACATCGCGCCACTGCTCGGCCACTGCGTCGAGATCAGTCGCATGCTGCGGGCACTCAACCGGTCGGTGCAGCCGCCGACCGCCCCCATCACGGACCGGCCGGCGCGACGGCGCTCGGCCGTCCGTGAGCCCGGCATCTACCCGTAGCGCCCGCAACGCACCGGGGCAGACACGCCGCCGGCCCGCGACCTGCCTACCGAGCGAAGCGGCCGACACGCCGTCCACGGGACGGCCAACGGACACCGAGCGGAGCCATGGCACCACGGCGCCGGACCACGCGGAGGCCCCGCACCGGTCCGACGCCCGCTCGCGCACGCGAGCCCCGCGCGCTCACCCCTCGGCCATCTTCTCCAGGCGGCGGATCACCCGCTCCCGCGCCGCGGCCGACCGGCACACGATCAGGATCGTGTCGTCCCCCGCCACCGTCCCCAGCACGTCCGGCCACGCGGCCGAATCGAACGCCGCCGCCACCGGCTGCGCCCCGCCCGTCACGGTGTGGAGCACCACCAGCTCCCCCACCCCGTCCACCCGGTCGAACAGCTGCGGCAGCAGCGACTCCAGCGCCGCCCGCGCCTGCTCCGTGTCCCCGGACTGGTCGGTCGTCACGTAGCGCATGCCGTCGTCGGTCGGCACCCGCGCCAGCCGCAGCTCGTGCAGGTCCCGCGACAGCGTCGACTGCGCGACGTCCCACCCCCGCCCCACCAGGAGCTTCCGCAGCTCCTCCTGACTCCCCACTGCGGTCTCCTCGACGATCTCCAGGATGGCCTTCTGGCGGTCGCGCTTGGTCGGCTGGCTCACGGACGTGGGCACACGGGACACGGGAAGACCTCCGGCAGGAACGACGCGCCCCCAGAGCTCGGCGTCGGTTGAATTCGGGGATGGGCTGGAATATTATGCAGGTCCTATGAATAACATTCCGGTCGGCATTCTGGGAGCCAGCGGTTACGCCGGGCGCGAGCTCTGCGCCCTCGTCGCCGCGCACCCCCAGCTCACCCTCGCCTTCGCCACGGCCGATCGCCGCCGCGGCGAGACGGTGCGCGTGCCGGCCCCCCTCGGCGTCGCGGGTCGTCCCACCGACGTCACCTTCGTCGCCACCGACGACGCCCCGCTGGGCGATGCCGCCCTCGTCTTCAGCGCCCTCCCCCACGGCGCGTCGGCCGAGTGGAGCCGCCGGGCCCACGAGGCGGGCGCGAAGGTCGTCGACCTGTCGTCCGACCTGCGCCCCGGCCACCTGACGAGCGAGCTCCTCGCCACGCTCGGCGCCCGGCGCTCGGCGCTCGCTCTCACGTCCGCCGGAGTGAGCGCCGAGCGCCGAGCGCCGACTGACGAGGAGTCGAGCATCCCGTACGGGCTCACGGAGCTCAACCGCGAGGCGGTGCGAGCGGCCGAGGTGGTGGCGAATCCGGGCTGCTACCCCACCGCCATCCTCGTCGCGCTCGCCCCGCTGGCGCGCGCCGGGCTGCTGGCCACGGGCGCGACCGTCGTCGCCGACGCCGCCAGCGGCGTCACCGGTGCCGGCAACAGCCCGCGCGAGGACCTCCTCTTCGGCGAGGTCACCGGGAGCTTCCGCGCCTACGGCGCCGGCAACGTCCACCGCCACCTCCCCGAGATGCGCGCCACCCTCGGCGCGCTCGGCGCGGACGTCGACCTGATCTTCACGCCGCACCTGCTGCCGGTCGCGCGCGGGATCCTCGCCACCTGCACGGTCCCCGTCACCGCCGCGCCGGCCGACGCGCTCGCCGTGTGGCGCGACGCGTACGCCGGCGAGCCGTTCGTCGAGGTCGTGGACGCGCTGCCGTCGCTCGCCGACGTCCAGCACCGCAACGTCGTGCGCCTCACCGTCCTTCCCGTGAAGGGCGTGCGCACGCCGACGCTGCAGGTCTTCGCCGCGATCGACAACCTGATGAAGGGCGCCGCGGGTCAGGCGGTCCAGAACGCGAACCTGATGCTCGGTCTCGACGAGACCGCGGGACTCCCGCGTTGAGCGGAGTGGTTCCCCCGCACGGCACGGTCGCCGACGCGCACGCCGCCCTGCACGAGGTCTTCCGCGGCGCCGTCGTCGTGAAGCTCGGCGGGCGGACGCAGGGCGACCCTGCCCTGCCCGCCGCGCTGGCCGCCGTGTCGGCCGCCACCGGCGGGCGCCTCGTCGTCGTGCACGGCGGCGGCGACGCGGTGAGCGAGATCCAGCGCGCGCGCGGCATCACGCCCGAGTTCATCGGCGGGCGTCGCGTCACGACCGACGCCGACGTCGACGTCATCCGCATGGCGCTCTCCGGGCTCGCCAACAAGCAGCTCGTCTCCGCGCTCCTGGCCGCCGGCGTCGCCGCGCTCGGCCTCTCGGGCGAGGACGGCGTGCTGCTGGAGGCCGCGCCCACCGCGGACGTGCGCATGGGCCGCGTCGGTGAGCCCGCGCGCGTGAACGTCGCGCTGCTCGCGCTGCTGGTGGGCGCGGGCTACTGCCCCGTGATCAGCCCCGTCTCCGCGAGCACCGCCGCGCGCGGCGTCGCGCTCAACGTCAACGGCGACGACGCCGCGGCCGCGGTGGCCGCCGCCGTCGGCGCCGCGGAGCTGTTCTTCATGGCCGACGTGCCGGGCGTCCTGGTGGACGGCGCTCCCGTCGCCTCGCTCGATCCCGCCGGGGCGGCCGCGCTCGTGCGCGCCGGCACCGCGGGCGGCGGCATGGCCGCCAAGCTCGACGCCGCGCAGGCGGCGCTCGCCCGCGGCGTCGGCCGCGTGCGCATCGGCGATCTCGCCGCGCTGGCCGATCCGGCCCGCGGCACCGCCATCGTCACCGGAGCCGCGGCTCCGGCGACGGCCTGACCACCGCTTCTCACCAGGCCCTGCCCCATGGCCACCGCCGTCTCCCCGTCCGTCGTGCCCGACACCGCCGCCACGCCCTCCACCGAGGGCGCGCTGCTCGGCACCTACAAGCGCGCGCCGATGCGCATCGTGCGCGGCGAGGGCGTCACGCTGTACGACGAGGACGGTCGCGCGTACCTCGACCTGGCGAGCGGCATCGCCGTCAACGCCCTGGGCTACGGCGACGCGGGCATCGCGCGCGCCGTACAGGAGTCGCTCGACACGGGGCTCGTCCACGTGTCGAACCTCTTCCGCACCGAGCCCGGCGAGCGTCTCGCGCAGTGGATGGTCGACCACTCCTTCGCCGCGCGCGCGTTCTTCTGCAACTCGGGCGCGGAGGCCAACGAGGGCGCGTTCAAGTTCGCGCGCCGCTGGGCGCGCACCCTGGTGCCGGCCGGCGCCGAGGAGGCGCCGGGTCCGTTCGGCACCTGCCCGAAGCACGAGATCATCTCGCTGCGCGGCGCGTTCCACGGCCGCACGATGGGCGTGCTCGCGGCGACCGACCGCGCGCAGTACCGTGCGCCCTTCCGCCCGCTCGCCGGCGGCATCTCGATCGCGGAGCGGGACATCAAGGAGCTGGACGCGACGCTGGACGCGGAGCGCGTGTGCGCCGTGATCGTCGAGCCGGTGCAGGGCGAGGGCGGCGTGCGCGTCGTCGACCACGGCCTGCTGCGCGAGCTGCGCGCGATGACGGCCGAGCGCCGCATCGCGCTCGTGTTCGACGAGATCCAGTGCGGGCTGGGGCGCCTCGGGACGCTGTTCGCGTACGAGACGACCGGCGTCGTGCCCGACATGATCACGCTCGCCAAGCCGCTCGCCGGCGGCCTGCCGATGGGCGCGGTGCTCGTGAACGCGGACATCGCGGCCGCCGTCCAGCCGGGCGACCACGGCACGACGTTCGGCGGCGGCCCGCTGGTCGCGAACGTCGCGCTGCACGTCTGCGAGCGCCTGGGCGATCCGGCGCTGCTGGCGCACGTGCGCGAGGTGGGCGCGTGGTTCGGCGACGCGCTGCGCGCGATGGCCGCGCGCACGGGCAGGGTGCGCGCGGTGCGCGGCGCGGGCCTGATGTGGGGCGTCGACACGCACGAGCCGGCGGGGCAGATCGTGGCGCGCGCGCGCGACGCGGGGCTGCTGATCCTCACCGCCGGCGACCACACGCTGCGCCTGCTGCCGCCGCTCGTGATCTCGCGCGACGACCTCGCGCGCGGCCTCGAGACGATCGAGCGCATCATCACCGAGGGGCCGCAGTCGTGACGCCCGTGGAGCTGGTGCGCGACGGCGCCCCGTCGCGCGACGAGATCGTGGTGCGGCGCGCGCGGCTGTCGGACGTCGACGGCATCGCGGCGCTCGTCCAGGAGTGGGCGGCCGAGTCGCTGCTGCTGCCGCGCAGCGCGGGCGAGATCGTGCGGGCGATCGACGACTTCGTGGTGGCGACGGACGGGCGCGCCCGCGTGCTCGCCTGCGCCGCGCTGCGCGAGTACTCGCCGTCGCTGGCCGAGCTGACGAGCGTCGCCGTGTCGCGCGCCGCGCACGGCCGCGGGCTGGGGCGGCTGGTGGTGTGCGCCGTCGAGACGCTGGCGCGCATGCGCGGCCACGACGCGATGTTCGCGCACACGCTGCAGCCCGCGTTCTTCGCCGCGCTGGGCTACGAGCCGGCGGAGCGCGCGTGGTTCCCCGAGAAGCGCGCGCGCCCGCACACGCTGTGCGTGCAGCGCACGCTGACCGCCGACGAGCAGCCGTTCGCGGCCGCGGCCTGACGTCCTACATGATCGCGCGCGGCCGGTGCGTCCTCACGACGCGCCGGCCGTCGTCGTTTCGGGCTGCTCGAACACGCGCCGCGGCCGTGGCGACTCGTTCGGCACCTGCACGTCCTCGTAGATCTCGTCGAGCGTGAGCGTCGCGCCGACGGGGCAGGGAAGGGGTACGCTCCCCGATGCGCCGCTGATCGTCTCGCGCTGCCACTCCCCTGTATCGTCGCGCCAGTGGCGATGGACGGCGCGCCACGTCGCCTCGATGACCAGATATGCCTGGAGCGAGGCGATTTCCTGGTAGGCGATCCGCTTCTCGCCGAGGTCCGTGCGCGCGGTCGACGGCGAGAGCACCTCGATGACGAGGCAGGGATCGGTCAGGTCGAGCGCATCATCCGACGGGCGTGGTCCGCACGAGACCATCGTGTCGGGATAGTACACGTCGCCGCGTGGCGTCCTGATCCGGAATCCCTGGTGGTACGCTCGGCAGGCCGTGCCTCGCGTGCGGGTGCGCAGCCCGACGGCGACGTTCAATCCGATGTCATGGTGTGCGAGCGTTCCACCCGACATCGCATATGCGAATCCACCCACGTACTCGTATCGCAGCTCCCGGCTCTCGCTGAAGCGGAGATACGCGTCGTATGACATGGGACCGATGGGCTCGGCCGGCGCGTCGTCCGGCAGCTGACCGTCAGGGATGCGGAACGCCATGGCGCGACCTCGGCACGGGGAGAAGGCTCCCTACGCTACGCTCGGCTCGGCCGGCGAGGCAACTCGGCCGGGGCAACGGCCTCACGTCGAGCCGGCACTCCCCGCGTCGTCCGCCGGCGGCCTTCCGCACGTGGGACAGGGCGCATGCGCGTCCACGCCGCGCGCGCGCTGCAGCTCCTCCAGGAACGCGGCGCCGAGGATCGCCGTCGGCAGCGCGAAGCTGGCGATGCCGAACACCGCGAGGCATCCGCCGATCAGCTTCCCGATCGTCGTGACCGGATACACGTCGCCGTAGCCGACCGTGGTGATGGTCGCCACGCCCCACCACAGTGCCTCGGGGATGCTGCTGAACTTCTCCGGCTGCGCGTCGTGCTCCGCGAAGTACACCATCGTCGAGCCGACGAGCAGCAGCGACCCCACCGCGCCCATCGCCAGCAGCAGGTCGTCGCGCCGCGCGCGGAAGATGCGCTGCGCCATCGCCAGCGAGCGCGCCGTGCGTCCCAGCTTGCCGACGCGCAGCAGCGCGAAGATCCGGGCGATGCGCGCGGTGCGCAGGTCGAACGTCAGGTGCGGCAGCAGCAGCGCCATCACCGCGATCAGGTCGAGCAGCGCGAGCGGCGAGCGCATGAAGCGCAGCCGGCCGCGCCATCCGTCCGCGTAGCGCGGATCGACGGGCGCGGACCAGACGCGCGCGACGTACTCGACGACGAACACGGCGCCGAGCCCCACGTCGAGCGCGCCGAGCGCGAGGCTCCAGCGCGTGGCGACCGAAGGGACCGTCTCGAGGACCATCACCGCGATCGCGAGGACGATGGCGCCGAGCAGCGCGTAGTAGCACGCGACGTCGAGCGGGTCGCCGGCTTCGGCGCGCCCGTCGAGCAGGCCGTGCACGCGGCGCTGCGCGGCGCTCGGTGGTGCGGGCGCGCGGCCGGCGACGACGGTCGCGGTGGTACCGGGTCGCACGGTGCCCATGCGCGTGGCGGGATCGCGGGGCCGGGCGCCCGGACGGGCGCCGGGTTGGCGCGGTGCCCCATCGTGCACGCGCGTCGCGCCGGCGTCAATCGAGGGCGAGGCGGCGCGTGCTTGACAGCCGGCGCGACCGGCCGGTACGCTACCGCAATCCAGAACGGTGTTCGGCTCCCCACGCCGCCACGTCTCCCGCATGTCCGCCGCCCGCCGCGAGGCCCAGCGCCCGCGCGACACCGACCTCCGCACCGCGGTCCTCGACGCCGCGCGCACGCAGCTCGTGCGCGAGGGGTATCGCGACCTGAGCATGCGCGACGTCGCCAACGCGGTCGGGTGCAGCGTCAGCAGCATCTACCTGTACTTCGCGGGCAAGGACGAGCTGGTGCACACCCTCATGGACGAGGGCTTCGAGCGCTGGTACCGCAGGCAGGTGGAGCTGACGGAGCAGGGCGGCACGCCGGAGGCGCGGCTGGAGGCGGTCTGCCGCGCCTACGTGGAGTTCGGGCTCGCCAACCCCGAGTTCTACGAGATCATGTTCATGTTCCATTCGGACCGCATGGCGCGGTACCCGAAGGACCTGTTCCGCCGCGCGCGCCGCAACCTGGAGCTGATGGCCGACCTCGTGCGCGCCTACGCGCCCGACACCGTCCCCACCGACGACGACGCGCGCATCCGCGCGACCGCGCTGTGGGCGACGCTGCACGGCATCGTCTCGACCATCATCAGCGACCGGCTGGACCGCGGCATCGACCGCACGCGGTACGTCGAGGGGACGATTCGATATGCGCTGGCCGGGGTGCGGCACGCTGCTCCCGAGACCTCCACGCGGAGCTGAGTCTCTCGTCGTGCTGCGTGCTGCGTGCACGACCTCGGGACGCGTCGTCGTTCCGCGGAGATGGTGCCTATTGGGGGGATGCGGATGCTCCGGATCTGCACGGATCATTCGGATCGCTCCTCGTGATGGACGGAACGTCGCCGCCACGCGGGACGATCCGGAGCATCCGTCTCGATCCGGAGCATCCGCATCCCTCCCCAAAGGCCAACAGGGGTCCGGCGCAATGATGCGGACCACGCAGCACGCAGCTCTCAACGAAGATCGACGATGACTGATCGATTCAGATTGGACGGCCGCGTCGCCGTCGTCACCGGCGCCAGCAAGGGGATCGGTGAGGCGATCGCGCGCGCGCTGGCCGAGGCGGGCGCGCGCGTCGTGGTGAGTAGCCGCAAGCAGGAGGCGGTGGACGCGGTCGCGCACGCGATCGGGCAGGCGGGCGGCGAGGCGATGGCGGTCGCCTGCAACGTCGGCCGCATCGACGAGGCGCGCGCCCTGGTCGACCGCACGATCGCCGAGTGGGGCGGCGTCGACGTCGTCGTGAACAACGCGGCGGTGAACCCCGTCTACGGCCCCGTGCTGGAGCAGGACGACGCCGTGTTCGACAAGATCCTGGCGGTGAACGTGAAGGGGCCGCTCGAGGTCTGCCGCCGCGCGTACGCGAGCATGGCCGCACGCGGGCACGGCAGCGTGATCAACGTCTCCAGCATCGGCGGCGTGTCGCCGGAGCCGGGCCTCGGCCTCTACAGCGTGAGCAAGGCGGCGCTGATCTCGCTCACCAAGGTCATGGCGCAGGAGTGGGGACCGGCCGGCGTCCGCGCGAACGTGATCTGCCCGGGGCTCATCAGGACGAAGTTCTCGCAGGCGCTCTGGCAGGACAAGCAGGTGCTGCGGCGCACGCTGGCCGAGCAGCCGATCCGGCGCATCGGCGTGCCGGAGGACGTCGCGGGGCTGGCGCTCTTCCTCGCCTCCGACGCGGCCGCCTACTGCACGGGCGGCGTGCACATGGCGGACGGCGGGTACCTGACGTGACGGGCCGCGCGCAGTCGGGGGCGGAGGAGGTCGCGAACGCGATCACGCACGGCCTGGGGCTGCTCGCGAGCGCGATCGCGGTGCCGGTGCTGCTCGTACGCACGATCCCGTACACCGATACGGCGCTCGACGTCGGCATGGCGGTGTTCGGCGCGACGCTGTTCCTGATGTACCTGACGTCGACGCTCTACCACGCGGTGCCGCATCCGCGCGCGAAGCACCTGCTGCGCACGCTCGACCACTCGGCCATCTACTGCCTGATCGCGGGCACGTACACGCCGTTCCTGCTCGGCGCGCTGCGCGGCGCGTGGGGCTGGTCGCTGCTGGTGGTGATCTGGGTGCTCGCGGTGCTCGGCGTGACGGCCAAGTGGACCGTCGGCTTCCGCTTCCCGCGACTCTCGACCGCCGTGTATCTGGCGATGGGGTGGCTGATCCTCGTCGCCACGGTGCCGCTCGTGCGGCACGTCTCCCCGTCCGGGCTCGCGTGGCTGGTGGCCGGTGGATTGTGCTACACGTGCGGCGTCGCCTTCCACGCGACCGACCAGCGGCTGCGCTTCGGGCACGCGGTGTGGCACCTGTTCGTCGCCGGTGGCAGCGCGTGCCACTATTTCGCGGTGCTCTGGCACGCCGCGCCGCGCCCGGCATGAGCGACGGTCCCGCATACCTCGCCGCCGCTTGCCGCGCGGCCGCGGAGGTGCCCGAGCTGGCCGCCGCGCGCGCGCACGTGCGCCCGGTGCGGCGCGTCGGCGTCATCGGCGGTGGGACGATGGGGCGCGACATCGCGTTCGTGCACCTGCTCGCGGGCCACGACGTCGCGCTGCGCGAGGCCGACGCGGCGCGTCTGGACGCGGCGGTTGCCGCGGTGCGCGGCCACGTGGCGCGGCGCGTCGCGCGCGGCGACGCGACCGAGGCACAGGGCGGGGAGCTGCTCGCGCGCCTGACGCCCACGCTCGACGACGCGCCGCTCGCCGATGCGGACCTGATCGTCGAGGCGGTGGTGGAGGTGCTCGACGTGAAGCGCGAGGTGTTCGCGCGCATCGGGGCGCTCGTGCGCCCCGACGCGATCCTCGCGTCCAACACCTCGACGCTGCCGATCGCCGAGCTGGCCGCGGTGGTGTCTGATCCGTCGCGCGTGGTGGGGCTGCACTTCTTCAGCCCCGCGCGCGTGATGCGGCTGGTGGAGGTCGTGCGCGCCGCGGCCACCAGCGACGCGACGGCCGCCGCCGCGCTCGCGCACGTGGCGGCGATCGGCAAGGTGCCCGTGCTGGTGGGCGACTGCTACGGCTTCGTGTCCAACCGCCTCAGCATGGCGTACCTCGCGGAGGCGACCGCGCTGCTGGACGAGGGCGCGAGCCCGGCCGAGGTGGACGCCGCACTCGTCGCGTTCGGGATGCCCATGGGCCCCCTGACGATGAGCGACATGGCGGGCGTCGACATCAGCCACCTCGCGCAGCCCGGCCTGCAGCGCGCGTACGGCGCCCGCGCGCGCCGCAGCCCGGTCGTCGCACGCCTCTACGCGCTCGGCCGCCACGGCCAGAAGGCGGGGAAGGGGTGGTACCGCTACGAGGCAGGGAAGAGCGGCGACGCGGCGCGCCACCCCGACCCGGAATTCGACGCGCTGCTGGCCGAGCAGCGTGCGGCGCGCGGCATCACGCCGCGCAGCATCGCATCCGACGAGATCGTCGCGCGCGTCGTCTACGTGACCGCGAACGAGGGCGCGCGCTGCCTGGAGGAAGGCATCGCGCGCACGCCGGAAGACGTCGACGTCGTGATGGGCCTCGGCTTCGGCTTCCCCGCGCAGCGCGGCGGGTTGATGAAGTACGTGGACGACGTGGGTGCGACGCGCGTGGTGGCAGCGCTCGAAGCGTGGCGCGCGCGAGCGACCAGCGAGGAGGAAGCTGCGCGGTACGAACCTGCGCGGTGGCTGGTAGCGCGCGCCGAGCGCGCGCAGCGCTGAGCGTCGAGCGGCGAGCGGCGAGAGGGCGCCCAAACAGCACGGATGCCCGGGGCGGGCGGCGGGATGGTGCGCGCAGGCGACCTGCGACCGTAGCAAGGAGACTCACGCGCAGCCGTGAGGCTCCGCAGCGCAAGGTCGCCGGGAGCCGAAGCACACCATCCCGCCGCCCGCCCACGCGCGAGGACCCATGCAGAGCGGGGCCGGCCTCCACGAAGGAGACCGGCCCCGCCTCGCATCAGCAGCGGGCGTCGATCAGACCGCGTCCGACAGCGACGTGAAGTTGAAGTCGCGTGCCTTGACCGGCGGCACCACGATCGCCTGCCCCGGGCTCCCGTCCTCGCTCGCGCTCACGCGCACCGGCACGCCCATCATCTCCAGGTTGTTCAGCATGAAGATCGGCGACTCGTTCCAGCGCAGGTTCTTCACCGCGCGCGTGATCTTGCCGTTCTCGATCAGGAACGTGCCGTCGCGCGTCAGCCCCGTGAACAGGATCGTCCGCGGATCGACGCCGCGGATGTACCAGAGGCGCGTCACCAGCAGCCCGCGCTGCGTGCTGGCGATCATCTCCTCCAGCGTCGCCGTGCCGCCGCTCATGCGCAGCCCGCTCACGCTGCTCGGCGCCACGCCCTGCTTCTGCGCCCAGTAGCGGTCGTAGGCCAGGTTCTTCACCACGCCCTTGTCGATCCACGTGTTGGCGCCCACCGGCGTGCCGTCGAAGGTGAACGGCGCGCCCGGCGTCTCCGGATCGAACGGGTCGGACGACAGCGTCACGCGCTCGTCCACCACCTTCATGCCGATCTTCGTGCCGCCGCCCGGCTTCGAGAAGAACGAGCGGCCCTCGTCCGCGTTGCGGGCGCCGAGCGAGCCGGCGATGAGCTGCACGAGGTTGGCGACGGCCGTCGGCTCCAGCACGACCGTGTAGCGTCCCGGCTCGATCGCCACCGGGTTCACCGAGCGCTTCGCCTTGTCGATCGCGCGCGCGCCGAGAGCGCCCGCGTCGATCTTCGTCCAGTCGTGGTGCGACGCGCCGGCCCAGCCCGAGCCCGTGCCGTCGGGCGTGCGCACCGTGGTCGTCATCGACGACGACGTCTGGCGGCGGTACGCGAACAGCCCCTTGCTGTTGGCGATCGCGAACGCGCCCGCGTTGGTCTCGAGGTAGCCCGTGGACGTCAGGTTCGCGCCGCGCGACGGCTCCGTCACCGCCTTCACCGCGTTGGCGCGGCCCGCGGGATCGAGCGTCGCCGTGGCCTCGCTCCATCCGGCCTCCGTGGCGCGGTACTGCTGCGGCCCGAGCTCGGGCAGCGCCTCCGGATCCTCGGGCGCCAGCCGCGCGAGCGCCTCCGCGCGCTGCACCACCGCGCGCAGCGACGCGTCGTCGAGCTTGTTCGTCGTCGCGCTGGCGGCGCGCTTCCCGAACACGGAGCGCATCGTCACCACCGCGTCGTACGTGTCGCCGGCGGTCGAGACCTGGTTCACGGCGAAGCGCGTGTTGCCCGAGACGCCGCTGCTGATGGTGACGCGCGCCTCGTCGGCCGTCGAGTACGACAGCACCTTCCTCGCGATCGCCTCGCAGTCGGCGCGGGAGAGGTAGCGGGCGGGCGCCGAGTTGCTACTCGCGTTCGCGTCGGTGAACAGCGAGCGCGGCGCGCCGGCATCGTGGAAGGCGCTCACGCGGTCCGTCCGGTGTTGATGACGTTGACGTTGCGGAAGCGCGACGGGACGCACCCGTGGCTCACCGCGTTGCTCTGCGACGGCTGGCCCTTGCCGTCGTTGTTCGCGCCGCCCAGCCAGTAGCTGCGCTTCCCGCCGATCATGTCGAGCGAGCCCCAGAACTCGGGCGTGCGGAACTGGTAGGCGACGTCCTTCAGCATGCCCACGACCTTGCCGCCCTTGATCTCGTAGAACAGCTGCCCGGCGAACTGGCCGTTGTAGCGCTGCTGGTCGATCGAGAACGAGCCGTTGCCGACGATCGCGATGCCGCGGTCGGTGGCGCTGATGAGGTCCTCCCAGACGTAGTCCTTCTCGCCCGGCAGCAGCGACACGTTCGGCATGCGCTGGAACTGCACGTCGGCCCACGACTGCGCGTACGAGTTGCCGTGCGAGCGCATCGTCTTGCCGCTCTTCCTGTACCACCAGTCGAGGTATGGCGCCTGCTCGCGCGTCGTCTGGTAGTCCACCACGACGCCGTCCTTGATGATCATGTACGTCTCGGGCTGCACGCCCTCGTCGTCCCAGCCGCACGCGGCCAGCGAGCCGACCTGGTTGCGGTCGGCCTGGATGTTCATCAGCGGCGATCCGTACTTCAGCTGCCCGAGCACCTTCTCCGGCGGCGTGACGAAGCTGGTGCCCGCGTAGTTCGCCTCGAAGCCGAGCACGCGGTCGAGCTCCGTGGGGTGCGCGACGCTCTCGTGGATCGTGAGGAACAGGTTGCTGGGGTTGAGGATCAGGTCGTAGCGCCCGACCTCCACCGGCTTGGCCGCGAGCTTCTCCGCCGCCTCGCCCGCCCACTTGGGCGCGTTGCCGACGAAGTCCGACTCGGTCACGTGCTCGTAGCCGCGCCCCATCGGCGCGACCTCGGTGCTCTGCCGCGACTGGAAGTCGGAGTTGTCCGCCGCGACGGCCGTGATGTTCATGTTCGGCGTCGTGCGGTAGAGCGTCTGCACGGTGTACGTCCCGTCGGTGGACGCGAACGTCTTCTCCTCGCGCAGGAAGTTCATCCCCGACGTGACGAAGCGGACGCCCTTCACCTTCAGCGCGGCCTCGTTGGCGGCCAGCAGCAGCGCGACCTTGTCGGCCACCGGCACCTCGAACGGGTCGACCTTGATGGGGCTCTTCCACTCGCCGTTGGGCGTCGGCGTCACGGGCGCGAGCTGGTGCGGGCGCACCTGCGCGGCGCGGTTGGCCTTGGCCTGCGCGACGGCCTGGCGCGCGGCGGCGGCGATGCCGTCGGGCGACAGGTCGCTGGTGGCCGCGAAGCCCCACGCGCCGCCGACGAGGGCGCGCACGCCGGCGCCGAACGTCTCGCCGTCGGCGAGGCCCTGCACGCGGCGCTCGCGCGTGGCGACGAACTGCGTGCGGTTCTGCGCGATGCGCACGTCGGCGTACTCGGCGCCGCCCGACTTGGCCGCGTCGAGCGCGCGCATGGCGAGGGCGCGGATGGCGGGATCGCCCGGGGAGGGGAGGGGACCCGTCGGAAGCGCGCTGGCGCTGCGGGCGCCGAGCGCGGCGGCCGCGGCGGCGGCCGTCGTTCCGAGGAGGAAGTCGCGACGATTGAGGGGCACGCTGGGGCTCCGGGACGCGTGAAGGCCCGGCGCGGGTGGAGGCGCCGGGACACCGGAATACGATAGCGGCGTGCGCGGCGTTGAGGGCGAACGGCGCTTGCGGGCTGCGCGCTGCGGCTGGGACCTCGGAACGCGTCTTCGCGCCGCGGAGATGGGGCCTGTTGGGGGGATGCGGATGCGCCGGATCGGAGCGGATCGTTCGGATCGCTCCTCGGCGCGCACGGAGCGTCGCCGCCACGCGGCGCGATCCGCCGCATCCGCGGCATCCGAAGCATCCGCGTCCTCCCCACAGGCAGCAGGGGTCCGGCGCGCGAGCCCCTGAACGGCATCGGACAGGATGACGAAGAGGCTCCGCACCGGCGCATGGAGCGTCGCGCCGCGCAGCGCCTCCTGGTCATCCTGTCATCCTGTCATCCTGTCCGAATGCAGTGCGTTGTTCGGACCCGCAGCCCGGAGTCCGCAGCGCGGCTCAGAGCGCGTCCCGCTCCCCCGCCATGATCGCCACCCACGGCGCCATCACCTCGCGCCCGGGATAGCCCGGGTAGACGCGCTGCACGCGCCCCCCCGCATCCAGCGCGAGGAAGGTCGGCGTCCCCTGCACCTGGAGCGTGAACAGCGCCTCCGCCGCCGGCGTCACCGGACCGGCCAGCACCGCGCCCCGCACGTCGGCCGCGCCCACCATCGCCGCGCCGTGGTCCGCGCCTTCGAGCGTCACCACCCACAGCCGCGGCAGCGCGCGCCCCGCCGCCAGCCGCCCGAAGTCGCGCAGCGCCTCCTTGCACACGCTGCAGGTGCGCGAGACGACCATCACGATCGCCGGCTCGCCCAGCCGCGCCAGCGGCGTGACGCGCCCGTCGGCGGTGCGCACCGAGAGCGCCGCGACGCCCGCGCCCGGCCCGAACGCCATCGTCGCCGCGCGCGCGTCGGCGGCCGGGGCGTCGTCCGCGCCGCGACTCTGCCGCAGGCCCAGCCACAATCCGCCGCCGACGGCCAGCGCCAGCACGAGCGCCTCGCGCCAGGGCATCGCGCGCGTCTCCCGCGGCGCGTCCATCAGGCCGGCCCGGTGGAGTGCGCGGGCTCGTTCGTCACCGGCGTGTCCTCGTCGGTCAGCGGCACCGTGAAGTTGTAGCGCTCGAGCGCCAGGCGCCCCGTCGCATCCGGACGGTACGTCGTCACCGAGCAGTTGGCGAGGTCGTAGCGCCGCCACAGCTCGCCCAGCCCCGCCTCGTCCAGCCGGTCGAGGACGTAGCGCGCGCACAGGATCACGATCTGGTGGCAGACCACCAGCACGCGCTCGCCGGCGTGCTCGCGCGCCACCGCGTCCAGCGCCGCGCGCACGCGGAACGCCACGTCGGCGCCGCTCTCGCCGTTCGGCGGCCGGTAGTAGAAGTGGCCGAGCTGCTGCCGGAGCGCCCACTGCTCGGGATGGCGCTGCGCGACGCCGTGGTGCGTCAGCGTGTAGAAGAGCCCCAGCTCCTTCTCGCGCCACCGCTCGTCGAGCAGGACCGCCTGCACGGGCGCCGCCCCGTTGCCGCTCGCCACCGCCTCCGGCGCCAGCGCGCCCGCCGCCACGATCCGCTCGGCCGTCCGGCGCGCGCGCGCGTACGGCGACGCCACCACCACCGTCGGCCGCTCGGCCGCGGGCTGCTCGCTCCACCACCGGCCCAGCGCCGTCGCCTGCCGCTCGCCGAGTGGGGAGAGCGGGACGTCGAGGTCGGAGTGCCTGATGTCGATCTCGGCCGACGCGGACGCGAGCGCGGCCTCGCGGGCGACGTTCGCGGCGCTCTCGCCGTGTCGGACGAGCC
The DNA here is from genome assembly GCF_030159095.1 of Roseisolibacter agri. NCBI lineage: Bacteria > Pseudomonadati > Gemmatimonadota > Gemmatimonadia > Gemmatimonadales > Gemmatimonadaceae > Roseisolibacter > Roseisolibacter agri. The sequence goes on from NZ_BRXS01000002.1 coordinate 102,359, forward strand.
AGAGCGTGGCGGGCGCGGGGGGCTGCGGCATGCCCGCAATCTAGCGCGGCCCGGGTCCCACCCGGGTCCGGCCCGATGAACGGTGCGACACGGTAAATTGCCGGGACCACCTCCGCCCTCCGCCGCATGCCGCGTCCCACGTCCGCCCCGATCGCTCCCGTCCTCGCACGCACCGCCGCGCTCACCGGGCTGCTGCTGGCCGCGCCCGCCGGCGGCGCGCAGGCGCAGGCGGTGGCCAAGACCGTCGCGCCGGCCGCTGCGAGTTCGGCGGCGCAGGCGCAGGTGCAGCCGCCGACGCTGGTCGTGTTCATCACCATCGACCAGATGCGCCCCGACTACTTCACGCGCTTCGGGGCGCAGCTCACGGGCGGGTTGAAGCGGCTGTACGACGGCGCGGCGGTGTTCACCGAGGGGCGCTACGACCACGCGATCACGGAGACCGCGCCCGGCCACTCGGTGACGATGTCGGGCCGGCATCCGGGCGGCACCGGCATCCTGCTGAACGACGAGGGCGTGCCCGATCCGTACTCGCCGCTCATCGACTCGAAGGACGTCGGCGCGTCGCCGTTCAAGTTCCGCGGCTCGGCCCTCATCGACTGGATGCGCAACGCGGACAGCAGCACGCGCGCGCTGTCGGTGTCGCGCAAGGACCGCGGCGCGATCCTGCCGCTCGGGCGCGCGAAGCAGGCGGTGTACTGGTACGCGCCCGACATGGGCTTCACGACCAGCAGCTACTACGCCGACACGCTGCCGACGTGGGTGCGCGACTTCAACCGCCGCCACCCGATCTCGGCCTACGCGGGCTACGTCTGGAACCCGCTGCTGCCGGCGGACGCGTACGCGGAGGTCGACAGCGTGCCCGTGGAGAACCGCGGGCGCACGTTCACCTTCCCGCACGTCATCCCGACCGAGCCCGCGCGCCGCGTGGGCAGCGAGCTCGCGGAGACGCCGGTGATGGACAGCCTGACGCTGGCGCTCGCGCTCGACGGGCTGCGCGCGCTGAACCTCGGGCGGGGGCCGGCGCCCGACCTGCTGAACATCTCGCTCTCGACGACCGACAACGTCGGCCACCGCTACGGCCCCGACTCGCGCGAGCAGCACGACCAGATCCTGCGGCTGGACCGCTACCTGGGCGAGTTCCTCGACGCGCTGTTCCGTGAGCGCGACTCGACGCGCATCGTCATCGCGCTCACCGCCGACCACGGGATGACGCCGATCCCCGGCGCCGCGAAGTTCACGCGCTCCGCCGACCCGGCGACCGGCGTGGGCCTCGTGAACGACACCGCGCTCGTGTCGGGCGTGCGCGACCGGCTGGCGGCGCGCGGCGTGTCGCGCAGCGCGCTGCTGTTCAACTACGGGATGCTGCGCGTCGATCGCCGCGCCGTGCAGGCCGCGGGATTGAACGTCGACTCGCTGGTCGCCGACGCGATGCGCGTCATCCGCGCCGATCCGCTGGTGGCGCGCGTGGCGCTGCGCCGCTCGCTGGCGACGGCCGACACCACGCGCGACCAGTTCGCGCGCTGGTGGCGCCACATGCTCCCGCCCGACGAGCCGGTAGAGGCGGTCGTGTCGCTCAAGCCGTGGAACGGGTGGTCGCGCTACGGCGGCATCGGGCACAACGCCGGCAACCCCACCGACGCGCACGTGCCGATCATGTTCTGGGGCGCGCCGTTCCGGCCGGGCAAGTACGCGGACCGCGCGCTTGTCGTCGACATGGCGCCGACGCTGGCCGAGGTGCTGGGCGTGCGGCCCACCGAGCGCGTGGACGGCCGCGTGCTGCGGCGCGCGCTGCGCTGACCATGGCGCGCCGCTCCCGCGGCCGCCCGCCCGGCGACGCATCGTCCGGCGGGCTGCCCCAGGCCTTCGACGCGATCACCTTCGGGCCCGAGCGCACGCTCAACCTGCGCGCGCACCTGCCCACGCGCAGCGAGGCGCTCGCGCGCACCGAGGCGTGGCTGCGCGAGAAGCAGATGGGCGGCGCCGACGAGGTGCTCGTCATCACGGGGCGCGGCGTCGGCAGCGTGGACGGCGTCTCGATCGTGCGCGAGGCGGTGCTGCAGCTGCTCGCGTCGCTCCGGCGGCGCAACGTGCTGCAGGGCTTCCGCGAGCACACGGCCGGCTCGTTCGTGGTGGAGCTGGCGCCGGTGCACGCGCTCTTCACCGCGCCCCGCCGCCGCCGCGAGCCGCCCCCGCCGCCGCCGCCCGATCCGCGCACGCTCGCGGGGCTCGACGCGGAGACGCGCAGCCTGCTCCGCACGCTGGCGACGGTGCGCCTGCAGCAGCTCGGCGTCCACAGCCCCACGAAGGCGATCGTCGAGGACGAGATGCTCGGCCAGTACGGCGCGCTCGCGCGCAGCATCCCCGAGGGCCCCGAGCGCGAGGCGCGGCTGCAGCAGGCGGTGATCGTGGCGCTGGAGGAGCTCGACGGCTGATCGCCGGGCAGCCGGCGCCGTCGGGGAGTTGCCGGAGGATGATGTGGCCGTCAGTATTGTCGCGCCCGTCGTCCTTCCGTGCCGCGGGCGCGCGACGTCCATCCTCCGCCCCCGCCCGCATGCCGTCCGTCCGTCCGCTCCGCCCCGCCGCGCTGGCCGCGTGCGGGCTGCTCGCCGCATCCTCGCTGCGCGCGCAGGCCGTCGCCCACGCGGGCCACGACCATCAGGCCACGACGGTCTCCACCAACGGCCTGCGCGGGAAGATCGCGGAGCTCTTCATCTTCGGGCCGGGGCAGGACCCGCTCTTCCTCGCCGGATCGGCCGGGTCCACCAACCCCGCGACGGTGCAGGCGCACGGCACGCACTTCATCCCGTCGGCGGCCGCGAGCAACGGGTCGATCATCGGCTTCATCGGCCAGGCGTTGAGCACGAGCGTCGCCAGCATCCCGATCGGCGCCACCACGAGCGGCGAGACGTTCCGCTTCGAGGGCGGCGTGCCGGTGAGCACCGCGACCTCCGCCGGCCCGATCTTCGCCGAGCGCGCGCAGACGCTGGGACGCGGGCGCGTGCTGGCGGGCGTGAACCGCTCGTCGTTCAACTTCTCGTCGCTGCGCGGCGTGCCGCTGCGCGACCTGCAGGTGAACTTCACGCACCAGAACACGAACGCCGCCGGCTGCTCGGCCGAGAACGGGGGGCAGGACTGCGCGCAGTACGGCGTGCCCGTGCTGGAGAACGAGGTGATGCAGGTCTCGCTGGACCTCGACATCGACGTCGCGGTGACGTCGTTCTACGTCACGTACGGCATCAGCGACCGCGTCGACTTCGGCGTCGCGGTGCCGCTGCTCCAGAACTCGTTCCGCGGCACGAGCAACGCGCAGATCGTCCCGTTCGGCGGCGGCAACGCGGTGCACTTCTTCGCCGGCACGCCGCAGAACCCGGTGCTCCAGGCGACGCGCAGCACGTCGTCGAGCGCGTTCGGCATCGGCGACGTCGCGGCGCGCCTCAAGGTCAACGCCAGCAACTCGGCGCGCACGGGCGTGGCGTTCCTGCTGGACGCGCGCTTCCCCACGGGCGAGGTGGACAACCTGATGGGGACGGGCGAGTTCGTGGGCCGCGGCCTGGCGGTGGTGTCGTCGCGCTTCGGCAGCTTCTCGCCGCACGCCAACGCGGGCTACCTGTACCGCGCCGACCGCGAGCTGGCCAACGACGCCTTCCTCGGCACGGTCGGCTTCGACCACCTGCTGGGGAAGGGCGTGACGCTCGCCGCCGACGTGCTGGCGGAGCTGCAGGTCGGCTCCAACCGCCTGGAGCTGCCGGGCACCGTGCAGTTCGACGCGCCGTTCCGCCGCAGCGTGGAGCCGACGAACATCCCGCAGATGCGCGACGACGTGGTGAACGGCTCGTTCGGCTTCAAGTTCACGACGGCGAGCCGCGTCACCGGCATCGCCAACGCGCTCTTCCCGCTGAACGACGGCGGGCTGCGGTCGCACACGACGTTCACGGCGGGGGTGGAGTACTCCTTCTGAGCGGGCACGGAGCGGCGGAGGACGGAGCGGCGGAGGACGGAAGGGCGGAAGACGATACGGCGTGAAACGATGAGGCGGCCCCTTCGCGCTCGAAGTATCGAGTCGAAAGGTCCGCCCTTCCGTTTCACGCCGTTCCGTTCTCCGCTTCTCTGTCTTCCGCCCTTCCGTCCTCCGCCTCTTCACCCTATCGGACCGCTGTGAGGACCCACCCAGCGTCCGCGCGCTTGAACGACGCCTGGAAGCTCACCGGGCTGCGCTCGCGCTGCCCCGCACTCGTCACGAACTCGTACGTCCCGGTCAGCTTCCCCTCAGCCGTCGTGCCGCTGACGTCCAGGTTGCTGAGCGTGAACGTCGCCCGCAGCTCGCGCACGGACCCGAAGAAGCGCTGGAAGTTCTGCTCCTGCGCCCCCGTGATCCCGGGGTAGGCCGCACGCACCGCCCCCATGTCGCGGGCCGAGATCGCGCGCGCGTACCGGGCGACCGACTCGGCGATCTCGCTGGCGGCGTTGGCGGACGACGCGGCAGCCGTCTCGGTGGTGGTGGCCGCGGGCGCGGGCGTGTTCGCTGGCGCGGGCGCCGGCTGTTCGGGCGCCCGCGTCACGGGCGCCGGCGCGGCGCTGCTGCCGGGCGTCGCGATGGGGCGGGAGACCGCGGGCGCGGGCGTGGTGCCGCTCGGAACGGCCGCGACCTCGCGCGGACGCGGCGCGGCGGGCATCGGCGCGGCGACCGACGGCGCGGCGGGCGCGGCGGGCGCGGGCGGCGTCGATACCGGCGCCGTCGTGGAATCGCTGGCGGTGGGCCCGGCCGTCGGCGGCGGCGTGGCCGGGCCCTGTGCGACGGTCGGCTCGGGCGTCGGAGCGGGCGCGCCGCGGTCGCGGAGCGCGAAGGCCCACACGCCCACCCCCAGCGCCAGCGCGCCGAGCGCGCCCGTGAACACCAGCGCGCCGCGGCCGGCGCCGGTCTTCGCCGGCACGGGCGGCGCGACGGTCGGACCGGTGGCGGACGCGGGCGACGCCGCGGCGCCGGGGACGGCGGTGGCCAGCCGCGCGTTGAGCGAGACCGACGCCGACGCCTGCCGCGCCCCCGACAGCGTGCCCATGATCGCACGCAGCTCGGTGAGGTCGTTCGCCATCTCGGCCGCCGTCTGGTAGCGGTGCTCCGGATCCTTCGCGAGCGACTTCGCGACGATCGCGTCCAGCTCGGGCGGCAGCTCGGGCGCGTAGGTCGAGGGTGGCGGCGTCGGCTCGCTCACGATCTTGTACAGCACCGCGTGGAGCGTCTCGGCCGCGAACGGCTTGCGGTGCGTCAGCAGCTCGTAGAGCACCGCGCCGAGCGAGAAGACGTCGGTGTGCGCGCCGATGGGGCCCGCGGTCACCTGCTCGGGCGCCATGTAGTTCGGCGTGCCCATCGTCATCCCCGTGCGCGTCATCTTCTGCGACGTGAGATGCGCGACGCCGAAGTCCATGATCTTCGCGCGCTCGTCGTCGGTGATGCGGATGTTCGCGGGCTTGATGTCGCGGTGGACGATGCCGCGCCGGTGCGCGTACGAGAGCCCGCCCAGCACGTCGATCGCGATCCCCAGCTTGCTGGAGAGCGAGAGCGCGGTCTGCTTCGCCAGCAGCGCCTCGAGGTCCTCCCCGTCGAGGAACTCCATGGCGATGAACAGGTGCCCGTCCACCTCGCCGAAGTCGTAGATCGTGACGACGTTCGGGTGCTGGAGCGAGCCGGCCGCCTGCGCCTCGCGGAGGAAGCGCTCGCGCAGCTCCTGCTCGCGCGCGACGGCGTCGCTCATGACCTTGATGGCCACGGGGCGCTGCAGCACCGGATCCAGCGCGCGGTAGACGGCGCCCATGGCGCCCTCGCCCACGAGGCCGAGGATCTGGTACTTGCCGATCGTGGTGGCGGGAGGCTGCGTGGCCATCGGGCGGGTGCTGCGGCGGGACGGGCGGCGGGGACGCGAAGTATCGACCCGGGGAGGACGACCGGCAACGGGGCGGCGGCACGGGACGGCGGCTGCGGGCTGCGGGCTGCGGATCCCACTCCGTGCCCTCGGCAGCCAGCCTCGCGCTCGGGTCCTCTCCTGTTGGAGGGGATGTGGATGCTTCGGAGGATACGGATCGGACGGATCGCTCCGCACGAGCGCATGGAACGTCGCCGCCATGGGGAGCGATCCGAAGCATCCGCTCAGATCCGGAGCATCCGCATCCTCCCCACCAGGCAAGAGTGTCCGGCGCGAGGATCCGAGGATCCGGGGTTCAGGATCCGCAGCCCGCCGCCGTCGTTCACGTCGTGTAGTACGTCACCGCGAACAGCACGTCCCGGTACCCGTCGAACAGCCGCGGCAGCACCCACGCCAGCACCGCGGTGCGCGCCAGCGTCCAGCGCCACGACTCGGGATACACGCGCCGCAGCGCGACGAACAGGTACGCGGCGACGACGGCCAGCGCGGGCACGCCGATCACGTTGTCGTCGTTCGCGAGACGGACGAACGTCTCGACGTACGGCCAGAGCCACCGCTGCTCCACCGGCAGCGCCCGCGCCGCCCGCACCACGCCGTGCAGCACGACCGAGAGGGTGCCCATCCAGGCCGCGAGGAAGAGCAGCATGAACGCGAGGAAGTGGATCGCGAACACGAGGTGCTGCACGAACGGCCGCCGGCGCCGCGCGTAGAGCACCGCCAGCAGCGCGCCGAGCGACGGCGCGAGGAGCAGCCACACCGACTGCTGCCGTCCGCTGGCCGCGTCGAAGCGGCGCGCATACTCCGCCACGGTGATCCGCTCGCGCGCCGCCTTGCGCGCCACCGCCTGCTGCACCGCCGTCGTGTCGCGCAGCACGATCGTGCTCACGCGGCCGTGCGTGTACTGCTCCAGCCGGAAGCGGAACCCCGTGCCCGCCGCCGACAGCAGCAGGAAGAAGGCGACGTTCACCAGCACGAACAGCTGCAGCGGACGCGCATAGCCGCGGCGCCGGCCGGCCACCCAGTCGGCGGTCAGCTGCCCCGGACGCAGCATCAATGCGCGCAGCGTGCGCCAGAGCGCGCCGTCCACGCTCGTGAACTGCTCGAACGCGTGCGAGACGAAGGTGCGGAGCGTGAAGTCCTCGGCCTCCACGCGCGCCTCTCCGCACTCCGGACAGAAGCGCGCGGGACGCTCGGCGCCGCAGCTGGGGCAGCGCTCGACGGCGTCGGGCGCGACCGGGTGGGGCGCGGGAGCCGGCGGGGCGTACGTGGCGGGGCGGACGGGCGCGAGCTGCGGCACGGCGGGGTGGGGCGGAAGGTGCGCCACGATACGGCCGGGCACTCCGCTGCGCCACCGCGGCCCATCCCGGCGGTATTCTTCGCGGCATCCGCCTGGCCCGTACCCCACGCGCATCCTGACGTGATCCGACGCTTCCCGACCGCCGCCGGCGCCGCGCTGGCAGCCGTGCTCCTCGCGCCGCGCGCCCACGCGCAGCCGGCCGCTCCGCTCCCCGGCTACTCGCCCGCCGCCGCGGCCCGCCAGCGCGCGCTCGAGGCGAGCGTCGTCGCGCGTCCCGACACGGCCCGCGCCCACGCGCACGTCCGCGCGCTGTCGGCCGAGACGCACGTCGCCGGCTCGCCGGCGCAGGCGCGCACGCGCGACTACGTCATCGACGCGATGAAGAAGCTCGGCCTCGAGACGGAGGTGCGCGCGTACCGCGTCTGGATGCCGCACGCGACCGGCGTGCAGCTGTGGCGTGTCGGCCCGAAGGGCGACAGCACCGCGCTGTCGCTGGCCGAGCCGGCGGTGGCGGGCGACGCGACGTCGGGCGCGGCGCAGTACCCGACCGTCAACGGCTCCAGCGCCGCCGGCGACGCGAGCGGCGAGATCGTGTACGTGAACTACGGCCTGATCGAGGACTACGCGCAGCTCGACTCGATGGGCGTGTCGGTGCAGGGGAAGGTCGTGCTCGCGCGCTACGGGCGGTCGTTCCGCGGCATCAAGGCGCGCGAGGCGGAGAAGCGCGGCGCGGTCGCGCTCATCATCTACAGCGACCCGGCCGACGACGGCTTCGTGCGCGGCGACGTGTACCCCGAAGGGCCGATGCGCCCCGCGTTCGGCGTGCAGCGCGGCTCCGTGTTCAACGGCAACGGCGATCCCTCGACGCCCGGCTGGCCGAGCCGCGAGAACGCGCGCCGGCTGCCGGTGGACAGCATGGGGACGCCGCGCATCCCGGTGGTGCCGATCGGCTACGGCAACGCGCAGCTGCTGCTGGAGGGCGTGCGCGGCGCGAGCGTGCCGCAGACGTGGCAGGGCGGGCTCGCGCTGCGCTACCACGTGGGCCCGGGGCCGATGCGCGCGCGCGTACGCGTCACCACCGACGCCGCGACCAACGGCTGGAAGACGATCTGGAACACGTTCGGCACCATCCGCGGCAGCGAGCAGCCCGACGAGATCGTGATGGTGGGCGCGCACCGCGACGGCTGGGGCCCCGGCGCCGCCGACAACGTCAGCGGCACGGTGAGCGTGCTCGAGGCGGCGCGCGCGGTGATGGAGGAGGTGAAGGCCGGCCGCCGCCCGAAGCGCACGCTCGTCTTCGCGACGTGGGACGCGGAGGAATGGGGCCTCGTGGGCTCGACGGAGTACGTCGAGGACGACTCGCTGCGGCTGTCGCGCCACGCGGTCGCGTACCTGAACCAGGATGTGTCGGCGTCGGGCCCCAACTTCGGCGGCGGCGGCTCGCCGTCGCTGCGCGCGACGCTGCGCGACGTCGCGCGCGTCGTGCCCGATCCGAGCGGGCAGGGGAGCGTCTACGCGGTGTGGCGGAAGCGCTCGGCCGTCGCCGACAGCGCGGAGCCGGCGATGGGCGATCCCGGCGGCGGCAGCGATTTCGCCGGCTTCTACAACCACCTCGGCGTGCCGATCGCCGAGTGGGGGTTCGGCGGCGCGGGCGGCGTCTATCACTCGCAGTACGACTCGTACGACTTCGCGCGCCGCTTCGCGGATCCGACGTTCGCGTACCACGCGGCGGCCGCGCGCGTGAACGCCGCGCTGATGCTGCGCCTCGCCAACGCGGAGGTGCTGCCGTACGACTACGTCGAGTTCGCGCGCACGATGCGCCGCTACCTGCCGGCGCTCGACCGCGCGGCGACCGCGCGCCGCCTCGCGAACGTGAGCACCGCGGCGCTGTCGGCCGCGATCGACCGCATGGAGCGCGCGGCTGCGGACTTCGCGACGGCGCGCGACGCGGCCCTCGCCGGCAACACGCCGGCCACGCGCCTGCGCGCCGCGAACGAGGCGCTGAAGCAGGTCGAGCGCGCGCTCACGCGCCCGCAGGGGCTGCGCACGCGGCCGTGGTTCCGGAACCTGATCTATGCGGCGGACGAGAACAACGGCTACGCGAACGTGGTCTTCCCGTCGGTCGCCGAGTCCGTGCGCGACGGCGACGCCGCGCGCGCATCGGCCGAGGTCGCGGATCTCGCGTCGCGCTTCGACTCGGCCACGCGGGCGCTGGAGACTGCCACGCGCTTGATTGCCGGACGGTAGAGTCCCGCACGTCGGCTCAGGACGGACGGCGGCGGATCGCGCTCGGAAATTGTGGCTGCGAAGCCCTGACCGCACTCGCGCGGTGCGCTCGCGCGTCCGGTCTTCGCTCGCCACAATTTCAGGTCGCGCGATCCGCCCCCATCCGCCCTTCGCCCACTGCCTCCGTCGTACGCCGAGTGGCGCGGTGGCCGATGCTGTCTCGCGCGGCTGCCCTCGCGGCGACGCGTGGGGCGAACCGTGGTGGGGGATGGCGCCGAGCGAGTCCCGAGCGCAGCGAGGGAACTCTCGCATCGGCGCGAAGCGGGGCGCGCAGGCTGACCGCCCACCACGGTGAGCCGCTACACCGATCTCAACGAGCGACCCGCGCAGGACCGAGACCCGCCTCTGCCACGGTCGGCGTCACGAACTGCCGGTAGTGGTCGAAGCGCTCGAGGATGAGGGCCACGTACGTGACGGGCTCGTAGCCGCGGCAGTAGCCGTACCGCACCACCGGGTCCGCGTGGTACTCCTGCTTCGCGAGCTGCAGCAGCCAGTAGGCGACCTCCTCCCACTTCTCGGGGTTGTCGCCGTGCTTGTCGGCCAGGCGCTGCGCGTCCACGATGTGGCCCAGCCCCGCGTTGTACGACGCGAGCACGAACTTCAGGCGCTCGGTCGAGTCGGCGATGCGCGACGCCCACTGCTTCTCGAGCCACTGCAGGTACTTCACGCCGCCGGCGACGTTCTGCGCGGGATCCGTGATCGCGCGCACGCCGAACTGCTTCGCCGTCGCGGGCATCAGCTGCATCAGCCCGCGCGCGCCCACCCACGACTTCGCGGTCGGGCGGAAGCGCGACTCCTGGTACATCTGCGACCCGAGCAGCCGCCAGTCCCAGCCCAGCGACGCGGCGTGCCGGCGCAGCAATGAGTCGTACGGCGACAGCGTGCCCGTCTCGGACGTCAGGTAGCGGCTCTCCACGCGCGCGAGGTACGCGCGCTGGTCCACGAAGTACTTCTTGTACAGCTGGTCGAACACGGGGCCCGTCTTCTCGTCGGCGATCCACGCGTCCAGCGTGTCGCGCAGCGCGCGGGCCTCGCGGCGCACGGCCCAGGCGACCTTCTGCGACGCGCCGACGACGGGCCGGATCTCGAGGTTGCGGTACGCGCTGGTCTGCAGCTGCGCGAGGTTCCCCTGCGCGACCGTGTACGCGACGTTGCCCTTCGCGACCTCGCGGATCACCGTCTCCGACGACGCCTCGACCTCGACGACGTTGATGTCGCCGGAGATCTCGTCCTCCAGCTCCAGCAGCGTGCGCGCGTAGGGCGAGTCCTCGGGGAGCGTGACGCGCCGCCCCGCGAGCTCCGACGGGCGCTGCACGAGGCGCGCGCGGATCGTCGTCTTCGTCTCGGGCGCCGCGGCCGGCGCACGCTCGGCCGGCCCGCGCTTGAGCATCGTGTCGACCGGATCGGGCAGCGCGGCCGCCGCGGCCTGCGGCGACGCCTTGCGCTGCACCAGCACCGGCTCCGCGCGGTAGAGCGCGCGCGTGAACGTCGCGCGCCCCGAGTCCTCGGGCATCGGGATCAGCCGCGCCGCGACGACGTCGGCGCGGCCGTCGTGCAGCATCGCGAACAGCGAGTCGCGGTCCTGCACCACCACCCAGCGCAGCGTGAGATCCTTGTCGGCCGCGAAGCGCTTCAGCAGCTCGTACTCGTAGCCGAGCGGCAGGCCGCGGTAGATGAAGTACGTCGTCGAGTTGTAGGGCGCGGCGACGACGAGCGTGTCACGCGTGCGGATCGCCGCCCAGTCGCGGCCCGGCCGCTCGACGGTGCCGTCCGCGCGCGACGTCACCACGCCGCGCTCCACCACCGCGCCCGCGAGCGTCGCGCTGTCCGCGCCCTCGGGCCGCTCGTGCGCGCCCTGACATCCCGCCGCCGCCACCACCACCACACCCACCAGGAGCCGTCGTCCGCACTGCCGCATGCTCGCCGCCGTCGCCATGTGTGCCGCCGGGAATGGGGGCGGCGCGGAGGGGCAAGAGGGCGGCCAGCCGTGCGACTGATGGCCGAATGTGCGTCAGTGCGCGGACTTCGCGGGCTCGGGCGCGACGTTGCGACCGTCCAGCCGCAGCGTCGAGACGTGCGTGTTCGTGCCGGGCTCCAGCCGGAAGCCCACGACGCCGTCCGGCTGCACCGTCGTGCGCGGCAGCTCGGCCACCGCGGCACCGTTCACGAGGAAGCGCACCGCCTCGCCCGCGCTCTCGACGCCGAGGACGAGCTTCACGTTCGGCTTGTCGGCGGGGCGGACGGGGATGGCGGGATGCGCCGTCCACGGCACCAGCTCGCGCACGGTCGTCCCGTCGCGCCGCAGCACGCGGAAGCGGCCGTCGGGCCCGGCGACGAACGCGGTCCACCGCGCGCCGGATTCGCCGAGCGCCTGCCCGCCGACGAGCAGCCCGGTGCCGGTGCCGGGCGCCTTCGCGAACAGGAACAGCTCGCTCTCGATGCGCGGCGTCCCGCGGACGACGTGCGCCGGATCCCACACCATCCCGCCGGTCGCGGGCGCGGTCAGGTGCCAGCCCGGCGGCATGGCCGCGAAGGCGAGCGCGCTGTCCGGCACCCCCACGGCGTCGAACGCCGCGCGCCAGCTGGCGGGACGGGCCGGCGCCTGCGCGCCCACGGGCGCGACGAGGCCCGCAGCCACTACCAGAGCCGCGAGATGGAGGGGTCGGGTCGGCATGCGGAGGGAGGGAATCGAGGAGGGGAGGAGGCTCGCGCTACGCTAGCACCGTCTTGCCGTCGTGCCCACGGGCGACTTCGTCAGGAGTGCGTAGAGGCTTGGTCGCGTGCTCATGCCGGCGGCCGGTCCTCCCGCGCGGAGACCGCGCCGCCGCCACGTCACTCACGCCCTCCAGTGCCGCCTGCCGCCGACCTGTGGGGGCGCGGGCCTGATGCTGGGCGGAGGCGACCTGCGAGATGACCAAGGAGACTCACGCGCAAGCAGTGAGGCTCCGCCGTGTGAGATCGCGGGGAGCCGGAGCCCAGCGTCAGGCCCGCGCACCTGCGCACGAATGCCGGCCGCCCCCGCACGCACCGCGGGCATGACGGCGGGCGGCGCGGAAGTCAGCGTCGCTCCGCGGCGGCCTCGAGGGTCGGAACCGGCGCCAGCTGCCGCTGCTCCTGGGCGTGCGCGAGCAGCTGCGTCACGAAGCGCTGCCCCTCGGAGATGCGCTCGACCTCGACCGCGATCGTGTCGACCGCCTGCTCCAGGCGCATCAGCCGCTCGGTGTCCTCGCGCGAGGCGGCGCGCACCGGCGCCGCGCCCGTACGCTTCCAGATCCGCCGCGCGAACGCGATCGCGATCGGCATCAGCACCGCCAGCGTGAACGCGACGCCGATCGGGGCGACGTCGATCCGGGGGCCGCCGGTCTGGATGATCCGGGTCGCCTCGCTGCTCGACGTGAGCAGCTCGGCCGGCGCGGCCACCACCAGCTGGCCGGTCTGCGCGATGTCGGTCTCGAGCTGCAGGATGCGCTGGTCGAGCAGCTGGATGCGCTGCTCCACCCCCTCGCGCGCCTGACCCTCGGGCATGCGCCGCAGCTCGTTGACCAGCCGCTCGCGACGGTCGGCGGCGGAGTTCAGCTGGTTCGAGAGCTCGGAGCGGCGCGAGCGCAGCGCGCGCATCTCGCGGGCGGTCGTGGGGACGGACACCGCGGTGCGGGCGCCGAACACCTCCGCCGCGGGCGAGCCCGCCGGGAACTGCACGGGAGGCGGCACCGGGGGCGCGGCCGGGATCTCGGGATGCTGCTGCGGCATGTGGCCGTCTACGTCGGGCGCCGGAGCGCGGTTTCAGGACGGGCCCGGACGCGGGACCCGTCCGCGGTCAGCCACGCAGGCCCAGCCCGCGCGCCATCGCCGTGGCGGCGAGCACGATGCCGACGATCAGCAGCGCCTGCACGGCACTCAGCCGCGAGATCGTGCGCGCGCCCTCGGTGTCGAGGCGCGTCCCGCGGGAGAGCGCGCGCCGCCAGCGCATCAGCGTCAGCATCGGCCGGATCTCGAGGACGAGGACCAGCAGGAAGAGCCCCATCTTGGCGTGGAACGCGGTGTTCGCCAGGTAGTAGCTCGTCCCCTTCTCCAGCCCGCCGAACGCGCGCCACACGCCCGTCCCCAGCCAGAGGAGCGCGGCCACGCCCCACCACGCGTCGGCCGCCAGCGCGCGGCGGATGGCGGCGTTGTCGAGCACCGGCCCCCGCAGCGCGCGCGAACGGCCCCACACCGCGCCCAGCCCGATGCCCAGCGCCAGGAGGTGCGCGGCGGCCACCAGCCAGCGCAGCGTCACGGGCGCGACGTCCCCGCGGCCGCGGCCTCCTGCACCTCCACCAGCTCGAGCGCGAACGTCAGGTCCTCGCCCGCCAGCGGGTGGTTGCCGTCGAGCGTCAGCGTGTCGTCGCCGACCTCGCGCACGACGACCATCAGCGCCTGGTCGCCGCGCCCGAGCTGCAGCCGCTGCCCGACGCGCGGCGTGATCTGCGGCGGCACCTGCGCGCGCGGCACCGTCACCACGAGCTCCGGCCGCTGCGCGCCGTACGCCTCGGCCGCCGGGATGGTCACCGTCTTCTGCTCGCCGACGGTCATCCCCGTGACCGCGGCGTCGAAGCCCGGGATCACGTCGCCCGCGCCGATCGTGAACGCGAGCGGCTCGCGCCCGCGCGACGAGTCGAACTCGCTGCCGTCGCGCAGCGTCCCCGTGTAGTGGATGCGGACGGTGTCGCCCGGCTTGGCTTCCTGGGACCCGTGTGACATGGCGGCGCGGGGCTGGAGACTGGATCGCGTGGGACGGCGGGTGCTGCCCGCTGGTCGGGCAAGATGTCGACCGTCGGCCGCCGCGTCAGGCGGGCGGGTGCTTGGGGAGCGTCTCGTCCACCACCAGCGTGGGCGCCGCATGCGCGGGGTGCGGCGCGTCGGTCGGGACGCCGGGCGTCTCCGGCGCCGCCCCCTGACGCTCCGCGCGCGCCCGGTCCGCCTCGGCCGCCGACGCGGCGGCGACGGCATCCACCGCAGCGGGCGCGATCCAGCCGTGCGCCGCGGCGTGGCGCGCCGCGGCCAGCGTGTCGTCGGCCAGCACGAGCGCCGCGCCCGTCGCCTGCACGTCGGCCGCCAGCGCCTGGATCGCGGTGCGGCGCGCCGCGTCGCGGTGCACGTCGCGGATGTAGATCGCCAGCACGCGCCCGGGATACTCGCGCGCCAGCGTGCCGTAGATCTCGGGATCCTCCTGCGTGCTGTCGCCCACCAGGAGGAAGGGGAGCTGCGGGTACGTCGCGAACACCTCGCGGATGCGCGCCAGCTTGTGCCCGCGGTTGCTGCGCAGCGAGGGGCCGAGGTCCCAGTCGCGCAGCAGGAGCGGTCCCGCGGGGATCGTCTGCGCGTCCAGGAAGTCGGCGATCACGTCGTACAGGTTCCAGGGGCTGCTGGAGACGTAGAAGATCGGGTTGCCCGCGCCGTCGCCGCCGACACCGCCCGGCACCGCCGCCTGCAGCGCGCGGTAGAACGCCGCCACGCCGGGAAACGGCAGCCGCGTGCGCGCGTTCTCCAGCAGCACCATGCGCGCGGCGCTGAGGAAGCTCGTCACGTCCGACTGCAGCACCGTGTCGTCCATGTCGCTGATGACGCCGAAGCGCGCGTTCGCGGGCGGCACGAGCACGTGGGCCGTCGCGCGCGCATCGGGGTCGCCGGGCGCCGCGTTCTCCGCGAGCGCGAACTGCACCGGATGCCACGCGCCCGGCGCCAGCGGCTGCGGCAGCGTGACCCAGCGGTGCACGAAGCCCTCGTCGTCGGCGCGCAGCGCGTGCGCGGTGCCCGCCAGCCGGGCGGTCACCTGCGCGTGCGGCAGCGGATCGCTGCGGATGCGGCGCAGCGCGTCGAGCAGGTTGCGCCACCGCGGGAGCGCGGCGTCCGCCTTCGAGAACGCACGCCGCCGCAGCGCGCGCGCCTGCACCAGCGCGGTGTTGCCGGTGCCGTAGCCGCGGTATCCCACCACGTGATGCGGCGCGGGCTCGTCGTCGCGTGCGATCGCGTCGCGCAGCGCGCCGGCCACGCGCCGCGCGCCACCGATCGCGCCGCCGAGCGCATTGGCGGCGCGCAGCAGCGGATCGCGCGGATCGCGCGGATCGCGGTCGTCGCCGTCGCGGCGATCGTCGCCGGCCATGCGCGTCAGCGGCCGCCGCTCGCGCGGCGCGCGGCGAAGAAGGTGTACGTGCGCCAGAGCGTCACCAGCGTCGCGAGCCCCACCAGCGCGCCGACGAGCGCGCTGCGCGACATCGACGGCTCGGCCGCGCCACCGGGCATCGCGCAGCGGCGCACGCCCTCCATCCACTCGCCGCCGGCGTCGGCGCAGGCGCGCGCGCGCATCGCGGTGGTCGCCAGCAGCGCGGCGAGCGACGCGGCGGTGCCGGCGAGGAGGGCGGCGAGGCCGCGGCGGAGCTCGGGAGACATGGCCATGCGATCGGGGCGAAGCGAAGCGTGCGGGCGAGCGGCGAATCTACGCGCGTGGGTCGGGCTGCGGTGCGCGCCCCGGCGCGCTCTCCAGCATGCGCGCGACCGCGGCGTAGTCGCCGGCACTCAGCCGCTCGCACAGCGCGGCCAGCGCGTCGGCGTCGGCGTGCGTCAGCCAGAGCTTCGCGTGCGGCGGATAGCCCGCGTTCGCCAGCACGGAGAGGAAGCCCGTGCGCGAGACGAGCCCCTGCGCGTGCCGCTCGACGATCGTGCACAGGCGCGGCTGGTCGATCACCAGCGGCAGCAGCTCGAGCGTGTCGGCGGGGCTCACCGTGCTGGCGAGGCAGCGCACCGCGCGGCCGGCGAGCGCGCGCAGCGCGGGCTCGCCCGCGTCATCGGGCTCGCTCGACTCCACCAGATAGAGCAGCCGCCAGAAGAGGCGCTCCTCGTCGGGGGCGTCCTCCCACGGCACCGCGTCGGAGTGCTCGACGTCCAGCGGATCGGCGGCGAGGACCGGCGCGATCCAGGCGTCGAGCGCCTCGCGCGTCAGCTCGCCCGCGGCGAACGCCTGCAGCCGGGCCGCCAGGTCGTAGAGGCTGGGCACCGGGACCGGGCGCCGGTCAGCGGGGGCCGGTGGGACCGGCGGGGCGCCGGGCCGCGCGCAGGTAGAGCGCGCCGCGGACCAGGAAGAAGAGCGCGAAGCCGACGTCGAGCAGCGGCTGGCGGGTGAGCGAGGCGCCGACCCAGAGCGCGCGGATGGCGACGAACGCCCCGAGCGCGATCATGACGAGGCCGAGGACGAGCGAGAAGGTGCGTGGGACGGGCATGCGGGCGGGAAGAGGCCGATTGCGTCGGCGCACGGCGCCGCATAGGTTGCGAGTGCGCAAAATACAGCGCAGCGGCTACGGACGTCGACGACCCTGGGGCCTCGCTCTCGCGGTGGCCCCTTTTCGCTGCACAACCTAGCTGCTCCGTGCCCTCGGGCGCGGGCTTCTCGTCGGATGGTACGGCAGGACCGGACTCCGACTCTCTTCTTCTCTCGGAGTTCCGCAATGCGTACGACCGGCACCGTGAAGTGGTTCAACGACGCCAAGGGCTTTGGCTTCATCACGCCCGAGAACGGCGACAAGGACTGCTTCGTGCACCACTCGGCCATCCAGGGCCGTGGCTTCAAGTCGCTCGCCGAGGGCGAGCGCGTCGAGTTCGAGGTCGTCCAGGGCCAGAAGGGTCCGGCGGCCGAGAACGTCGTCAAGCTCGGCCAGTAAGCCTGATCGCTGCGGCCGGGGCAACCTGGCCGCAGCCGTCTCGGGCCGGCCCGGCGCACGTCGGGCCGGCCTTTCAGCACCCAGCCGCCATGGACGGCGGCCCTCATCTCCCAGAGGTACACGCGTGATCGAAGTTCGACTTGGCGACGACGACCGGATCGAGTGGGCGCTCAAGGCGTTCAAGCGGAAGGTCCTCAAGGCCGGCATCCTGAAGGACGTGCGCAAGAAGCGGCACTACCTGAAGCCGAGCGAGGCCCGGCAGCTGAAGGCCGCCGCGGCGCGCCGCAACGCGCGCTCCAAGAACCGCGCGTCGCGCTGAGCCGGCGCCCAGGTCGATCGGTCGGGGCCTCGCGCCCCTGCGATCACCGCGCCGCGCTCGGGTAGGTCCGGGTACACACCGCCCCGACGGTCGTCCTGCGCGACCGCCGGCGCTCCGGCGTGTACGACAGCACGAGCCGCATGCGCGAGGGGCCGTCCCGACGATGTCGGGACGGCCCCTCGCGCGTTCCCACCCTCAGCAGAGGGCGGTCAGAACTCGCTCAGAACTCGCGGCGCTTCAGCTCCTTGAACAGCTGCTGCCGCTCCGCGTCCCCCTCCTCCTCGTTGTTCGTCACGAGGGTCGGGTCGAACGCGCGGCCGGAGCGCGGCTTCTGGGCCTTGGCCTGCGCCTTCGCCTGGTTCTGCTTGATGAGCTTCGCGAGCTGCTTCTCGTTCACGGGAGTCTCCGGAAGACGCGGGGCGAAGGGAAGGGGGAGCGCGCCGACGGTCGGCGGACGGTCAGCTGCCGCGCGCCTTGGCGACGGCGGCCGCCAGCGCCTGATACGCACCCTCGTTCAGCGCGTTGAAGCGCAGGTCGCGCCAGGCGATCGTGCCGTCCTTGCCGATGACGAAGACGGTGCGCCCGGAGGTCGGGCGGCCGGCGACGTGCGAGCCGTACGCGTCCGCCGCCGTCAGCTGCGGGTCCGACACGAGCGCGAACGGGAACTTCATCTCCTTCGCCCAGTCGGTGTGCGTCGCCACGCTGTCCGCGGAGATCGGAAGGACGACGACGTCCTTGCCGAAGAGCGTGTCGAACTCGTCGCGGAACTTGGTCAGCTCCGCCGTGCAGCCGGTGGTGCGGTCCTTCGGATAGAAGGCGACCACGACGACCTTCCCCTTCTGCGCCGCCAGCGAGACGGGCGTCGCGCGGGTGCCGGACGCGTCGGCCCAGGCGAGGGTGAAGTCGGGCGCGGCCTGGCCGATCTCGGGGGCCGGCGCGGTGGGCGCGGGCGCGGCGGCGGCCGGCGTCGCGGGCGCCTGCGCACGCACGCCCGCGGGCGCGGCGATCAGGGCGGCGAGCGTGGCGGTCGAGAGCAGCGCGGGGCGGAGGAGCGACGGTCGGGACATCGGACGCGGACCTCGGGACAGGGACGGGCGGCCGCCCGCGAGGTGGCGGGCGGGCCGGCAGGAAAGATGGCGCGCGGACGCGCCGGGTGCGATGGGACGGCGCGTCAGGATGCGATGGCGATCACCACGCGATCGCCCCTGGCGCCTGGCGGCTCACTCGGTGGCCCGCAGGATGTCGTACCGCCGGCCGCGCCAGGCGCGCGGGCGCCGGAGCGTCGAGAGCCAGAGCCGCGCGACGGCGGCCGGATCGGCGGCGACGCTGAGCCAGTACGGAAGCCCGCGCCGCTCGTACGACCCGCGCATGGCGACCAGCAGCAGCACGCGGATCGCGACGAGGGCGAGGTTCAGCGCCAGGAGCGCAGTCGGGAGCCACCCGGGCGACAGCTTCGCGGCGACCGGCGGGATCGCGGCCAGCACGACCAGCGGAAGCCCCTGGACGAGCGTGACGGTCGCGACGTCGAGCGCCTGCCGCGCCCCGCCCGCCGCGTCGCTCAGGTCGAACGACCGCCCCCACTCGCGCCACGCCTCGGCCGCCGACGCGTACGAGCGCACACGGTAGAGGCGCGAGCCGTCCAGGAAGCCGACGCGCGCCCCGCGCCGCGCGAGGTGGCGGGCGAGCGAGACGTCGTCGCAGAACGAGGCGCGGGCGGGCGCGTAGCCGCCGTGCCGGACGAGCACCTCGCGCCGGGCGAGGAAGCACTGGCCGTTCGCCATCACCCGGTCTGGCGCGGTGCCCGCCGCCCCGACGGCGCCTACGCGGTAGAGGAGCGTCGCCAGCATCGCCGGCTGCAGCCAGCGCTCGCCCGCCGTCTGACCGGCGAACCGGGGCGCGAACGACACGACATCCAGATGGTGGCGCCGAGCTGCCGCGACGGCGGCGCCGACGAGCCCGGGATCTGGCTCGACGTCCGCGTCGAGCCCGAGCACCCATTCGCCGCGCGCGTGGCGCAGACCGGTCTCCAGCGCCCAGACCTTCCCGACCCAGCCGGCGGGGAGGGGCGCATCGGTGAGCAGACGGATGCGCGGGTCGGCCATCCCCGCGGCTTCGACCAGCGCACGCGTCCCGTCGGTTGAGCGCGAGTCGACGACGAGCGCCTCGAGCATGGGGGCGCCCTGCGCGCGCAGGCCGGTCAGGCAGGGCGCGATCCGGTGCGCCTCGTCGAGCGTCGCGACGACCACCGAGACCGTCGTGTCGGTCGGTCCGTCGGGCAGCGGCTCGACGGGCGGCAGCCGATGGCGTCCGGGCAGCAGGCGACAGCCCACGCGCACCGCGGCGAGAGCCTGTGCCAGCAGCAGGACGGCCAGGACCGACGCCGGCAGGCCAGATCCCGTCACCGCGCCTCCCGCGTCGCTTCAAATACCAGAGGCGACGACGTTGAAGCGCAGCTACTTACACTTCGTGCCCTCAGGCATCGCCTGACATTCGGCCAGGAGCGCGGGGCGGGCGACGGAACGAGGAGTGGCATGCGCGGGGCAACCGGAGGTGGTGCGGACGAAGCGCGTCCGCGGTCACGCCGGTTCCCATCGCCCGAGCGCGGTCAGGCCGTCCGCACCTCGCGCGCGAGCGCCGCCTCCAGCCGATCGAGCAGCTCGGCCTGCGCGGCGAGGAGCTTGCCGCGCGCCGTCGGCAGGTCGAACCAGGCGCAGCGGTCCACCTCGGGGAAGGTGATCCACGTCCCCGAGCCGCGCGGCCACTCGCACTGCATCGAGTTGCTGGTGACCCGCGCCGGATCGGCGTCGCCCTCCCAGGCCCACGCGTGGACCTGCTTCCCCGACCGCTGCCGGATGGAGCCGAGGGCGAGGAAGGGCCCCGTCGCGGGGACGCCGGTCTCCTCCTGGAACTCGCGCTGCGCCGCGGCGAGCAGCTCCTCGCCGTCGTTGACCACGCCCTTGGGGATGGTCCAGGCGCCGGCGTCGCGCTGCCGCCAGAACGGGCCGCCCGGATGCGCGAGGAACACCTCGAGGCCGCCCCCCGCCGCACGGCGGTAGAGCAGGAGTCCGGCGCTGACGGTGGCGCGCTTGGGCATGCGCGAATGATGGTACGGTGGAGTACGGAGACACCAGCGGAGCGCGCCGGGAATGCATCCGAATGCGCGCGATTCCGTGCCGTCTGGTCTACGCGCGGCGCGGGGAACCGCTGGAAGGAGGACGCCGCGGCGTGTCGTTCGCCTCGTCCCCTGAGCTGTCGACGATCGGTTCGTTTGCTGTGCCCCCTCTTGCGCCCACCGGCCGGGAGGCCCCCGGCCCGCATCTGCTGGCGACGTTTCGTCCCACTCCAGCCGCGCCCGGCGTCCTGAGGCGCGCGTCCCGTCCCGACTTCGTTGTCGCGGTGCGTCCCACCCCCGATCGTGTGCCGTGTCCGGACGCCCTCGTCCGGCCGTGCTCCACGTCCTCGCCGCGCTCCCCGCCATGCTGCACGCCCTCATCGTCGACTCGGACACGCCGCACGCCCTGCTGCTGGCGCACCACCTCGAGCGCGCGGGCTACCGTGCGCGGGTCGAGCCGGCCGGCGAGGCCGCGCTGGCCGCGGCCTGCGAGCGGCGTCCCGACGTCGTGGTCACCGAGCTCGCGCTCCCCGACCTGGACGGCGTCACGCTGCTGCACCTGCTCCGCGACGCGCGCGCCCTGCCGGCGGCGCTCGTGGTCAGCCGCAGCGACGCGCTCGACGACAAGCTGGCCGCCTTCGACGCCGGCGCCGACGACTACGTCGTGAAGCCCTGCGCCTGGGCCGAGCTGCTGGCCCGCGTGGGCGCGGTGGTCCGCCGCCGCGACGGCATGCGCGCCGACGCCGCCCCCGCCGACCTGGCTGCCTCTCCCATGCTCGGCGGCTGGACGGTGGATCCGGACGCGCGGTGCGCCCGCCGGCACGGCATGGCGGTCCCGCTCCGCCCCAAGGAGTTCGCGCTGCTGCAGACGCTCTGGGAGCGCCGCGGCCGCGTCGTCACGCGCGCCGAGCTGCTGTCGGCCGTCTGGGGCTACGCGCCCGACACGACCACGCGCACCGTCGACTCGCACATCTTCGCGCTGCGCCGGAAGCTCGAGCCCGTGCCTGAGCGGCCGCGCTACATCGTGACCGTCTCGCGCGCGGGGTACCGGCTGGTGGCCTGACGGGAGGCATCGCGCCCGGGCCCACACGCCCTTCGCGCGTCGCGATCCCGTCCCTATCCTCAGGACGTCACCCTCCCTCTCCCGCGTCGCGCGGGCGCGGGCCCCAGCCGCCGATGTCGAGCCTCCCGCGCGCCCTCCGCCCCCACGCGTCCGCCCCGCCGTCCGACGGCCTGCCGCTCGGCATGCCGCCGGGCGCGCTCCCGGTCACGGGGCTCCTGACCGTCGCCACGCCGCTGGCCACCGCCGCGGCGCAGCGCCCGCGGCGCGGCTGGCCGCTCGTGCTGGCCGCCTGGGCTGGCTACAGCGCGATGATGGTGATGCTGTTCGAGGTCACCGCCACGCAGGGGACGGCGACCTTCGGGTGGAGCGTGCCGGTGATGTTCGGCGTCGGCGCGTTCTGGGCCGCCGTGACGCCGCTCGTCCGCCGGCTCACCGTGCGCCTCGCACCGGAGCGCGTGGGCCTCGCGCGCAGCGTCGCGCTGCACGGCGCGGCTGCCCTCGGCCTCTCGGTCGCGAGCATCGTGCTGCGGTGGGCGCTGTTCGCCGTCATCTACCGCGGCGAGGGCGCGCCGTCGCTGCTCGGCATGCTGGGGCGGCTGCTCGACTACTACGTCTTCCTCTACGCGCTGCTGGTCGCGCTGTCGCGCGCGGCCAACTCGCACCGCGCCTACGTCGAGCGCGCGCGCCACGCGCTGCTGGCCGAGGCGCGCCTCGCGCGCGCGCGCCTCGCGTACCTGCAGCGGCAGCTGCAGCCGCACTTCCTGTTCAACGCGCTCAACGTCACCGCCGAGCTGACGCAGGAAGCGCCGAGCGTCGCCGAGCGGATGCTGCGGCAGCTCGCGCGCCTGCTGCGCGCCGCCACCGCGCACCTCACCGACGCCGAGGTGCGCCTGTACGACGAGCTGCACGTGCTCGACGCGTACGTGGACGTGCAGCGCACGCGCTTCGGCGACGCGCTGACCGTGACGTACGACTTCGATCCGCGCGCGATGGACCTGCTGGTCCCCGCGTTCGTGCTGCAGCCGCTGGTCGAGAACGCGATCCGCCACGGCCTGGCGAGCGGGCAGGGGCAGGTGCGCGTCGCGACGGCGCTGCTCCCGGGCACGCCGGGCGCCGAGCGCCTGCACCTGTCGGTGACGAACGACGGCGCGCCGCCGCTGGCCACGGAGCGTCCGTCGGTGACGCGCACGGGCGGCCACGGCATCGGCCTGCGCAACACGCGCGACCGGCTGGCGCAGCTCTACGGCGAGTGGCACCGCTTCGACATCCGCTACGATCCCGGCGTCGGCACGACGGTGGAGCTCGAGCTCCCCGCCCGCTCGGCCCCCGCGCACGCGCCGACGCGCGTGGGTGCGACGCCGCCCATCGAGAGCGCGCCGCCGCCGGACGCGGCGATCGTCGTCGAGCTGGCGCCCGCCGCGGCCGCGCGCCGCGATGCGCCCGCGCCCGAGCCGCCCGCCGTGGCGGCCGAGCCGGCGGGCGACGCCGTCGCGGTGTCGCCGGGGCTGCGCGTGCCGTTCCGCGCCATCGCGGGCTTCTGGACCGCGTGCGCGCTCGTCTGGTGCCTCCAGGTCCTGCTGATGGGGCTCGGCGGCATCGCGCGGCTGGACGAGGCGCGCAACTACCTCGTGCAGTTCGTCGGCGCCGGCACGTGGGCGCTGCTGACGCCGCTCGTGTTCTGGCTCGCGCGCCGCGTGCGCCTGTCGCGCGAGCGGTGGGCGGGCCCGCTCGCGCTGCACGTCGTCGTGTGCGCGGTGATCGCGGTGGCGCAGGTCGCGGTGGCGCGCGCCGTGTTCGGCGCCGACGTGCCGCTGTTCTCGATCGCCGTCGTCTTCCCGATGACGCTCAACGGCGTGATCTACGCGTCGCTGGTGGCGTGGTCGCACGCGCGCGACTTCTCGGTGTGGCACCGCGAGCGCGCGGTCGCGACGGCGCGGCTGGAAGCCGACCTCGAGATGACGCGCGTGCGCAGCGTCGCCGTGGAGCTGCGGCCGGAGTTCGTCGCCGGCGTGCTCACGGGCGCGGCCGACGTGGCCGTGACCCAGCCCGAGCGCGCCGAGTCGATCGTCGAGCGGCTGGCCGACCTGCTGCGCACGCTGCTCGACGAGTCGCGCGCCACGCGCGCGCCGACCGTGCGCGAGGAGCTGTCGCTGCTGGAGCAGTCGCTCGACGTGCTGTCGCTCACGGCGGGGCGCCCCGTGCGCCTGCGCAGCGACGTGCCGGCCGACCTGCAGGGCGCGACGCTGAGCGCCGGCGCGCTGCGCCGCGTGCTCGACGTCGCGTCCGCGCGCGTGGCCCTCGCCGACGCCGACGCGCTCGAGGTGCGCGTCACCGTGACCGCCGGCGCGTCCGACGCCGCCAACGTCTCGGGCGGCGTGGTGCGGGTGACGCGCACCGGCCCGTGGCTGGTGGCGCGCGTCCGCGCGGCCGAAGGCACCAGCGGCAACGCCGGCCCCGCAGGCGGCGCCTCGCTGGCCGCCGCGTCCTGAGTCGCGTCCTGAATCTCCCGTCCATCCGATCGCACATGCCGATCCGAGTCCTCCTGGCCGACGACGAGCCGCTCGCCCGACGCCGCCTGCTGCGCTTCCTGCGCGCCGAGACGGACGCCGACGTCGTCGCCGAATGCGGCAGCGGCACCGAAGCGGTGCGCATGCTGCGCACCGAGCCGATCGACCTCGCGCTCCTCGACGTGCAGATGCCCGACCTCGACGGCTTCGGCGTGATCGCCGAGGTCGGGGCGGACCGCATGCCGCCGGTCATCTTCGTGACCGCGTACGACGCGTACGCGCTTCGCGCGTTCGAGGTGCACGCGCTCGACTACCTGCTGAAGCCCGTCACCGCGGACCGCTTCCGCGAGGCGTTCACGCGCGCGCGCGACCACCTGGACCGCGCCAGCACCGCGAGCATGGGCCGCCGGCTGAAAGCGATGCTCGCGACGGTGCTCGCGAACGAGGAGGTGGACGGCGGCGGCGCGGCGGCCGCCGCGGCCGCGGGCGTGCTCCCCGAGCGGCAGCGCTACGCGGACCGCCTGACGATCAAGGCGAACGGGCGCGTCTTCTTCGTGCGCGTCAACGAGGTGGACTGGTTCGAGGCGCACGGCAACTACGTGCGCGTGCACGTCGGCACGACGACGCACCTGATCCGCGAGGCGCTGAGCGTGGTCGAGGCGTCGCTGACGCCGGACCGATTCGCGCGCATCCACCGCAGCACGATCGTGAACATCGATCGCATCAAGGAGCTGCAGCCGTGGTTCGCGGGGGACTACATCGTGCTCCTCAAGGACGGCACGCAGCTGAAGCTCTCGCGCACCTATCGCGACCAGTTGCAGGTGCGGTTGCACGCGCTGTCCTGATCGTTCGTTCGGCGGGCTGGGCTCCGTGCGTGGTCGTCGGAACGCAGGGGCCCCGCCGGCTCGGAAAATGGGGCGGTCGAGCCACGGAGCGCTGCGCGCTCGTGTCTCGGCACGCCCCATTTTCAGGTCGCTCGGCGGGACCCCTGCGTCCCTCCTTCCCCAGAGGCCCGCGTCACGACATGGAGGAGCGGATGCACGTGCCCCGTCGCGGCCACGATACAGGGTGCGCTGCGTGCTCCATGATTGCGCGCCCGCCTGTGGGACGTGGGGGCGAGGGGGTGGGCGCCGAGCGACCTGAAATCGTCGCGTGCGGAGACCCGTAGGGGCTCCGCCGCGAGGATTTCCGAGCCGGCGCCCGCCCCCTCGCCCTCACGGCCGCGCGAAGGACTCTGTGCGGGTCTCCTACGACGCGGCGCGACCGGATCAGCGCGTGGCCGACGCGGGCTTGGGCATCGGCGACTGCCACAGCACGTGCGTGATCATCCAGCGGTTGTCGAACTTCCCCATCAGCAGGTAGTCGGTGCCCCACCAGGCGGTGACCTTCGCCGCCGCGGTCTGATCCATCACGTCGAGCAGCTCGATCTGCTTCGGCCACTTCGGATCGGGCGCCTTGCCGCTCGCCTTCACGCGGTTCGCGAACGCGTGGAACTGCGGCCACGTCATCTGCTGGCCCGGGTTGTAGCGCACCGAGTCGCGCGACCGACCGAAGCCGTACTTGTAGACCTCGGGGCGGATGGAGCGCACGTGCTTCGTCGAGTCGCCCTCGTAGAAGCCGTCCAGGTAGTCGAGCGAGGCCTGGCGGACGCCCGCGCTGTCGGCGCGGGTCTGGGCATGCGCCGGCGCGGCGGCGGCGAGCAGGAATGCGGCGAGGGCGAAGGACGGGCGGCGCATGCTTCGGAGCTCCGGGTGAGGGGACCTGCACCGTACGACGCGGACGGGCGGCCGGTGGCGCGCGCGCTGTTCCGCTTCCGTCAACGCGCGCGGTCGCGCGTGGTCGCGCGTGGTCGCACGCGTCACTTCCGGCGGCTCGCCTCGTAGCGCGCGATGAACGTTGCCGGCGGCGTGCTGGCGATGGTCGCGCCCACCGCGTCGAGCGCGAGGTCGTCGAGCCGCTTGAAGCGCAGGCACGACTTGCCCATGTCCAGCTTGAGCCCGCGCGCCGCGAACGCCTCGCGCAGCCGCCGCTCGTCCTCGCCGTCGCCGTACACGTTCATCAGGTAGAGCGCGTAGTGGCGCTTCTGCGCCGCCAGCGCGGCGTAGCACAGCGGCTGCTTGTTGTAGGTGTCGGGATACTCGCTCAGCGGGATGCCGTAGCAGATCATCCCGAAGCCCATCGTCTCGCGGTAGCCGGCGGGGAGGTGCTGCAGCACGAGATCGCGCACCGCCGCGACGACGGCGCGGCGCTCCTCCGGCAGCTCGGCCAGATATTCGTCGACGGTGGCGGCGGCGCTCTGCACCATGGGACGCGCGGTGGGGATGGGGTCAGGCGTCGCGGCGGATCGACGCGCCGCGCGCCCAGAGGATGAAGTCCGTGGGCAGCGGCGTGCCGCCGCCCTCGCGGACCATGAGCGCGATCTGCCCGCGGTGGTAGCTGCCGTGCAGCGCGACGTGCGCGACGATCTCGCGCACCGTGCTGCGATGCGGCTCGCCGGTGGTGGTGCGGTAGGCGACCGGCTCGTCGAGCGCGTCGGGGTCGAGCGCGTCGACGTGCGCGCGCAGCGCGTCGGCGGTCTCCGCGGCCAGCGTCGCCGCCTCGCCCAGCGAGAGCTGCGGCCACACCGGATGCTCGGGCGCACGCCCCTGCAGGCGCGCGAGCCACACGTGCTCCGCGGCGGCGACGTGGGCGTACAGCGCGCGCGCGGCCTCGGTGCGCGGCGACGTCGCGGGCAGCGACTGCAGCGACTCGCGCGCGCGCACGTCGGCCCAGCGCAGGTGGTCCAGCAGCGCGAGCAGCGTCGCGGGCATCAGGCGGCTCCGTGGTGCGCGGGGGACGACAGCCACCGCGCGAGGTACGCGTCGACGCGCGCGGCCAGCGGCGCCCGGTCGGCGTCGTCCGTCATCACCGTGTCGACCCACGCGTCGCGCTCGAACGCGATGACCTGCAGGTCCCACACGCAGAACGACTCGCCGTCGCGCGCGGGGCGCCACGACGCGCCGGGACGCTGGTCGCGCCGCAGCACGCGCACGGGCAGCTCGTTCTCCTCGCTCCACCAGCCGAGGACGAGGTAGTCGGCGCCGCGGCCGCGGTGCGCGATGAGGAAGCCGACGCCCAAGCGCCGCGGCGCGATCGCGGGCCGGGGCAGGGTGGCGAGCGCCGTCGCGACGCCCTCGTCGAACGCGTCCCACGGCAGCGGCGCGTCGTCGACCGTGATCGCGTAGCGCTTCAGGCGCCAGCCGTCATGCGCGAGCACGTCGCGCGCGACGATCGGACGCGGCGCGAACGGCCGCACCTCCAGCGCGTCCTGCACGCTCGTCGTCATGACGTCACCCGCCGGTGGAGGAACTTGAGGCCGGACCACACGTCGTCCACCGCGCACACCTTCACGTCCACGAGGCCCGTCGCGAGCCCGAGGCGCCGCACGACGTCCTCGGTGATGTCGGTCGGCTGGCGCGACGCCTTCTTGGGCCACGCGACCCAGAGCATCGCGCCGCGCGGCAGCGCGCGGGCGGCGGTCTCCAGCTCGGGCGCGAGCGTGGCGGCCTGGCGCGCGAACAGCAGCAGCACGTCGGCCGACGCAGCGCCGTCGCCGCGCGTGGAGGTGAGCACGACGTCGTCGGGGAGCGGCGCGAGCGTGTCGGCGAAGTCGGGCGGCGCATCGACGAGCGCGACGCGATGGCCGGCCTTGATGCCGAGCTTCTGCCCGAGCGGCTTGCCGGAGTAGCCGGCCATGATCGGGAGGGGCTGGAGACGTCCGCGACGAGCTTCGCGACGTTAGCGCGGCCGCGCGGGCGGGGCTAGATGCCGCTCAGATGCCGCGCAGCAGCAGGCCCTGGAGCAGCGTGAGACCGAAGTACGCCACCAGCGGCGTGAGGTCGACCATGCCGAGCGTGGGGATGACCTGCCGCAGCGGGCGCAGCATCCACTCGGTGAGCACGAATGCCCAGCGGATCCAGCGCGAGTATGGCGACAGCTGGAACCAGCTCGAGATCACGCGGGCGAACAGTGCCGCCTTGAGGATGCCGAACGTCCACGCGACGAGCAGCGCGAACAGCCCGCGCGGTCCGGACTGCACCGCGTACAGGGCGCCGAGCAGCTCGTTGCGGACGAAGCCGAGCAGCGACAGCAGCACGATGCCGCCGACGACGACCGCGGCGAGCGTCCACCAGGGCGCGTGCGCGGGCTGGCCGCCGGCCCGCAGGATGCGCCGCTCCATCGGCTGGAACATCGGGTCGATGCGCGAGCGCGTGAGGCGCGCGACGCCGCTGAACGGCGAGAGGCGCCGCGTGCGCGCGGCCCAGCTCAGGCCCGCTGCGGCCGCGACGAGCACCGCGCCCGCGAGGAGCACGACGCGCAGCGCGCCGAGCGCCACGCCGGTGGCGTAAAGGATGGTCTCCACGTGGGGAAAGCTCTCCCGGATGCGGGCCGCGCGGAAGGTCGCGCGGCGGTCAGAGCCCCGTCGGCTCGCCCACGAACGACCACGGCACGCCGAACGTGCGCTCGATCTCCTCGCCGAGCGCCTGCACGCCGAGCGTCTCGGTCGCGTAGTGGCCCGCGTAGATCACGACGATCCCGCGCTCCACCGCCTCGACCGCGGTGTGGTGCGGGCCCTCGCCGACGATCAGCGTATCGAGCCCGCGCTCCGAGGCCTCGCGCAGCGAGTCGATCGACGCGCCGCCGCCGGTGCACATCCCCCAGCGGCGCGTGCGACGTCCCGGCGCGATGGGCGTGTGCACGGTCGTGTGGCCGTACCGCGCGGCGAACGCGGTGGCGCGCGCCGCCAGCTCCGCGGTGTCGAGGTCCGACTCGCCGCTCAGCCCCACCTCGATGTTCTTGTAGCGCAAGAACCCACCACTCGGCGCGAGGCCGAGCAACGACGCGAGGCGCGCGTTGTTGCCGAGGGTGGGATGCACGTCGAGCGGGATGTGCGAGCCGTAGACCGCGAGGCCGTGCGCCAGCAGCAGTCGCATGCGCTCGTACGCGGCGCCGACGAACGGCTGCGCGCCGTTCCAGAACATCCCGTGGTGCACGAGCAGCAACGATGCGCCGGCCGCGATCGCTCCCTCGATGGCGGGGCGCGAGAAGTCCACCGCCGCGGCGACGCGCGACACCGTACCCGCGTTCGCGACCTGCAGGCCGTTCAGCGCGCCCGAGTAGTCGGGGATCTCGGGGGTGCGCAGCGTCGCGTCGAGGTGCGCGACGATCGCGTCGAGCGTGGCGGTCATGGCGCGGGCTTCGTGACGTCGGCCCAGTTGGGCGTGTCGCCGAGCGGCTTGAGCGTGCCCGCCTCGATCGCGACGCGCGCGCTGTCGACGGCGGCGCGCGTGGCGGCGGGGATGCGCGACTCGAGCTGCGGGTTGTAGACGAGCTGCACGACGCCCGACTTCATCCCGAGGTCGACGACGCGCGGCTTGAAGCCGCCCGCCTTCACCTCGCGCGCGACGGTGAGAAATGCGCGCGGCAGGTCGATCACGACGGAGCCGAGGATCACGTCGGGCGCGACGCCGTTCTGGTTGGAGTTGGCGCCGAACGCGTAGACGCCGCGCTCCTTGGCCGCCTGGAAGATGCCGAGGCCCGCGGCGTCGGCGTTCTGGAAGACCGCGTCGGCGCCCTGGCCGATCTGCGCGAGCGCCTGCTCCTTGCCGGCGCTGACGTCGTCCCAGTTGCCGATGTACGAGGTCAGCACGCGCACCTTCGGGTTCACCGCCTTCGCGCCGGCGGCGAAGGCCGCGAAGCTCGCCTTCACGGGCGGGAGCTCGGTGCCGCCGATCGCGCCGACGACGTTGGTCTTCGTCATCGCTCCCGCGACCATCCCGGCGAGATAGCTGGCCTCCTCGAAGGCGAAGGTCATCCCGGCCACGTTCGCCGCCGTCGAGTTCCCCGACGTCGTCACGTAGATCGTCTTGGGATAGCTCGGCGCCACGCGGAGGGCGGCGTCCTGGAACTCGAAGCCGTGGCCGAAGACGAGCGCGTAGCCCTGCGCGCCATACTGCCGGAAGTTCTCCTCGAACTCCGCCGGCGTCTTCGTCTGGATGTGGCTGGTCTGGGCGTCGAGCGAGTCCTTGATCGCCTTGAGGCCGTTGAAGGCGCCGGCGTTCCACGACTGGTCGGAGATCGGCCCCGGCGTCAGGAGCGCCACACGGAAGGGCGCGTCGCCGCTGGCGGCAGAGTCGGCTTTCGGCTTCGCATCGCCGCCGCAGGCCGCCATGGCGAGCGCGGCCACGCCGACATGGACGAGGCGGCCGATGTGGAGAACTGTGGAGAACCGCCGCTCACGCATCGTGCAAAACTCGCAATCTGTTGTCTGGCAACGACTTGTGCGGCTGTGGAGAAGTCTTCCACAACCGTAGTGGTCGCGTGGAGAACGCAGGGTCAGTCCGGCCGGGTTCCGAAGAGCTCGATCACGCGGTCGAAGTCGTCGGCGGAGTAGAAGGAGATCCGGATCTCGCCCTTGGCGGCGTCGCTGAGGGTGATGCTCACGTCCGTCCCGAAGTGCCGGCGGAGGTGGTCCTCGATCCGGCGCACCTCGGCCGGGCGCGTGTCGCGGGTGCCGGCGACGTCGGCGGGCTTGGCGGGCCGGCCGGCGCTCTCGCGGACGCGGCGCTCGACCTCGCGGACGCTCAGGCCCTTGGCCGCGATCTCCTTGGCGAGGTCGACGATCACGTGCTCGCGGCCGAGGGCGAGGAGTGGGCGGGCGTGGCCGCTGGTGAGCGAGCCGTCGGACACCATGCGCCGGACAGAAGCGGGCAAACCCAGGAGCCGCATGCAGTTAGCGATCGTCGTCCGGTCCTTCCCGACGACCTCGGCCATCTGCTGCTGGGTGAGGTTGAACTCCTCGGACAGCCGCTGGTAGCCCTCGGCCTCTTCGATCGGGTTGAGATCGGCGCGCTGGAGGTTCTCGACCATCGCCAGCGTTAGGAGCGTCTGGTCGTCGATCTCCTTGACGATCGCCGGGATCTCGGGCCAGCCCAGGCGCGTCGCAGCGCGGAAGCGCCGCTCGCCGGCGATCAGCTCGTAGCCGCGCCCATCGCGCGCGCGGCGGACGGTGACGGGCTGGAGCAGCCCGGTCGCCCGGAGGCTCGCCTCGAGGTCGGCCAGGTCCTCCGCGCGGAACTCCTTGCGGGGCTGGTACGGGTTCGGACGGATCTGGCCGAGTGGGAGGCTCTTGAGAGCGGAGCGGTCTTCGGGGGTCGGCTGCTCGACCGCCTGCCGCGTCGCGAGGAGCGCCTCGAGGCCGCGGCCGAGGCGTCGCGGCTGCTTGTCAGGGGCGCTCATGCGGCGGGCGTGGTGGCGGCCGCGAGGGCGCCGCTCGTGGTGCGGGCGATGAGCTCCTGGGCGACCTGGAGGTAGGCCTGCGCGCCGATCGAGGCCACGTCGTAGAGGATGATCGGCTTCCCGAAGCTGGGCGCCTCCGCCAAACGGACGTTTCTCGGGATGACGTTCTGGAAGACCTTGGCGCCGAAGTACTCGCGGGCGTCGGTGGCGACCTGGCGCGAGAGGTTGAGGCGGTTGTCGAACATCGTCAGCAGGACGCCGTCGATGGCGAGGCGGGGGTTCACGCCCTGCTGGACCAGGTGCACCGTGTTGAGCAGCTGCGAGAGCCCTTCGAGCGCGTAGTACTCGCACTGGACGGGGATGAGCAGCGCGTCGGCGGCGGCCAGCATGTTGAGCGTGATGAGGCCGAGCGAGGGCGGGCAGTCGATCAGGACGTAGTCGTAGCGATCGAGGACCGGCGCCAGGGCCGAGCGCATCAGCTCGCTGCGGTTGGGCCGGTCGACGAGCTCGACTTCCGCGCCCGCGAGATCGGGGGTCGCGGGGAGGACGTCGAGGTGGCCGAACTGGACGCCGCGGTGGAGCGCCTCGTCGATCGTGGCCTCGCCCAGGAGCACGTCGTAGAGCGTGGCGCCGAGCGCGTCGCGACTGATGCCGATGCCGCTGGTGGCGTTCCCCTGCGGGTCGCCGTCGATGAGCAGCGTGCGCTGTTCGGCCACCGCGAGGGAGGCGGCGAGGTTGA
The DNA here is from genome assembly GCF_030159095.1 of Roseisolibacter agri. Taxonomy (NCBI): domain Bacteria; kingdom Pseudomonadati; phylum Gemmatimonadota; class Gemmatimonadia; order Gemmatimonadales; family Gemmatimonadaceae; genus Roseisolibacter; species Roseisolibacter agri. The sequence continues at coordinate 134,572 of NZ_BRXS01000002.1, forward strand.
CGGCGGAGGTCGTCTTACCGACCCCGCCTTTCTGGTTCGCGATGGCGATGACGCGGGTCACGGCAGGTGTGCAGCAGGCACGCGGAAGTCATGGGGCTCGAGCTGGAGCGCGCCGTAGTGGGCCGCGCGCCATACGAGGAACTGCTCGCGCTTGTGGGAGGGCGGAAGGTAGCGCTCCAGCACCGGGAGCGCTTGGCGGAGCGGCTCACCGCGCAGGTGCCATACAGAATAGTGGCGGCCCTGGCTCTGGTAGGGGCCGAAGACGCGCCCACCGAAGACCTGCTCGAGGAGGCGGAGGGGCTCGGGATCACGGGCGTGGAGGCGAACCGACAGGGCTGGCTGGCGGCCATCCCAGCTGAAGGAGCCCTCGCCGACGATCAGGCCCATGGCGTATCCGAGCAGGAAGACGTGGACCATGGGGGCGCGCGGAGAGGATCGTAAGCGTACGAGGGTGGCAGAATGACCGGAGTGCCGAGGCCGCAGTGTGCCACGTGAAAGCAAGGCAGGCTCGACCATAAACGTGCCACGTGAAAGCAAGCGGCACCCGACTATTCCACCGTCGGGTGCCGCACGCCAACGCTCCCGACGCGCTCCGGCGCGCCCCGACGCTACCACATCACCGGGGCACGAACGCCCACCGCGCCGTCACCGTCGCCGCCACCGTCTGCGTCCCCTCCGAGATCGGAGTCTGCGCCCCCGCCTCCGCGGCCATCGCACGCACCGCCATGTCCATCGGCCGCGGGCGCACCGGCTCGTAGACCGACGACAGCTCCAGCAAGCCCCCGAGCTGACCACCGGCCGCCCGCGCCATCGCCTCCGCGTCCGCCCGCGCGCGCTCGACCGCCTTCGACAGCGCCCGGCGCCGCGCGGCCTCGCCCTCGGAGGAGTAGAACTGGAGCGAGGAGACCAGGTTCGCCCCCTTCGAGAGCACCGCGTCCAGCACCGGGCCCACCTGGTCGATGCGGCGCAGCTCCACGATCACCGTGTTCTGGACGTTGTAGCCCGTGATCCGCGTCCGGCGCGTCGGCTGGTCGTAGACCTGCTCGGGGAAGACGTTGTAGCCGCTCGTCGTCAGCTGCTCGCTGGCGATCCCCAGCGCCCGCAGCGTGTCGAAGATCGCCCGCTGCAGCCGCGCGTTGCGCGTGGAGGCGTCCGCGGCCGTCGCGGCCTGCGTCTGGACGCCGATCGAGAGCCGGGCGCGGTCGGGGGTGATCTGCTCCTCGCCGACCGCGGACACCGCGATGCCGGCCGAGGGGATCACGGCCACAGGCGCCGGGGCAGGGGCCTGCGCCATGGCGGCGCGGGGGCCGGCAAGGGTCAGCGAGCTGGCGAGCGAGCTGGCAACGACGAACGAGGCGAGGCGCATGGTGTGGGCGTGGAGGGAAGGCGCCACGCCCGGCCCCGCGCGGATCGCGACGCGTGCGGCGTGGCACTCGACCGCATGCTACCCCACGCGCGCCCGCCGGTCACCCGAGTTCCCGCAGGTTCCAGCAGGTTCCAGCAGGTTGCAAGACGGGCGGTGGCCCACCACCGCCCGTCCAATCGCATCAGGGGGCGATGCCCGCCAGCACCGGCCCCGCGATCCGCCGCTCCGACACCCGCGACCAGCGCCGCTCCCCGGGGGCCCGCACCTGGCCCACCAGCTCAAAGGCGAGGCGGGTGCCGCGCAGGGCGTCGGCGCCGCTGGTCGGGATGTCCAGCCGCACCGTGTTCGCCAGCCGGCCGTCGACGCAGCCCACGAGCTTCGCGGCCGCCACCGGGAGGCTGACCGCGCGCACCTTCCAGCCGTGCGTCGTGTCGGCGTCCGCGAGGATCGCGCGCACCGCCACCACGCGGGCGTTCGGGGAGGCGATGCGGAGCGCCGAGCGGGAGACGGAGACCGCGAGCCCGCTCTGGACCCGCTGGAGCTCCACCCCCAGCCAGCCGCGCTCCTGCCCATCGGGAGCGAGGTCGACGACGCGCACGGCGGGCGCGGCGAGGTCCGGCGCCTTGAGCGGGGCGGGTGTCGGCACCGCGCTGGCGAAGGTCGTGGGGACGGTGGCCTGCGCACCCGCGACGGCGGCGCGAGCGAGGGCGAGCACCGCCAGCAGCGTGGCGGCGCGGGGAGCGTGGGGGGCGCGCACGCCGAAGGGCGCGCCGGGGCGGGGGAGCGGGAGCGGTCGCATGCCCGCCCTAGCTGCCAGCCGCGTGCCGGACCGACGCCGCGGCCGACGAACCTCAGTCGGCGGCGACGCGGGAAGTGTCGCCGCCCGCGCGGCGCCGGCGCTCCACCTCGAACACGAGCCCCTGCAGATCACTCGGCGACACGCCGGGAATGCGGCCCGCCTGCGCCAGCGTCTCGGGACGGACGGCGGCGAGCTTCTGCCGCGCCTCGAACGAGAGGGAGAGCAGCGCGTCGTACGGCAGGTCCGCCGGCAGCGCGAAGCTCGAGAGGCGCGCCAGCCGCTCCGCCGCCTGCCGCTCGCGCGCGAAGTAGCCCGCGTACTTCAGCTCGAGCTCCGCCGTCACCGCCGCCTCGCGATCGATCGGCGCATCGACGCCCGCGGCCACGAGCAGCGCGTGCAGCGAGACGCCCTGCCGCCGCGCCAGCTCCGCGACCTTCACCGCGTGCGCGGGCAGGTTCTCTCCAGGAGGAGAGAGCACCGGCGACGCCTGCGACGGCTGGATGCTCGTGCGCTCCGCCAGCGCGCGCAGGTCGTCCTCCGCCTGCAGACGGCGGTGCACCTGCGCCAGCTCGCCGGGCGCGTAGAGGCCCAGCGCCTCGCCGACGCCCGAGAGGCGCCGCAGCGCATTGTCCTGGCGGATGGTGAGCCGGAACTCCGAGCGCGAGGTGAAGAGGCGATAGGGCTCGTCCACGCCGCGCGTCACCAGGTCGTCGGCGAGCACCGCGACGTACGACGTCTCGCGCCCCAGCACGAGCGGCGGCCGCTCCAGCGCCGCGAGCCCCGCGTTGAGCCCCGCCAGCAGCCCCTGGCCCGCCGCCTCCTCGTAGCCCGTGGTGCCGTTGATCTGGCCGGCGAGCCACAGCCCGTCGAGCGCCTTCACGCGCAGCGTCGGATCGAGCTGCGTGGGCGGATAGTAGTCGTACTCGATCGCGTAGCCGGCGCGCGTCATCACCGCGCGCTCCAGCCCCCGCACCGTGCGCAGGATCGCCAGCTGCACCGGCGCCGGCAGCGACGTCGAGAGCCCGTTGACGTACAGCTCCGCCGTGTCGTGCCCCTCGGGCTCCAGGAAGAGCTGGTGCCGGGTCGCGTCGGGGAACTTCACGATCTTGTCCTCGACCGACGGGCAGTAGCGCGGCCCGCGCGCCGCGATCGCGCCGCCGTACATCGCGCTCTCGCCGATGTGCGCCGCGATCAGCGCCTTCCCCTCCGCCTCCAGGTGCGTCAGCCAGCAGGGGAGCTGCGGCAGCGCACTCGGGTCACCAGGCGCGGAGAAGTGGCTCCAGCGATAGTCGAACTCCGCCAGCTCGCTCGGCTGCCGCACGAGGGCGTCGAGGTCCACGCTGCGGCCGTCGATGCGGGGCGGGGTCCCCGTCTTGAAGCGCGCGACCGTGAGGCCGGCGTCCTCCAGCTGCTCCGCGAGGTGCGTCGTGGCACCCTCGCCCGCGCGGCCGCCGGCCATCGCCGTGGTCGTGCCGATGTGCAGCCGCCCGCGCAGGAAGGTGCCCGTCGTGATGACGACCGCGCGCGCGCCGATGCGGCGCCCCTCCAGCGTCTCCAGCCCGACGACGCGCGCGCCGTCGAAGACGAGCCGCGCGACGGTGCCCTGCAGCGTGACAAGGCCGGGCTGCGCCTCGAGGAGCGTGCGCACCGCCCGGCGATAGAGCCCGCGGTCGCACTGCGCGCGCGGCGACCACACGGCGGGGCCCTTCCCGCGGTTCAGCATCCGGAACTGCACCGTCGCGCGGTCCGTCGCGCGGCCCATCACGCCGCCCAGCGCATCGACCTCGCGCACCACGACGCCCTTCGCGACGCCGCCGATCGCGGGATTGCACGACATCTGGCCGATGGTCTCGAGCGCGCTCGTGACGAGCGCCGTGCGCGCGCCCAGCCGCGCGGCGGCGACGGCGGCCTCCACGCCCGCGTGCCCGCCGCCGATCACGACGACGTCGTACGTCTCCTCGAACGCTGCGCGCGCGTCGTTCATCGCCTCATGCGACTAAATGCGACTCCTCGCGGCGCAGCGCCGACCGGGCGCACGCCGTAGAATCAGCATATGCGATCCCCCCGCCGCCCCGCCACCGCCGCCGCGCTGGCCGCCCCGCTGGCCGCCGTTCTCGCCGGCGGCTGCGCGCCCGCCGCGCGCCCGTCCGGTGCGCCTGCCGCCGCCACGCCGGCGCCCTCCGCCGCCGCGCCGACGGCGAGCACGACGCTCACCGCCGACGAGACGCGCATGCGCGACGCCGTGCGCGCGCACTACGACGCCTCCATCGACCTGCTGGCGCGCGCCGTCGACATCCCGAGCGGCACGCACAACCTGGCCGGCGTGCGGCGCGTGGGCGACCTGTTCGCCACCGAGCTGCAGCAGCTCGGCTTCCGCACGCGCTGGGTCGACGCGCCCGCGGGCATGCGGCGCGCGGGGCACCTGGTGGCGGAGCACCCGGGGCAGGGTGCGCGGCTGCTGCTCATCGGGCACCTCGACACCGTGTTCGAGGGCGACGACCAGAAGTGGGTGCGCCAGGACACGATCGCGCGCGGCGCCGGCACCGGGGACATGAAGGGCGGCGACGTGGCGATGGTGCTCGCGCTGCGCGCGCTCAAGGAGGCCGGGCAGCTGGAGCGCATGCACGTCACCGTCATCATGACCGGCGACGAGGAGGCGCCCGGCCAGCCGATCGCGGCGGCGCGCACCACGCTCACCGACCTCGCGCGCGCGAGCGACGTCGCGCTGGCGTTCGAGGGCGGCTCGCGGTCGCAGATCTCGGTCACGCGCCGCGGCTCGTCGTCGTGGACGCTCGAGGTGAAGGCGCGCCAGGCGCACTCCGCGGGCGTCTTCTCGGAGGGCGCGGGCTACGGCGCGATCTACGAGGGCGCGCGCGTGATCGACGAGTTCCGGCGCACGCTCTCCGGCCAGCCGGGACTCACCTTCAACGTCGGCCTCGTGGGCGGCGGCACCGCGGCCGCCACCGACACGTCGCTGACGCGCATCACGTCCGAGGGGAAGACCAACATCATCGCGCCGACGTTCGTCGCGCGCGGCGATCTCCGCTTCCTGCGCGAGGCGCAGAAGGACTCCACGCGCGCCGCGATGCGCGCGATCGTCGCGCGGCCGCTGAACGGCGCGACGAGCACGATCACGTTCACCGACGGCTACCCCGCGATGCCCGCCACCGACGCCGGCGCGCGCCTCGTCGCCGCGTTCGACGGCACGAGCCGCGCACTCGGCTACGGCGCGGTGCAGGCGCAGGACGCGAGCAGCCGCGGCGCGGGCGACGTGTCGTTCGTCGCGCCGTTCATCCCCGGCATGGACGGCCTGGGCGTGAGCGGGCGCGGCGCGCACTCGCCGCAGGAGTCGGTCTCGCTCCCCTCGCTGCGCATGGCGGCCGAGCGGGCGGCGGTGCTGATGTCGCGCCTGTCGCGCGAGTGGCCGCGCCGCCCCGCGTCCTGACGCATCCGCCGCACGCGCCTCCCGTCACCCCTTCCGTCCCCATGCCACTCGAAGTCCCCGCGTCGCATCCGACGCTCGTCTTCCGCCGCGCCGCGTACGAGCGCGCGAACCTGGTGCGCGCGGCGCTCGACGAACGCCTCGGCCTCACGCCGGACGAGTTCCGCGTCGAGGGCGACCTCGTGGCGATCGGCCCGATCCACGACGAGGACGCGCTGGGCGCGCTCGTCGCGGAGCTGGAGCAGCTCGGCCTCGTGTACTACGACGACTTCTTCGAGCTGAGCGGCAACTGGCCCGAGTGGCTGCACCTGCGCGTGTCGAGCCGGTAGCGCCTCACGGGTAGCGCATCAGCCGCCGCGCGGCGCGGGGAGCGCGACCGGACAGCCGGACGCGCGCTGCTCCGGCGTCAGCACTGCGTCGATGTCGGCGCGCAGCTTCGCCTCGGCCGCCGCGAGCCGGTCGCGGATCGGCGTCGACCGCGCGAGGATCGCGCGCAGCTCCGCGTCGCTCTTGCCGGCCTGACGCGCGGCCTGCACCTCGCGCGCGATCCCCGCCAGCGCCTCGAGGTCGGCCCGGTGCGCGGTCTCGAACGCTTCGAGCAGCGCGTGGATGCGCGCCACCTGCTCGCCGCTCAGCTGCACCGCGCTCCCGCGCTCGCAGCGGTTCGCGCGCTGCGCGTCGATCCACGCGCGCTGCTCGCGCGTGAGCACCGCCGCGATGTCCGCCTGCAGCGCGCGCGCCGCCGCGTCGAGCCGAGCACGCGCCGCGTTCGACTCGGCCATGATCGCGCGCACTTCGGCGGCGGGCTTGCCCGCGCGCATCGCGGCCTCCGCGCGCTTCACGATCGCGGCGACCGCCTCGACGTCCGCACGCGTGGCCGTGGCGAACGCACGCAGCAGCGCGTCGATGCGCGCGCGCTGGTCGTCGGTCAGGCGCAGCTCCGCGGGCAACCGATCGAGCGCGACGCCGTCGACGGTCGCGCCGGGCGGCGCCGCGAGCAGGCCGACCGCCGTCGCGACGCTCGTCACGTCGGCGCGCAGCGCCTCGTCGGCGAGGGGCGCCGGCTCGACCGGCGCGGGCGTACGGTCGCTGCTGCAGGCGCCGAGCGTCGCGAGCGTGGCGACGAGGATCGCAAGGCGCAGGGAATGGCGCGTGAACCGAGGCGACACGACGACCTCCGACGTGCGGGTGGCGACCGTGGCTACCGGTCGACCTGCTTCGACAGCGAGCCGGGCGTGGGGAGCGCCGGCGGCGTGGTCGCGACGGGCGTCAGCGCGCCGCTGCGCAGCCACCCCTTCCAGCCGCACTCCATGCACCAGCTGGGGCGGAGCCACGGGACCCACCGGTGCCAGAACGCCGGCTGCACGCGCAGCGTGGGCGCGTCGCAGTTCAGGCAGCGGTCGCCCTCCGGCAGCAGGAGGAGGAAGAAGACCGTCGCGGCGATGATGCGGAGGACGAACAGCCCTCCGAAGACGCCGATGAAGATGGCCGCGTCCGACATGATGCCCCCTACCTAGAGCCGCGCTTCCACCTCTGCCCACTGCTCGACATAGGCCACGCCACCCTCCACCCGCTCGATGGCGACCTCCGTGCCGGCCGCGATGGCGGCGCCGTCCCAGCTGCGCGCGCCGACCGTCCACGTGCGGCCGTCGGCTTCGTACGCGATCTCTCCCTCGCCGTCCACCGCGATGTCGCGCGTCACGCGCGCCGGGTGCCCCTGCATCAGGTAGCGCTCGTCGACCACGTCGCGCCGCACGCTGGGGATCGCCCAGGCGGCCAACAGCACGAGCGAGAGGCCGGCGCCCGCCGCGCCCATCAGCAGCGCGAGCCCCACCGTCGCCGGCGTGCCGAGGGTGGTGAAGCGCTCCAGGAGGTACCCGCCGACGCCGAAGGTGGTGACGAACGCGGCGACGTTCTGACGGTTGAGGAGCGGCGACGGCTCGGTGCGCGGGTCGTGACCGCCGCCCACCTCGTGCGGCGCGCGCGTCGCGGGCGGCGCCGGCCGCTCGACGCCGTGCAGCATGACGTAGACGGCGAGCAGCAGCCCGAGGACGAAGCAGGCGACGAAGACGGCGGTCATGACCTTCGGAAGGAGGCGGCGAACGGGGACGGGCGGTGCAAGATCAGGGCGCGAGGTCGCGCCCGGCAAGCACCGCCGTCGCCGCCGCGATCAGCGCGCCTCGAGGTGCTGGCGGAACCAGGCGATCGTCTTCGGCCACGCCTTCTCGGTCGCGGCCATGTTGGCGCCGTTCTGCCCGTCCTGCTGGCGCAGGAAGCCATGCCCCGCGCCCGGGTAGACGACCGACTCCCACGGCACGCCGGCCCGCTTCAGCGCGCTGTCGGCGGCCGGGATGGTCGCGTTCACGCGCGCGTCGTTCTCGCCGTAGAGGCCGAGCACCGCGGCCTTCGCCTTCGTGAGATCGACCTGCGCCGTGTTGACGCCGCCGTAGTACGCGACGGCCGCGCCCAGCCCCGGCGCCGTGGCCGCGTGCGCGAACACCGTCGACCCGCCCCAGCAGAAGCCGACGATCCCGTAGCGCTTCTCGGCTGCCGGAAGGCCCATGCCGTACTGCGCGACCGCCTGCAGCCGCGCCTGCACCTCGGCCTGCTGGAGCTGACGGACCGCGGCGACGGCTGCCGTCGCGTCGGCCGAGTCGGCCGTGCCGCCGACGCCCTTGCCGGTGAGGAGGTCGGGCGCGATCGCGATGAACCCCTCGGCCGCCAGCTGGTCGGTCACGGCGCGGATCCACGGGCTGATGCCGAAGATCTCGTGCACCACGAGCACGACCGGCGCCTTCGTCGCGCGCTCGGGATAGACGACCCACGCGCGCACGCTGTCGCCCGCCGGCGTGCGCACCATCGCCCACTCGCCGTGGCGCGGCGACCTGTCGACGCGGGCGCGCGCCTCGGCGGCGCCGGCGGGCAGCCCCTTCGCCGTCGTGATGGTGGTCGTGGTGGTGGTGGACGTGCTCGTGCGCGTCGTCTCGGTGTGACCGGCGTGCTCGTCGGTCATGCGGGCGCTGCGCGCGCACCCCGCGACGGCGACGACGAGCGCGCCCGCGAGCAGGGGCGAACGGCGACGGACGGTGGACATGGGAGAACCGGGAAAGAGGTCGGGAGTCGCTGCGCTCACTGGTCGCGCACCGGCCGGATCACGAGGTCGAAGCGGAGCGGATCCGGCACGTCGTAGCTGAAATGCCACCACTCCTCCGGAAGGTTCGTGAAACCCTCCGCGGACATCGCGCGCACCAGCCGCTGCCGGTTTACGGCCGCCTCGCCGGTCGCGTTCGCGGTGTGCGCCGCGCGCGAGAAGGTGTCGAACGCGGTGCCCATCTTCCGCTCGCGGCCGGTCGCGAGATCGACCAGCGTCAGGTCGACCGCGAGCCCGAGGTTGTGGCGGCTGCGCTCCGCGATGTAGCCGTCGCGGAGGAGGTCCTCGCGCTGCACGCGGTGCGTCCACGCGACCATGGCGGCCGTCGCGCGCACGGGGCGGTAGCCGTCGAACACCTTGAGCCCCAGCCCCTCGGCCTGCAGCGCGGCCTGCACGCGCCCCAGCGCGGCCGCGGCCTCGCGGCGCAGCAGCACGCGCGGCGCGTCGTACCCGGGCAGCACCTCGCCCACGAAGTTGTACGGCGTCGCGTAGCGCACGTCCACGCGGATGGTCGAGTCGACGCGCTGCACGTCCACCAGCAGCGACTCGGCCACCGCGTCAGGCATCACGACGTCCGGCGACGCGGGCGGCGGTACAGGGGCGGGCGCCGCCGCCGTGGGCGCCGGAGCGGCCGCGGGCTGTGGCGCGGGTGCGGCGACCGGCGTCAGCGGCGGCGCGCACGCGCCCGCGAGCGTGAAGACGAGCAGCGCGCCCACGAGCGGCGCGCGCGGACCGGCGGAGAGAGGCATGGCGCGGGAACGTAGCCCGCGGCCAAGGGAGCGGCGAGGCGGCGACGTGCGCCGCCTCACCAGCGCCAGCGCGCGCGTCTCAGCAGCCGCGCGCGACGCTCGTCCAGCGCACCTGCCAGCGGCCCGGCGCGGCGCGCTCCAGCAGCGAGTAGCGGCTGCCGTCCTCGCCCACGCGCGCGACCACCAGCGCGGGACGTCCCGGCTCACCGATGCGCAGCGCCGCCAGCACCTCGGCCGCCGGGAGCACCTCCTCGCGGCCGACCGCGCGCTCGTGGTAGGCGGTCGCCCAGCGGCCGGTCCTCAGGTCCAGCGGCCGCTCGGCCACCAGCAGGATCACCTCGCCGATGGGCGACGCCTCCTGCGCCAGCGCGCGCGTCAGCACCGCGACCACCGTCTCGGCCGTGGAGTCGGGACGGAAGCGGCCGGCCGTGCGCACCACGAACGGCAGCCCGCGCAGCGCGCGCGACGCGCTGTCCGCCGGCAGCTCGGACGCCAGCCGCGTGACCGCCGCCGCGAGCGACGCGGAGTCGGCGGGCGAGAGGCCGTGCAGCGAGTCGAGCGGGAGCGCGGCGACCGGCGTGGCGCCGCCGGCCGGCTGCACCAGGCCGACGGTCCACTGCGGGACCGCGTCCGCGCCGGAGGCGGGGCCCAGGCGCGCCGCCGGCCAGCTGCCGCACGCGCTCCCCGTCGGCGCGGCGGCCACCGGCTCGGCGCGCGCACGCCCCGCCACCCCGACGCGCGAGACGAGCAGCACCTCGCCCGGGAGCACCGCGTCCGCGGCGCCCGCCGCAGTGTCGGCGGGCGCGCCGGCGCCGGTGCCCGGCACCACCAGCCGCACGTCGCCCTGCTCGCCCGGCACGACGAGCGCGAGCCCCGCCTGCGCGTCCCAGGTGGACGTCGCGACGGGGGCGGGCGGCGGCGGCGCGTCGGGAAGCGGCGGCGCGGGGATCACGCTGTCCACGCGCTCGGGCTGCGACTTCCGCTCGCACGCGGCGACGGCGAGGAGGCTGGCGACGCCCGCCGTCACGAAGCGGGCGCGGCGCTGGCTGGGGGATGGCATCGCGGGTAATCTGCGGGCGCCGCGCCTCTCCCGCCTCCCCCCGCCGCGCCAGACGGCGCCACATCGCGCTCCATGCCCGCCTTCCTCCAGCGCCTCGGCCTCCACCGCGCCGAGCTGCGCGCCTGGGCGACCTACGACTGGGCCGTGTCGTCGATGCAGACGACCGTGATGGCCGCGGTCTTCCCGATCTACTTCGTGCGCGTGGCGAGCGCTGGGCTGCCGCCGGGGCGCGGCGCGCAGCAGCTCGCGTACGCGAACACGATCGCGATGGTCGTCATCGTCGCGCTGTCGCCGATGCTCGGCGCGCTGGCCGACCATTCCGCGGCGAAGAAGCGCTTCCTCGCCGCATTCGCGCTGGTCGGCGCGGCCGCGTGCGCGGGGATGTTCACCATCGGCCACGGCGACGTGACGCGCGCGTCCGCGCTGTACGCGATCGCGATGGTGGGCGCGTCGGGGAGCATGGCGTTCTACGGCGCGCTGCTGCCGCACGTCGCGCGCGCCGACGAGATCGACCGCGTGTCGACCGCCGGCTACGCGCTCGGCTACCTGGGCGGCGGCGTGCTGCTCGCGCTCAACCTCGCGTGGATCCAGCTCCCGGGCAGCTTCGGGCTGCCGAGTGGGCCGGACCTCACGCGTGCGCAGGCGACGCTGCCGACGCGGCTCGCGTTCCTGTCGGTCGCCGTGTGGTGGCTCGTGTTCACGATCCCCATCATGCGCCGCGTGGCGGAGCCGCCCGCGACGCGCGAGCCGGGCGAGCCCGCGGGGCGCGCGCTGCTGTCGGCGATCGGCGCGTCGTTCGTGCGACTGGCGCACACCGCGCGCGAGCTGCGCGGCTTCCGCCAGGCGATGCTGCTGCTCCTCGCGTTCGCGGTCTACAACGACGGCATCCAGACCATCATCAAGATGGCGACCGCGTACGGCTCGGAGCTCGGCATCGGGCAGAGCGCGCTGATCGCCGCGATCCTCGTGGTGCAGTTCGTCGGCATCCCGTTCGCGTTCGCGTTCGGCGCGCTCGCCGACCGCTTGGGCGCGAAGCGCGCGGTGATGCTCGGCCTCGCGGTGTACGTCGTGATCGCGATCCTCGGCTACGGGATGCGCACGGCGACGCACTTCATGCTGCTCGCGCTGCTGGTGGGGATGGTGCAGGGCGGCACGCAGGCGCTCAGCCGCTCGCTGTTCGCGTCGATGGTGCCGCCGCACCGCTCGGGCGAGTTCTTCGGCTTCTTCGGCGTGTTCGAGAAGTTCTCGGGGATCTTCGGCCCGCTGCTGTTCGCGGTCGTCGTGCAGCTGGGCGGCACGAGCCGCAGCGCGATCCTGAGCGTGATCGTGTTCTTCGTGGTGGGGATGCTGCTGCTGACGCGCGTGGACGTGGCGGCGGGGCGGGCGTACGCGCAGCGGGTCGAAGAGGAAGCGATCATCGTGTGAGCGTCGAGCGTCGAGCGTCGAGCGTCGAGCGCCGAGCGCTGAGCGCCGACGCGACTCCCTGTGGCGGGGCGGGGCGCAGGTGTGGGCGGAGGCGACCTCCGATCGCAGCAAGGAGACCCGACGCGCATCGCGCCGTCTGGGGCTCCGCAGCGGCCGCGATCGGTGGGAGCCGCAGCCCGCGCCTGCGACACGCCACGCGGTGCGACAGCCCGAGCCTCAGGGCGGCAGGAAGCGGCCGACCAGGTCCCAGTGCCAGGCCGGGCGGCGCTCGCCCGTGCGGGGGTCGCGCAGCGGTTTGTCCTGCAGCCGCTCCGCCGGCATCCCCACCGCGCGCCCGTAGGCCAGCAGCGCCTCGCGGTCCGTCGAGACCAGGTGCGCCATCGGTGTGCCCTTCCAGACGTGGCGGTGCAGCCAGAGGCCGCCGTCCATCGCGTACACCATCCCGTCGTACCGGCGGGCGAACTCGCGCCAGGGCACGGGGTCGGGCTGGACCACCCGGGGTCCCTGCCAGAAGCGCCGGCGGTCCTGGTCCGGCGTCACCGGCGCGTCACCACAGGCACCGCGTCGCCATCACTGGCAGGTCAGCTGCCCCTCGATCGTCGCGGGGGCGACCGGCGCGGCGTTGCCGTAGAAGATCGCGCAGGTCGTCGGGTTGGCGCCGGCGGCCGTGCCCGTGGCCGACCAGCCCGCGACCGTGGCCGAGACGATCGTCAGCGTCACGCCGGGCGACGGCGTGAGGCCGAGGACGCCGAGGTCCGTCGTGTAGGTGCCGCTGCCGTAGAAGTAGCCCTCCTCCGCCGTGGCCACCTGGCGCAGGTCGCTCTTCACCTTGGCGACGAGCGCCTTGCCCTTCGTGTTCGCGAACGCCGGGATCGCGATCGCGGCCAGGATGCCGATGATCACGACGACGATCAGGAGCTCGATGAGCGAGAAGCCGGCGCGCCGCGAGGTGCGGCGGCGGGAGGTGGCCCCGGGGCGGGGCGAGGAGGGCTGGAGGAGCATGGGGGGTCTCCGGACGGAGGGCGGCCGAACGGCGCCGAGGCTACGTCGCCCACTGGCAACGCCGGTGCCCGTCCCGCGGGATACGACGCATCTCGTTGGAACGTCACGACTTGGCGTCGCGACGGCAGTGCCGGTGTGGGCGCCGCCCCCCGGCGAACGGCCCGGAACGTCGCAAAATGCACGAGCGCCCGGTGGCCGATCGTGGCCGGCGGCCTCACGCGGTGCGCCGCCCGACCCGGCGCGGACGCCGTGCGGTCGCCGGGCGGCACGCGACCGCGCGACCGGTCAGCCCTTCGTCTCGAGCCAGTTGTCGCCGACCCCCGCGTCCACCACCAGCGGCACCGAGAGCGTGGCCGCGCCCTCCATCTCGCGGCGCACGAGCGCGGTGACCGCCTCGACCTCGGGGCCCGGGACCTCGAACACCAGCTCGTCGTGCACCTGCAGGAGCATCCGCGCGTTCACGTCCGGGGCGTGCAGCGCGTCGGCGATGCGGATCATCGCGATCTTGATCAGGTCCGCGGCCGAGCCCTGGATGGGGGCGTTCTGCGCGACGCGCTCGCCGAACGCGCGGATGTTGAAGTTGCGCTCCTTGAGCTCCGGGATGTAGCGCCGGCGTTTGAAGATGGTCTCGACGTAGCCGTGGTCGCGCGCGAACTCGACCTGGCTCTCGAGGTACCCCTTCACGCCCGCGAAGCGCTCGAAGTACGTGTCGATGAACGCGCGCGCCTCGGCGTTGCTGATCTTGAGCTGGCGCGAGAGCGCGTGTGCGCCCTGCCCGTAGATCGTCGCGAAGTTGATCGTCTTCGCGCGCGCGCGCATGTCCTTCGTCACCTGCTCCAGCGGCACGCCGAAGATGATCGCCGCCGTCTCGCGGTGGATGTCGCCGCCGCGCTGGAACGCCGCGACGAACGCCGGGTCCTGCGACAGGTGCGCGAGCAGCCGCAGCTCGATCTGCGAGTAGTCGGCGGAGAGCAGCTTCCATCCCTTGCGCGGCACGAAGCCGCGGCGGATGTCGCGTCCCAGCTCGCGGCGGATCGGGATGTTCTGCAGGTTCGGATCGCTCGACGAGAGGCGGCCCGTGGCGGCCACCGTCTGCGCGAACGACGTGTGGATGCGCCCCGTCTCGGGGTTCACCGTCGCCGGCAGCGTGTCGAGGTACGTGCCCTCGAGCTTGAACAGCTCGCGGTACTCCATCAGCAGCTGCGGGATCACGTGGCCCTCGTCGGCCAGCTCCGTGAGCACGCTGGCGTCGGTGGACGGGCCGGTGGCCGTGCGCTTCTTGGAGGGGAGGCCGAGCTTCTCGAAGAGGATCGTGCGCAGCTGCGGGTTGGAGTTGATGTTGAACTCCTCGCCCGCCTCGGCGTAGATCTCGCGCTCCAGCCGCTCGCGCTCCGCCTGGAAGCGCGTCTTGAGCGACCGGAACCACTCGACGTCGATCGCGATGCCGTGCGCCTCCATCTCGGCCAGCACGTCGATCAGCGGCACCTCGATGTCGCGGAAGAGCGCCGTGAGCCCCTGCGCCTCGAGCTGCGGCTCGAACAGCTCGCGCAGGCGCATGGTGATGTCGACGTCCTCGCCCGAGTAGTCGCGCGCCGCCTCGATGGGCACGACGTCGAAGGTGAGCTGGCCCTTCCCCTTGCCGACCAGGTCCTCGTACGACGTCATCGTGTGGTCGAGCAGCTCCAGCGCGAGCACGTCGAGGCCGTGCGAGCGGCGCCCCGGATCGAGCACGTAGCTGGCGAGCATCGTGTCGAAGTCGACGCCGCGCAGCGTGAGCCCCGCGCGCCGGAGGGCGAGGATGTCGTACTTCGCGTTCTGCAGCGTCTTGGAGACGCTCGCGTCCTCGAGCAGCTCGCGCAGCGGGCGCATCTCGTCGCTCTCGAGCGGCGGGAGGTTGCGCACGGGGTACGCGCGCTCGCTGAGCATGCGGCCGGCGATGCCGGCGCCCGCGAGCTCGCTGGCGGGGGTCTTCTTGGCGGACTTCTTCGCGGCGGCCTTCTTGGGCGCGGGTGGAGCGGCCGCCGCGGGGGCCCCCCCCAGATCCAACATGCCCTCGACCGCGCCGTCCTCCCCCACCATCTCGACGCGGCTCGGATCCTCCGCACGCGCCGCGTCGTCGGCCGAGCCGTCGCCCAGGCCCAGCTCCGCCTGCGCGGGCGTCCACACGCGGTGCGCCAGCGGCAGGTAGTACGCCTCGCCCGGCGCGAGCGCGATCGAGATGCCCACGAGCCGCGAGCGCAGCGGATCGACCTTCGACGGCGCGTCGGGGTCGATCACCGTCTCGGTATCGACCGCGATCGTGCGCGCCTTGCGCGCGCGCGCCACCAGGCGCTGCATCGCCTGCACCGTGTCCACCGTCTCGTAGCGCGTCGGCGCACGCTCGGGCTTCGCCGCGGCGGGCGACGCCGCGGCGGATGCCGAGCTCGCGCTCTGCAGCGCGACCTCGCGCGCCAGCGACGTGAACTCCAGCTCCACGTACAGCTGCTTCAGCGCGTCGCGGTCCGGCTCCTCGAGGCGCAGCTTCTCGAGGTCGAGCGGGACGTCGAGGTCCGTGCGGATCGTCACCAGCGACTTCGAGAGCCGCGCCTCGGCGGCCTGCGTCTGCAGCGCCTCGCGCGGGCGCTTGGCCTTGATGTTCTCGACGTTCGCGAGGATGGCCTCCAGGTCGCCGAACTCCTGGATCAGCGCCTGCGCGCCCTTGTCGCCGATCCCCTTCACGCCGGGGACGTTGTCGCTCGTGTCGCCGACGAGCGCGAGGAAGTCGATCGTGCGCTCGGGCGGGACGCCGAGGCGCTCGCTGCCGTTCTCGACGCCGACCCACTGCTCGTCGACGGCCGCGGGGCCGCCGCGGCCGGGGTTCAGCAGCCACACGCCGGGGCGCACGAGCTGCTGGAAGTCCTTGTCGCCGCTGACGACGACGACGTTGAGGTTCGCCTCCACGCCGCGCTGCGCGAGCGAGCCGATGACGTCGTCGGCCTCGTAGCCCTTGAGCGTCAGGATCGGGATCCGCCACGCGTCGAGGATCGCGCAGATGCGCTCCATGCCGCGGTCGAAGTCGTCCTGCAGCTCGTCGGTGAGCTTCTCGCGCGTCGCCTTGTAGTCGGGGTACTGCTCGTGGCGGAAGCTCAACCCGCTGTCGTGCACCCAGCCCAGGTAGTCGGGCTTGTGCGTGGTCACCAGGCGGTTGAGGAAGTTGACGATTCCCCAGGCGGCGCTGGTGTTCTCGCCGCGGCTGGTGCGCAGCGGGCGCGAGATGAGCGCGAAGAACGCGCGATAGATCAGGGCGTACCCGTCGACCAGGAAGAGGCGCGGGGACGGAGGCGGGGCGACGTCGGGCATGCCGGGAAACTAGAGCGAATCCCGGCGGCGGGCAGGGGAGCGCGACGGGCTGCGGACTGCGGGCTGCGGATCTGCTCCGTGTCCTCGGCCGCCAGCGTCGCGCCCGCACTCCTTGCCGTTGGAGGGATGCGGATGCTCCGGATGAGAACGGATCAGACGGATCGCTCCGTGTAGCGCATGGGGCGTCGCCACCACGCGGGACGATCCGAAGCATCCGCTCGGATCCGGAGCATCCGGATCCTCCCCAACAGACAAAGGGGTCCAGCGCGTGCAACCCGAACTACGACAGCAGACGGGATGACAGGATGACGAAGCAGCTCCGTGCCGGCGCCTGGAGCATCGCGCCACACGGAGCCTTCTGGGCATCCTGTCAAAGCAGTTCGCCGTCCAGACCCGCAGTCCGCAGCCCGCAGCGCCGCAAAAGATCACCGCCCGCCAGGCGCGTGGCCTGACGGGCGGAGACAGTCGCTCGACCGTGGAGGGAAGATCAGACCTTCGTCACGTTCGCGGCGTGCAGACCCTTGTCGCCGGTCTTGATCTCGAAATCGACCAGCTGTCCTTCGACGAGGGTCTTGAACCCGTCCATCATGATCGCGGAGAAGTGGACGAACACGTCCTCGCCGCCGTCCTGCTCAATGAAGCCATAGCCCTTGGCGTCATTGAACCACTTGACCTTCCCTCTGGCCATTGGAACTGTCTCCTGCCCGGTGGATGCCCGGTGAAGCGGAAGCGTGCCTGCGCCTGCGTGCGCACGGGTGGGAGGTGCGCGCGGGTGAGGACAAGCCGGTCGGCTTGCGCGGGCCTATATAGGATTGGCCCGAAAGCTTGTCAAGGGAATGGGATGCGTGTACCGCGCACCACGGGGCGTCCGCGCCACGGTGACCACGCCCGCCCTCACGACTCGTTCACGATTCCGGCATTGGTGGCCGGATGCGCCCAAAGGTGCGAAAGGGCCCACCCGCGTCAGAGCCGCGACGCGACCAGCGCGCCCACCACCGTCGCGAGCTGCGCGCCGCCACCCGCCGCCAGCGCCACGCGCACGTTGTCGTCGAACGGCCCGCGCGGCCGCTCGGCCAGCGCGGCGGCGACCGCGCAGGCCAGCGCCGCCCCCGGCGCGAGCCGCGCCACCAGCAGCGCGCCGAGGACCGTCGCCACCGCGCACGCGATGGTGCCCGCCCACGTCTTGCCGGCAGCACCCGCTGTGGGCGTCACGCGCCGCGCGCCCGCCCACCGCCCGATCACCGCGGCCGCCGCGTCGCCCAGCGCGACGGCGAGCATCGCGGCCACCGCCACCGCGCGCGGGAAGAGCGCGAGGGCCAGCACGTACGCGACGAGCATCCACGTCGCGCCCGACCAGCGCGCGCGCTCGTGCGGCCGCAGCAGGTCGCCCACCGCGCGCTCGAACGGCGCGCGCACGCTCGGCACGCGATGGCGCGCGACCTCCACGCCCAGCGCCACCACGAGCGCGCCGCCGAGCAGCGCCGCGAGCACGTCGCGACGGAGCCCGGCGGCGTAGGCCGCCGGCACGACCGCGGAGGCGAGGTGGATCGCCTTGCGCGCGACCTCGTGCCGGAGAGTGACGGCCACGCCGCGCGGCGCCTCGCGCTACTTCACGAGGCGCTGGCGCAGCGCGTTCTGCACGACCGCCTGGCTCTGCGTGTTCAGGCGCCAGCGCCCGAAGCCGCTCTGGTCCACGAACACCAGCGTCACGCGCGGATCGCGGTACTCCCACACCTGCGTGCGGCCGCGGACGTTCTGCTCTGGGCCGTTCGGGTCGAGGATCTGATCGGGCTCGCCGAACGCGAGGAACGCGGTGCCGCGGTCGGTGAGCCAGCCGCTCGTCGCCTCCTCGCGGAAGCGCGCGTTGGCGGCGCGCAGGCGCGTGAAGTACTCGCGCAGCCCCTCGTGCTGCGCGGTCGCGGGCACCGGATCCGTCTCGCGCAGGAACGTCGACCACGCGGCGGCGCGCGCCTCGGGCGTGGTGTCGCGCAGCACGCGCAGCCGCTCGGGCGTGGCGTAGTAGCGCAGGTAGTTCACCATCTCCTCGAACGACGCGACCGGCAGCTCCTCGCCGAGCGACACGAAGAGCGGCGCGCGCACGGAGTCGGGGCCGGTGGCGCTCACGCCGTCCATCGCGGGGCGCACGACGTCGAGCGCGACGACGCCGATGCCGGCGCGCGCGACGGGCACGCGCACGACGCCGCTGTAGAGCGCGAGCGGCGCCGCGGCGGCGGCGCTCACCGAGACCACGCGCCGCTCCAGCGACACGGTGTCGCGCCACAGCTCGGGACCCGCGGCGACGCGGATCGCGGTGCGCAGCGTCATGCGCGCCGGCGCCTCGGGACCGCCCGCGGCGTACGTCTCGAGGTAGACGGGCACCAGCGAGTCCTGCCCGAACACGACCGCCGCGCGCGGGCTGGCGACGAGGCGCGGCAGGGTGTCGAGGCGCGCGCGCGGCGTGACCTCGTACGCGAGCACGGGCGTCGACACGGTCCCGGCGCCGAGGCGCGGCACGGTGACCGGCACGTCGACGACGCTGCTGCGCGAGGCGCCGATGTCGCGCACCGCGAGCGCCACCGTGTAGCGCCCCGGCGCGAGCACCATCGCCTGCGTGAACAGCACGCTCTCGTCGGTGCGCGCGGTCTCGCGGAAGGTCGCCACGCGCACCGCCTCGTCGCTGGCGAAGGAGCGCACGCGTCCGCCGGCCACCGAGGCGTCGGGGCGCACGTCCAGGCGCACCTGGTAGTTGGCGCGGTAGCGGTCGCCCTCGCGCACGAAGGCCAGCGCGCGGTTGGCGAGCGACAGCGTCAGCACGGCCAGCGTCGAGTCGTCCGAGCGCGCGAAGTAGGCGATGGTGCCGACCGCGGGCAGGTCGCCCCTGGGGACGATGAGCCCCATCTGGCTGTAGATACCCGTCATCTCGGTCAGCGGGCCCGGCACGCCGGCACGCCGGGCGTCCGGGCGCGGGCCGCCGGCCGGGTCGTCCACCCGCGGGCGCGACGCGCAGGCCGTGAGCGTCGCGCCCGCGGCCAGCGACAGGGCGAGGGCGGCACGAAGGCCGCGGACCCGGGGAGCGGCGGCGCGCGGGAGGACGCTGGACATAAGGACGGGTTCTGGCTGCGAAGGCTCGGCTCGCCGGAGGGGCGGCGGCACGAATGTACCCCGGGGTGCGGGGATTGTGCGACGGCGCGGGCGGGGCGCGGCGCCCGCCCACGTCGGAGAAACACGCTTCGCTTGCATCCCCCCGGCCATCGTCGGTAGAGTTGCCGCATGTCCCGAGAGAGCCTGGTCGGCACGACCCTCGCCGGCTACGAGATCCGCAGCGTGGTAGGGGAGGGCGGCACCTCCGCGGTGTACCGGGCCGACCACCCGACGCACGGGACCGTGGCGCTCAAGGTCCTGCGCGATCGCCTGCGCCAGGATCGCACGGCGGTGGCGCGCTTCGTCCGCGAGGCGCAGTACGGCGGCCGCGTCCTGCACCCCAACGTCGTCCGCACGATCGAGATCGGCGAGGCGGAGCCGGGGCTGCACTTCCTGGCCATCGAGTGGGCGGGCGGCGAGATCCTGGAGCGCTACGCCAAGCGCCACTGCCCGCTCGCCCCGTCGGAGGTGGCGGACATCGTCGAGCAGATCGCCGCCGCGGTGCAGGCCGCGCACGACGCCGGCATCGTGCACCGCGACCTGAAGCCGGAGAACGTGATGTACGATCCGGCGACGCGGCAGGTGAAGCTGCTCGACTTCGGCATCGCGGCCGAGACGGACCAGGGCGCGGACGAGCGGCTGACGCGCGCGGGCTTCTTCGTCGGCACGCTGATGTACGTCGCGCCCGAGGCGCTGTCGGGCGAGATGGTGACCGCCGCCGCCGACCAGTACTCGCTCGCCACGATCGCCTACTTCCTGCTCTCGGGCTGCCACCCGTACTCGGGCAAGTCGCCGCGCGAGATGTTCACGCAGCTCCTCTCGCAGCCGCCGCTCCCGCTGAGCAAGGCGAAGGAGGGGCTGCTGGTGTCGCCCGCGATCGAGGCGGTGGTGATGCGCGGCCTCGCCAAGTCGCCGGCCGAGCGCTACCCGAACGTGCGCACCTTCGCGCAGGAGCTGCGCAACGCGCTCGACGCGCCGACTCCGGAGCCGGAGCGGAGCGCGCAGCCGGGGATGCTGGGGAAGATCAAGGGACTCTTCAAGCGGTAAAGCGGAGAACGGAAGGGCGGAGGACGGAACCGCGGACGACGATACGGCGCGATACGAAAGGGCGGACCTCACGAGCTTGACGCTTCAAGCCGAGAGGTCCGCTTTTCCGTTTCACGCCGTATCGGTTTCCGCCTCATCGTCCTCCGCCGTTCCGTCCTCCGCCTTCTGGCTACGCGTCCACGCGTAGCCAGAGGGTGAAGGTGGCGCCTCGCCCCGGCGCGCTCTCCACCGTCAGGTCGCCGCCCAGCAGCCGCGCGAGCCGCCGCGAGATGGCGAGGCCGAGCCCCGTGCCGCGTACCGCGGAGTCGCCCGTGCGCGGGCCGATCTGCTCGAACTCGTCGAAGATGCGCTCGTGCTCCTCGGGCGGGATGCCGATGCCCGTATCGATCACCTGCAGCGCCACCCAGTCCGTCGCGTCGGGCTCCGGCTCGTCGGCGCGGCGGCGCATCCCCGGCAGCAGGCGCGTCGCGGCCAGCGTCGCGGCCGTCGCCGCCTTCGCCGCGCCCACCAGCCGCGCGCCGTCGCGCGACTCCGACGCCTCGTCGCGCCGGCGGGCGACCGCGGCGCGCACCGCGATGCGTCCCTCGGGCGTGAACTTCACCGCGTTGCCCAGCAGGTTCACGAGGATCTGCCGCAGGTGCGTGGGATCCGTGCGCACGCGCGGCAGCGTCACCGGCACCGCGAGCGAGAGCGCGAGCCCCTTCGCCTGCACCAGCGGCTCCAGCTCCGTCGCCACGTCCAGCACGAAGGGGCGCAGCTCCACCGCCTCGGGCGCGACGTCCAGCCGGCCGGCGGAGATCTTCGCCAGGTCGAGGATCTGGTCCACGAGCTGGCGCAGGTGCGCGGCCGACGACGCGAGCCGCTGCACGGGCGCGGTCTGCCGCGGCGTGAGCGGGCCGTACACGCCGTCGTGCAGGAGGTCGACGAAGCCGACGATCGCGTTCAGCGGCGTGCGCAGCTCGTGCGACACGTTGGCGAGGAACTCGCTCTTCGTGCGGTTCACCTGAATCAGCTCGCCCGAGAGCCGCTCCAGCTCCGCCGAGCGGTCGGCGATGCGGCGGCTCAGGCGGCGCTCGTGCGCCAGCCCCACCGCGACCGACCCGAGCGCGGCGAAGCCGAGGCACCACGCGCCCAGGCGGAGCCGCCAGAGATCGTCGCCGCTGGACGCGCCGTCGGCGCTGGAGACGACGGCGTCCGTCGGGCTGCGCGAGGCCGCCAGCGCGCGCCGCGCATCGGCGGCGTGGCCGATGGCGCGCTCGGTCGCCCACAGCCCGCCCAGCACGCCGCCGAACGCGATCGCCAGCGCGGCCGTCGCCAGGCGCGAGCCCGTCGTGCGGCGCGGCGGGATCGGCACCACGATCGGCGCGTAGGGCGTGAGGCGCGGCGTCATGCGCGGCTCCACACGGTTGTCGACGCCGACGGGCCGCGGTATGCTGCCGCGCGCGGGCGCGCATGCGCGCCGCGCGCCCTCGCCTCGCACCACGCTGCCCGATGTCCCACCCGTCCGCTCCCGACGACGCCTCGCAGGAGGCTTCCGCGCGCCTCGTCGCGCTGCTGGCCGAGCGCTCCGCGCGCCGCGGCGACTTCACGCTCGCGTCGGGGCGCCGCTCGACGCTCTACGTCGATGCGCGCCTCACCACGATGAGCCCCGACGGGCTCGCGCTCATCGGCCCCACCGCGCTCGCCGCCATCGCGCGCGAGGGCTGGAGCGTCGACGCCGTCGGCGGCCTCACCCTCGGCGCCGACCCGGTGTCGTACGCCATCGCCTACGCGAGCGCGCTCGCCGGCCGGCCCGTGCGCGCGTTCACGGTGCGCAAGGAGGCCAAGCAGCACGGCACCGGGCGCCTGATCGAGGGCCCGTTCCGGAGCGGCGACCGCGTGGTCGTGGTGGAGGACGTCATCACCACCGGCGGCTCCGCGCTGCGCGCCGTCGAGGCGATCCGCGCGGCGGGCGGCACCGTCGTCGGCGTGCTGGCCGTCGTCGACCGCGAGGAGGGCGGCCGCGAGGCGATCGAGGGCGCGGGGCTGCCGGTCGTCGCGCTCGCGCGCGCGGCGGACATCGTCGCCCGCATGCCGGCGTAGCACGACGCGGCGCGCGCTCACGCCGCGCCTCCGTCGTCGGCCGCCAGGTCGGGGAGCAGGAGGTGCAGCGCGGGCGCGTCGTCCAGCGCCGCCGCGTCGTCGGCGCGCGAGAGCCCGGGCGCGCCGGTGGTGAGCCGCCCGCCCGCCGCGGCCAGCAGCGCGGCGGCCAGCGTCACGCCGGCCGCGTCCCAGCGCGGCGCGCCGTCGTCGGCGTCGGGCGCGGACTCCGGCGCATCGGCCGGCAGCCGCGCGATGCGCAGCACCGGCGCGCCCGACGACGCGCGCCCCGCGGCCGGACTGGGACGATCGACGCGCAGCACGTCGCCGCGCCGCGCCTGCGCGAGGCCGGCCAGCATCAGCACCGTCAGCGCGAGCTCGATCGTCGCCGGCTCCACGGTCGTCGGCGGCTCGTCGGGCACGTGCGCGACGTCCACCTCGCACCCCGCGTCGCGCGCGGCGTCGCGCACCTCGCGCCGCGCCGCGTCCGCGAGCGCGCGCAGCGACACCGCCTGCTGCGCCGCCAGCACCGACGCCGCCGCGCGGTCGTCCAATCCGTCGGTGATGAGCTGCGCCAGCGTGCCGGCGTTGCGCGCGACCATCGCGCGCATGCGCGGATGCTGCCGGCTCTCCACCGGCAGCGCCTCGTCGTCCATCAGCGCCAGCGCGCTCTGGATGGTGCCGATCGGGTTGCGCAGGTCGTGGCGCAGCGTGCGCCAGCGGGTGCGCAGCGACTCGCGCTGCGCGTGGAGGAAGCCCGCCACCGCCGCCTGCGCGTGGCCGGCCGCGAGCCGCTGCAGCCGCCGCGCGAGCGCCAGCGCGGCCGCCGGCGTCGCCGCCACGTCCGCCGGCGCGTCGGCCACCACGCGCTCCGCCTCCGCCAGCAGCACGGCGAGCAGCAGGTCGGCGTCGCGCTGCACGTGCGGGATGGCCAGCCCGGCGCCGTGCGCCGCCACCCCGCTGCTCCATCCCAGGCGCATTACCTCACCGGCTGGCCAGGCGTCCTTCGTCAGGCCGGCGGCCAGCGCCCGCACCACGGCCTCGGGTCCCGACGCCACGGCGCCCGCGGGCGCGTCCTGCCGCGGGGTCGCGGCGACGGCGCGGGTCTGCCAGTGGACCGCCAGCTGCGGCGCGCGCGCGTGCAGCGCGGCCGCAACGAACTCCGAGAGGGAAGTCACGCCGTGATTCCAGGTCTGCGATCCGAGAGCCGCCGCCGCCGTCGCCGTCACGGGCGGGTGGCGCCGTGAGCGCCCAACGCGCCACGGGTACCGCCGGTGCCACCGGTGCCAGACGCGCGCCAGCGCAGGACGCGCGGCCGGCGCGCGGCGTGTCCGCGCCGGCGCTCGCGCGCCCCACGCACGATGATGGGGTCCAAACCTCCGGCGCGCCACACCTCGCGTCGCCACTTACGTCACCGGACGCGCCACATCGCGACGCCGACGGCGCGCTCGCGGCGGAGGCGCGCGTCAAGGACGTCCTGACCTTCCGCCTCGGCGCCAGGCGGCGCGTGCGCTGCGCGGTCCTCATGGGCATCGCGCTCGGCGCCGCGCGCGTGGCGGGCATCACCGACGCGTCGCCGACGCTGATGGTGACGCTGTTCAGCGCCACGATGGCGGTCAGCCTCGCCGCCGAGCTGCTGGCGCGTGCGTTGAGCCGCAGGGAGGGCGCCTGGCGCCCATGGCTGCAGCCGACGTTCGCGATCGTCGACGCGCTGCTGATCAGCGGCAGCGTCGTGGTGTTCGGCGCGCCGGCGATGGCGCTGCTCTACATGGTGGCGATCGTCCCGTACTCGTTCGACCGCGGGCGCTCCATCGGCTGGGTGGCGACGCTGGCGTCGGTCGCCGGCTTCCTGGGCGCCAGCTGGGCGCACGCGCAGCTCTTTCCCGCGAGCGCGCCGTCGGCGACCGCGGTCCTCGCGGCGGCCGCGCTGCTGCTCGCGGTGGCGCTGCAGATCGTGCCACTGCCGGCGCGGCTGATCCGCCGCGTGCGCGCGACCCGCACCGCGATGGCGCGCGCCGAGCATGGCGACCTGTCGGCGCGGGCGGCGGCACGCCACCACGACGAGCTGGGGTTCCTGGAGCTCGGCTACAACCGCATGCTGGACGAGCTGGTGGGGCTGCTCGAGACGGTGCGGGCTGAGGCGGCGCAGGTGGTGGCGGCGGCGGGCGCGCTGGACCACGCGAGCGCGGGGCTGGCGCGCGGCGGCGAGACGGCGCGCGGCGAGACCGAGGCGATGGCGAGCGCGCTGGAAGGGCAGCGGCACGAGGTGGGCGAGGCCGCGCGCCGCGCCGCGCAGGCGGCCGATGCCGCCGCGCGCCTGCAGCTGCGCGCCGCCGACGCGGCCGACGAGGCGCGCGCGCTGGCCGCCGCCGCGGGCACGGGCCGCGACGCGGTGGCCGACGCGGCGCAGACGCTGGTCGAGGTGGGGGCGCGCGTGCGCGACTCGGCGGCGTCGGTGGCGGTGCTGGTGGAGGCGTCGGCGCGCGTGGGCACGCTGGTGGCGACCATGCAGCGCCTGGCGCGGCAGACCAACCGCGTGGCGCTCAACGCCAGCATCGAGGCGGCGCGCGCGGGCGACGCGGGGCGCGAGTTCGCGATCGTCGCCGACGCCATGCGCCGCCTGGCCGAGGAGAGCGCGCAGGCCGCGCGCGCGGCGGGATCGTCGGTGGGGCGCGTGCGCGACGAGATCGACACCGTCGCGCGGCTGCTGGCCGCCAACGAGCAGGCGGTGCGCGACGTCGGCGAGGTGGCGTCCGGCGCGGTGGACGCGTTCGAGCGCGTGGAGGCGGGCGTGGCGCGCATCGACACGGTGACGAGCGACGCGTCGTCGCTCGCGCTGGCGCAGGGCGGCGCGCTGCGCGACCTCGCGGCGGCCGTGGAGTCGGCGGGGCGGGTGGCGGACGACGCGGCCGCGCGCGCGCGCGGCGCCGCGCAGGCGATGCGCCGTCAGGGCGCGTCGATCGACGAGGTCGCGCGCACCGCGCGCGGGCTGGGCGCGCTGGCCGCGCGGCTGCGCGCTGCGGCCAGCGGCCGCTCGGCCAGGTAGCGCCGAGCGACCTTCACTTCCCGACGCAGAACGTCCCGAACACGCGGTCGAGCACGTCCTCGACGTCGACCGCGCCGATGACGGACTCCAGCGCGCCGACGGCCGCACGCAGATGTACCGCGGCCACCGGCGCCGGGAGCGCGTCGTCGCGCCACGCGTGCGCAAACGCGTCGAGCTCCTCGCGCGCCGCCGCGAGCGCGTGCTGGTGGCGCGCGTGCGTGACGAGCGGGAGATCGGGAGCGCTCCAGCGCGCATCGACGGCATCGACGGCGGCTCCGAGCAACGCATGCAGTCCCGCACCCGTCTCGGCACTCACGAAGTGCAGATCGAGCGCCGAGCGCCGAGCGCCGAGTGAGGATCCTCGCTCGGCGCCCGGCGCTCGGCGCTCGTCCTGCTTGGTCAACAGCGGCAGGACCGGCGCATCGGTGATCGTCTCCACGTAGTCGATCGTCCGCTGCACGTCGTCGATCGTCTCCCCGCACGCCAGCACCGCGTGCGCGCGCCGCAGCCAGCGCTCGCTCACCTCGATGCCCAGCCGCTCGACGCGGTCGTCGGTGTCGCGCAGCCCCGCGGTGTCGATCAGCCGCAGCGGCCATGGCGCGCGCCGGCCGTCGACGGGCGCGGGCTCGACGACGACTTCGAGCGCGTCGCGCGTGGTGCCGGGGATCTCGGTCACGAGCGCGCGCGCCTCGCCGGCGAGCGCGTTGAACAGCGACGACTTGCCCGCGTTGGGCGGCCCCGCGATGACGACGATCGCCCCGTCGCGCGCGATCGCGCCCGCGGGCACGGTCGCCAGCAGCGCGTCGATGCCGCGGCGCGCCTCGTCCGCCGCGTCGGCGACGCGCGTGCGCGACACGGGCCCGTCGTCCTCCTCGGGGAAGTCGATGTCGTAGGCGAGCAGCGCCTCGACGTGCAGGAGCGCCTCGCGCAGCGCACCGACACGCCGCGACAGCCCGCCGTCCAGCTGCGTGAGCGCGGCGCGCCGCATGGCCTGCGTGCGCGCGTCGATCAGCGCTCCCACCGCTTCCCCCTGCGCGAGGTCGAGCTTCCCGTGCAGCACCGCGCGGCGCGTGAACTCGCCCGGTGCGGCGGGGCGTGCACCCGCCGCGGCCAGCGCCGCCAGCAGCGCCGCCGGCACCGCGGTCCCGCCGTGCGTCGCGATCTCGACGACGTCCTCGCCCGTGTACGAGCGCGGGGCGGGGAAGCACGTCACGAGCGCGCGGTCGATGCGCTCGCCGGTGCGTGGGTCGCGCAGCGTGAGCAGCGTCGCCACGCGCGGCGCGGGCGGCCACGGCGCGGCGACCGTCTCCACGAGCGCGAACGCCGACGGCCCGCTCACGCGCACGACCGCCAGCGCGCCCCGTCCGGGCGCGGTCGCCAGCGCGGCGATCGTGTCGTCGAGGGCGAGGGGGTCGGTGGCAGACACTCGGTAATGCTAGCGCTGCGTGCCGCGTGCTGCGTGCCCCGCCCCGGTGCGCTGAACCCCTTCGCCCTTGGGCGAGGGATGCGGATGCTCCGGATCGAGACGGATGCTTCGGATCGCTCCGCGCTGCGGCGACGCTCCATGCACCGGAGAGGAACGATCCGAATGATCCGTTCAGATCCGGAGCATCCGCATCCCTCCAAAGGCCAACAGGTCCGGCGCGCCGACGTGCTCCGAGCGGCCCTCAATGCTGCGTGCAGCTACGACGCCGCCTGCCGCTCCCCCGCCGTCTCGACCGTCCAGCTGTCGCCCGGCTCCAGGATCCGCACCGCGTCGCGATGCCGGTGCGTCGGCAGCATCGCGCGCAGCCGGTCGATCGCGTCGTTGGCGCCGGCGCTCAGGTGGTTGAAGGTGCCCCAGTGGTACGGCACCATCCACCGCGCGCGCAGCCGCTCGAACAGGTCCAGCGCGTCGGCGTAGGTGAGGTGTCCGGCGCGGAAGCTCCGCTCCTTCCACCACGGCGCGTGGCCGATGGGGAGCAGCGCGACGTCCAGCGGACGCCCGGCGGCGTGGCAGACGCGGTCCGCCAGCGCGTGCGTCGTCGCGGTGAGCCCCGTGTCGCCGGCGAAGAACGCGCTCCCCGCGTCCGACTCCAGCAGGTACATGTTCGCCTCGGCGCGCCAGCGGTCGACGCCGTACCGGCTGCCGACGTGCGTCGCCGCCTCCGCGTGCACCGAGACCGCCGCGCCGCCGTCGCGCGGCGCCAGCTCCACCGTCGCACCGGGAGCGAGCGCCCGCACCTGCGCGAAGCCGCGCCCCGCCAGCCAGCGCGCGACCGCCGGCGGCGCGTACACCGGCACGTCGCGCGACAGCGCCGCGAGCGAGTCGAGCGACAGGTGGTCCATGTGCGCGTGCGTCACCAGCACCGCGTCCAGCCGCGGCAGCGCGTCGAGCGCGATCCCGGGTGGCGCCACCCGCCGCAGCCGCTCCCCGAAGGTGAAGCGCCCCAGCGAGGCGTCGAAGTTCGGGTCGGTCAGCAGCGTCACGCCACCGAGCTCGATGAGGAGCGTCGCGTGGCCGATGTAGGTCAGACGCACGGTGAGGCGGAGAACGGGAAGGGGGAGGACGGAAGGGCGGAAGACGATGGAGCGTGAGACGGAACGGCGGAGCCGAGCGCACGCTTCACGCCAGCGCCTGCCAGCAAACGGAACGGCGGGGCCGCGCTCTCGCGCCGACCCCGCCGTTCCGCCTCACGCCGTTCCGCTCTCCGCGGTACCGTCCTCCGCCGTTCCGTGCTCCGCCTTCTCAGGCTCTCTTCAACGGTGTCCCCTGTACCAACGGCGGCGCCGACTTCGACCGCTCCCGCGCCAGCAGCCACTGCTGCGGCAGCGCGACCAGGTTCTGCACCAGGTAGTACAGGTTCAGCCCCGAGGCGACGTTGAGGAAGAAGAACAGGAACATCGCCGGCATCATGTACGTGATCATCTGCGTCTGCGGGTTCGGCGGCGCGGCGCGCATGCCGATCCACGACAGCAGGAAGCTCGTCCCGGCCACCAGCACCGGCATGATGTAGTACGGGTCCTTCAGCGACAGGTCCGGCAGGTAGAACCACTCGACGCCGCGGAACTCGATCGTGTTCTGGAACACGAAGAAGAGCGCGAAGAAGATCGGCATCGGCAGCAGCATCGGCAGGCAGCCCGTGAGCATCGCGAACGGGCTCACGTCGTGCTCCTTGTAGACGCGCATCATCTCGACCTGCAGCCGCTGCGGGTCGTTCTTGTACTTCTGCTGGATCGCCTGCAGCTCCGGCTGCACGCGCTGCATGCGGATCTGCGAGCGCATCGCGTTCTGCTGCAGCGGCCAGAGGAGCAGGCGCACCAGCACGCCGAGCGCGATCAGCACCGCGCCGTACGACAGGCGCAGCGCGTCGTGCATCCACAGGATCAGGCGGATGACGATCGTCGCGAACGGCTGCACGATCCCCTGCAGCCAGCCGCCGTACGGGTTCGACGTCTCGAACTCGCGCCCCATCGCCACCAGGCGGCGCCACTCCTGCGGGCCCGCGTAGCCGTCGAACGCGAAGCCGCCGTTCGTCAGCGGCACCACCACCGTGCCCTGCGCGTGCGTCGCCACCTTCGCGCCGCGCACGCCGCCGGTGATCGACAGCTCGCTGAACTGCTGCCCGTTCGGGGCGAGCACGCCGAGGATGAAGTACTTGCTCTTCGCGACGGCCCACGTGAGCGGGCCCGCGATCAGCTCGCGCTCGCCCGGGTCGAGCTTGCCGAACGCGACGCTGCTGGCGTCGTCGTTCTGGGGCTTCCAGGCGTACGCGAGGTGGTTGTAGTGGTCGAGCGTGTCCTTCTCGGTCGGCGCGATGGTCGCCGGCATGTCGACCAGCAGGAACGCGGGGCCGGTCACGCCGGCCGTGCCGCGCACCTGCAGCGTGTAGTTGTCCGGCGCGAAGCCGTACGTGATCGACACCGGGATGCTCTGGCCCAGGCGGCTCGTCGCCGTGCCCTGGAGCTGCACCGTGCCGCCGGCGCGCGTCGCCCGCATCGGCGTGCGCGCGAGCGCGATCGTGTCGCCCGGCACCACCAGCCGGTACGACAGCAGCGGCTCGCCGCGCCGCGCCAGCTGCGCCGACCCCTGCGTCCCCGGCGCCAGCGTCTGGTAGTTGCGCATCTCGGCGCCCACGAGCGCGCCGCCGGCGCTGCTGACGGCGTAGGCCGCGCGGCTCCCGGCCACCAGCGCCGTCTCCACCGGAAGGGCCGGCGTGGCCGCGCCGACGGCCGGCGTCCCCGCCGCCGTCGTGTCGCCGGCCACGCCCGCCACCGCGGGCACACCGGGCGCACCGGGCGCACCGGGCGCGGGCGTCGCGGCGGCTCCCGCGGGCGCGGGCTGGCCGGGCTGGGCCGCGGCGATGCTGTCCGCCGTCGCGCCCGGGCGCTTCGCCGGCGCGGGCGGGGTCGGGAAGAGGAACTGGGTCGCGACGATCACCAGGACGGTGAGCGCGATCGCGAGGAGGAGCCGTCTATTGTTTTCCATGAGGGGAAGCAGACATCACGTACGTCGACGCTCGGCGCTCCGCGCTCGGCGCTCGGCCACGTCGTGCGAACGGGCGGAGCGCCGAGCGCGGAGCGCCGAGCGTGAGGGGAGCCGCACGAGTCACGGCACCGGGTCGTAGCCGCCCGGGCGGAACGGATGGCAGCGGCCGATCCGCCGCACCGCCAGCCAGGCGCCGCGCCACGCGCCGTGGCGCTCGAGCGCCTCCAGGGCGTACGCGGAGCAGGAAGGATAATAGCGGCACTGGCCCCCGAAGACCGGCGACAGCGCCACCTGGTAGACGCGCACGCCGAACATGAGCGCCCGCGCGCCGAACGACGGCGGGGCTGCGACGACGGAAGGCTCGGAGGCGTCGGTCACGTGTGGGACCCTACGGCCGCTCACGGCTCGGGTTCCGGCGCCGGTTCCGCCACCGGCGGCGCGGGAGTGGGAGCGGATGCGGGCGGCAGCGTCAGCCGCGCGACGTCGCGCCGCACGCGCTCGATCTGCCGCGCCAGCTGCTCGAAGCTCGCGCCGTACGCCTCGGGGCGGACGCGCACGACGAGGGCGACGGGGGGCAGGGTGGGGAGGAGCCGCAGCCGCACCAGCTCGCGCAGCCGCCGCTTGAGTCGGTTGCGCGCCACGCCGCTCTGCCGGTGCTTGGGCACCACGATCCCCACGCGCGGGCGCGCCGGCTCGGCCGCCCGCGCGAGCGGGGAGTCGGCCCGCAGGAACGACTGAAGGGAAGCCAGGACGCGGACCTCGAGATGCTCGGTCCGGACCCGCTTCCCTTCGCGTCGTACCACGTCCAGCTCGGTGCCGCGCGTCAGTCGGTGCCGACGCGGAAAGCCCTGGGCAGGCGACATCGCGATCCGAGGACCGCCGCGGCCATCGACTCCACCGAAGTGGGGTCGGGCAGCCGCGCGGGGCTCAGGCCCCGGCGACGTACTTGGTCGGCAGCTGGACGGTCAGGCGCTTGCGCCCCTTCTTGCGGCGGCGGCTGAGAACTTCACGCCCCCACTTGTCCGCCATGCGCGCACGGAAGCCGTGCGTGCGGATGCGGCGCTTGTTCCGGGGCCGGTAGGTGGGCTTGCCCATGTCGTGCTCCAGCGGGGTCAGAAAGAACGGTCAGACGCAGCCGCGCAGGGAGACCCCCTGAGCCGGCGCAGACCGCCAAGACTAGCCGGGGCTGGAGCTTAGGTCAAGCCCGCCACATCCGCCGCCGCCCCGTAGCTCGCGCCGCCACACCGACTTCCGCGAGAAACATCTGGCGCGCACGTGAGACCGGGCAAGCCGCGCGGCCGCCCCAACGGCGTCGCCGTGACGCCCGTTACCATCGCGTTGACTTTTCCACACGACGCGCGCTACCTTCGCGCCCCCCGATCGGTCCCGCCCCTCGACCGACGGGCCCGCCTCACCCGAACTCGCCGTACCCGGTCCCTCATGTCGCTCTCGGCCGCCGAAGTCTGGGACCGCCTCCTCGCCCGCGCCCGCCAGGAGCTGCCCGAGCAGACCTTCCGCACCTGGCTGGAGCCGACCGCGGCCCTCTCGGTCGACGACCGCACCATCGTCGTTGGGACCCCGGACCGCTTCTCGGCCGAGTGGAACGAGTCGAAGCATGCGGCCCTCCTGAGCTCCTACGCGCCGGTCGCCCTCGGGCACCCCGTCCACGTCGTCTTCACGGTGGACGAGGAGCGCGAGAAGAAGCCCCAGATCGACTTCTTCATCGCCCCGCCGCCGCCCGTGCTGCCCGAGCGGCGCCCGACGGGCGGTGACCGCGCCACCTCGACGCTCGACGCTCGACGCTCGACGCTGGGGAATGCCCCGGCGATCTCCGCGCCGCTCAACCCGCGCTACACGTTCGACCACTTCGTCATCGGGAAGTCGAACGACGTCGCCGCCGCCGCGTCGCAGGGCGCCGCGCAGGCCCCCGGCAAGGTCTACAACCCGCTCTTCATCTACGGCGACACGGGGCTCGGCAAGACGCACCTGATGCAGGGCGTCGCGCACGCGATGCTGGAGCGCGATCCGTACACGCGGATCACCTACATCGGCACCGAGCAGTTCACCAACGAGTTCGTCGCCGCCATCCAGAGCCGCACGACGGCCGAGTTCCGCCGGCGCTACCGCGAGACCGACCTCCTGCTGGTCGACGACGTCCAGTTCCTGAAGGGGAAGGAGACGACGCAGGAGGAGTTCTTCCACACGTTCAACGCGATCTACGAGGCGGGGCGCCAGATCTGCCTCACGAGCGACCGCCCGCCCAAGGAGATCCCCGGGCTCGAGGCGCGCCTCGTCTCGCGCTTCGAGTGGGGCATGGTCGCGCACGTGGACCTGCCGGAGTTCGAGCACCGCGTCGCCATCCTCCGCAAGAAGGCGGAGCTGGACCACCTCGAGCTCACGATCCCCGACGAGGTCCTCGAGTTCATCGCGCAGCACGTGAAGTCGAGCGTGCGCGAGCTGGAAGGGTCGATCATCAAGCTGCTGGCGTACGCCTCGCTCAAGCGCGGCGACATCACCGTCGACCTGGCGCGCGAGGCGCTGCGCGACAAGCTGCGCTCCGAGGGCGCCGTCGAGGCGCTCGCCGTCGCCGCCCGCACCGGCACGCTGGTGAGCGCGCCCGGCCAGGCGCTCGGCATCCCCGCGGGCTCGCCGCTGACGCCCTTCGTCATCCAGCAGGCCGTGAGCGCCGAGTGGGGCGTGACGCCGGACGGGCTGCAGTCGAAGACGCGGACCAAGACGCTCACCGTGCCGCGCCAGGTCGCGATGTGGCTCACGCGCGAGCTGCTCGCGCTGCAGCTGGTGGAGATCGGGAGCGCGTTCGGCGGCCGCGATCACTCCACGGTCATCCATTCATTGGAGCGCGCCGTGGCGATGATGGCCGAGGACGAGGCGTTTCGCGCGCGCGTGGAGAAGGTGCGGCGCGTGTTGGAAACCCTGCGCTGATGCCCACCGGCTTCCACATCGCGGGCACGTACTCCACAGCGGCGGGGCCGCACTCCACACGCCGCGGTTCTCCACGGTGCCGCCACGTGGAGAAGGCCGCCGATCCCCACCGCCGTCCACATCGAGCCGGACCGATTCCCACTGGCAAAGTGCCGACGCCAGCGTAACTTCCGGCGGCTCTCGACACGTCCACAGCCTCTACTGGTACTGCTGTCTTCTAGATCTATAAAACAGCAAGTACCAGTCGGACCTGGGCAGATGTGGACGAGCCGCACGATCCCGCCCGCTCGACCGCTCGTTCCCGCAGCCGCGCGGCATCGTCCGTCGGTCTCGCGACTCCTCGCGTTTCAACCGCCCGTCTCGCGGGCACCCGTGCCGCTCATGCGCTTCACGATCTCCCGGGAGAAGTTGCAGGAAGGCCTCAGCGCCGTCGCGGCGAGCATCCCGGCCAAGACCACGCTGCCGGTGCTCGCCAACATCCTGCTCGAGACCACCGAGCGCGGGATCCGCCTGTCGGGCACGGACCTGGACATCGCGGTCAGCACGGAGGTCGCGGCCGACGTCGAGACCCCGGGCGCGATCACGATCCCGGCGAAGAAGCTCCAGGAGATCGCGCGCGAGCTCCCGCCCTCGCCCGTGAAGATCGCGGCCGCCGGCGAGCAGCGCGTGACGCTCGAGTGCGGCCGCTCGCGCTTCAAGCTCCTCGGCCTGCCGAAGGACGAGTTCCCGGCCTTCCCCGCGGTCCGCTTCGACGAGAGCTGGCGCATCAAGAGCGGCGACCTGCAGAAGCTCATCCAGCACACGTCGTTCGCCGTCAGCACCGAGGAGAGCCGCCCGATCCTCAACGGCGTGCTGTGGGAGCTGCGCCCCGAGCGCATGCGCATGGTGGCGACCAACGGCCACCGCCTGGCGCGCATGGAGCTCCCCATCGCGTCCACGGGCGCGGCGACGGGCGACCTGATCGTGCCGCCGAAGGCGCTCGACCAGATCCGCCGCCTCTTCCCGGCGGAGGAGGAGCTGGAGATCGCGCGCGGCGACAACCACCTCGGCTTCCGCTCGCCGTTCACGGCGGTGTACACGCGCCTGATCGAGGGGCCGTACCCGAACTACGAGCAGGTCATCCCGAAGGACAACGACAAGTACGCGATCGCCGACAAGGGCTCGCTCACGAGCGCGCTGAAGCGCATGTCGGTCATCGCGTCGGACCAGACGCACCGGATCCGCCTGTCGTTCAACGCGGGGATGCTGAAGTTCTCGGTGCAGACGCCCGACCTGGGCGAGGCGGCCGACGAGCTGCCGATCCGCTTCGAGGGCGACCAGCTCGACATCGGCTTCAACGCCAGCTACCTCCTCGAGATCCTGCGCTACATGCCGACCGAGGAGATCCGCCTCACGTTCAAGGCGCCGGAGCGCGCCGCGACGGTGGAGCCCGAGGGGTGGAGCGATCCGGCGAAGTACCTCTGCCTGGTGATGCCGCTGCGGCTGATGGATTGAGCTGGACCGAGCGCACGACGCTCGCGCGAACGACGAAGGGGGCGCTCCACTCGGAGCGCCCCCTTCGTGCATCCCGCATCGAATCGGTCAGGCCGGCAGCGGCGCCGGCCCCGCCAGCGAGGGCGCGAGCAGCTCGCGCGCGATCGCCTCCAGCAGCCGCTCCCGCGCCCGCAGCACGATCGTCTCCATCGACGGCGAGCTCGCGTACTTCTGCCGCGCCGCCTCGCGCAGCTCGTCCAGCGTCGGCACGTGCGGCAGGTGCAGCTCCGCCAGCCGCGCGGTCAGCTTCGCCACCGCCTCGTCGCGCGCGTGCTGCGCCGCGTGTCGTGCGTCGGCGAGCGCATGCTCCAGCACTTCACGCGACTCCTGCAGCCGCGCCGCGATCGCCGGCGCGTGGAAGCTCTCCGCCAGGTGGCGCGACACCTTCTCGATCACCGCGCGGCCCAGCTGCCGCTCGTTGCGCACGACATCGGCCGGCGGCTCACCGAGCTCCCACACGAGGCCGAGCCACGACATCGCCTTGAGGATGTAGAACGTCGGGTCGTACTCGTACCAGCGGAACCCCTGCCGCGTCGAGCGCTGGTACGCGTGGTGGTTGTTGTGCCACCCCTCGCCCAGCGTGATGACGGCGAGCCACCAGTTGTTGCGCGAGTCGTCGCCGGTCACGTAGCGCTGCTTCCCGTGCACGTGCGCCAGCGAGTTGATGAAGAAGGTGCCGTGGTACAGCAGCACCGTGCTCCAGAAGAACCCGACGAACAGCGCCGGCCACCCGCCGAGCGCGAAGCACGCGATCGCGAGCGTCGCCGCCGGCAGGTACGGATGCCGCTCGAGCCACATCAGCTCCGGATACTTCGTCAGGTCCGGGATGCTGTCGAAGTCCGTCGTGTCGTGCTGCGCGGTGAAGATCCAGCCGACGTGCGAGTACCAGAAGCCCATGTGCCGCGGCGAGTGCACGTCGTGCTCGGTGTCGCTGTGGCGATGGTGGTGCCGGTGCTTCGCCGCCCACCAGAGGATCCCGCGCTGCGCGGTGCTCTGCGCGATGAACGCGAGCACGAACTGCATCACGCGCCCCGTCTTGAACGAGCGGTGCGAGAAGTAGCGATGGTAGCCGGCCGTCACGCCGAACATCCGCACCACGTACAGCGCGAGGCAGAGCAGCAGCGCGCTCGCCGGCACGCCGCTCCAGAACGCGCCGATGCACGCCACGTGCACCAGGATGAACGCCAGCGGCGAGGGGTGGATGATGTCGTCGTGCGGCTCGTCGTGCGTGTGCGAAGGGGCGTGCTCGTGTCGAGCGTCGGGCGATGGCGCGTGCTGCATCACGGTGCGTCGGGAAACGTGGAGACGGGAGTCGAGCCGGGCGTGCGGAGGAGCGTGACCAGCGCCGCCATGGCGCGGTCGGCGTCGAAGCCGGAGGGGTCGTGCACGGCGCGCAGCGCGTTCCCCTCGACGAAGCTGGCCGCGACGCTGGCCAGCCCCGCCGCGCCGTCCGGCCCCCAGCGCCACGGCGCCTCCGCCACCACCGCCTCGGCCAGCGGCAGGAACGACGCGCGGTAGCGCGCGAGGGCCGCGCGGATGGTCTGGCGGATCACCGGGTCGTGGGTGCCCAGGACCCAGTAGGCGAAGAACAGCTCGACGCGGGCGCGGGCGCGCCGGAGCGCCAGCAGGTCGCGGCGGACCACGGCGAGCATCCGCTCGGACGCGGTCGCGTCGGCGGGCATGGAGGCCAGCAGCGCGGCCGTCGGCAGCTCGCCGGCGACCAGCGTGCTCGCCAGCAGCCAGTCGAGCAACGCGGCCAGCAGCGCGTCCTTCTCCCCGAAGTGGAAGAAGACGAGCCCACTGCTCACGCCGGCTTCGGCCGCCACGGCACGCGCGGTGACGCCGGCCAGCCCCTCGCGAGCGGCTACCGCGTATGCCGCGCGCAGGATCTCCGCTCGGCGCTCCTCCTCGGGCAGCTTGCGTCCGCCCATCGGCGCTACCCTCGGGCCGGCACGAGCCGGCGAATGATATTGCTCACGTGGTCAATGTAGAGGGTCGCTCACTGATCGGGCAATCAATGACGCGCCGTCCTACCCCCGGCAACCGCATCCACGGCGCCCTGCCGACGCCCATGTGACGTGCGCGCACGGGTTTCGCACTTCGCGCGGACCATGTCGCCGCCGCCCCGCACCTCCCACGCGCCGCACCCGCGCCCCGCCGCCGCCCCGCCGACGGCCGACGGACACGCGGGTGACGCCGGCGTGCCGGGCGGCGAGTATCCGTCGGTCGATCGGCGTGAGCGCCCCGACCGCCGCCGGCAGCGTCGAGACGGGGCCGCGGAGCGCCGGTCGCCCCTGTGGACGGAGCCCATCACTGGCCACGTGCCCGGCCCCACGGGCGGCGACGTGACCGTGGCCCTCGGACGCCCCGAGATCGCCGATGCCCCCGCCCCGGCCGCCGCGCTGGACCGCGACGCCCTCGGGACCCTCGTCGAGCTGGTGACCGACCCGCTCTGGGTCGTCGACCGCGACTGGCGCCTCCGCTTCGTGAACCGGCGCGCCGCGGAGCTCTGGCGCACGACCCCCGCGGCGGTGGTCGGCCGCTCCCTCTGGTCGGTGCTGCCGCAGGCCGCCGGCGGCGCGCTCCACGAGACGCTCGCCCGCGCGATGCGCGACCAGCGCACGGCGCACGTCGAGAGCTTCTCGTCGCCCCACAGCGGTCGCGTCGAGGTGAGCGCCTACCCGGTCGGCGACGGGCTCCTCGTCCTCCAGCGCGACGTCGCCCTGCTCCGCGCGGGCGACGAGGCCGCCCGCGCCATCGCCGCGGAGCGCCGCGCCCGCCAGGAGGCGGAGCGCCTCGCCGGCGAGCTGCGCGCGGCGCGCGAGGCGGCCGACCAGGCGCGCCGCAGCGCGGAGCAGGCGCGCGCCTCCGCCGAGGTGGCCGCCCGCGCCAAGAGCGACTTCCTGGCGACGATGAGCCACGAGCTCCGCACGCCGATCAACGCGGTCACCGGCTACGCGCAGCTGCTGGAGCTGGGCGTCGCCGGACCGGTCACGGACGCCCAGCGCGGCTACCTCGAGCGCGTCCTCACGAGCAGCCGCCACCTCCTCGGCCTCGTCGACGACGTGCTCGACCTCGCGCGCCTGGAGGCGGGCCGGCTGGTGATCGAGCGCGTCCCCGGCACGGTCGGCCCCCTCACGGGTGGCGCGCTGGCGCTGATCGCCTCCCAGGCGGCGGCCCGCGGCGTCCGCGTCGTCGAGCCGCCCCCGGAGGCCGACGCGCGCTTCGTCGGTGACGAGCATCGCGTCCGCCAGATCCTCGTCAACCTCCTCACGAACGCGGTCAAGTTCACGCCGGCCGGCGGGACGATCACGGTCGAGATCGCGAGCGACGTCCCGACCGGCGAGGACGGCCCGCGCGCCGGCACGGGCCCGTGGGTCACGATCCAGGTCCACGACACGGGCGTCGGAATCCCGCCGGCGCTCCATCAGGCGGTCTTCGAGCCCTTCGTCCAGGGCGACGGCAGCCGCACGCGCACCGTCGGCGGCACGGGGCTGGGCCTCGCGGTCAGCCGCGGCCTCGCGCGCCTGATGGGCGGCGACCTCACCCTCCGCAGCGAGGCGGGCCAGGGCGCGCACTTCACGATCTGGCTCCCGACACGCCTTCCCGATCCCCCGGCCCTCGCCTCCGACGAGACCCCCCGGCGCACCCGCGTCCCCCGCTCCCGCTCGGCCAGCGGCCAGCCGAAGGCCCAGCCGCTGGCCGCACGGGCCGTCGCGCGACCGTGGGAGGACGCGGAAGATGCCACGCATGGGCTCGCCACCGTCGGGACACGCCTGCGCCAGCGGCTGGAGCCGCTCCTCGAAGGCTACACGGCGCGCCTCCGCGCCGACCCGACGCTCCCCCAGGCGTCCGCCCTCGCGCGCGCCCAGCTCGAGGACCACGCCCTCAGCTTCGTCGCCGACCTGGCGCAGACGCTGGTCGCCCTGGAGCACAGCGGTGGCATGGACGCCGACCTGCTCCGCGACGGCAGCGCGATCCAGGAGGAGATCGCCTTCCGCCACGGCGAGCAGCGCTACCGGATGGGATGGGCGGAGCTCCACCTGCGCCGCGACTACGCCGTGATGCGCGACGAGATCGAGACGGTCGTACGCCAGACCGCCGCCATCGGCGGGATCGATGTCGCGCTCGCGCTCTCCGTGCTCCATCGCCTGCTGACCCGCGCCCAGGAAGTGAGCCTGCGCGGCTGGCGGCACGCCGCCTCCCGCTGAACGACCGTCACCGACCGCCGACCGCCTTCCCGCTCCCGAGCCACCCGCCCATGTCCGCGACCCTGCTGGCCCAGGCCATGGCGCTCGCCTCCGCCGCGGGCGTCAGCACCTACGCCACGGTCGCCCTCCTGGGCTTCGCGGCGCGCCAACAGTGGATCGACCAGCTGCCGTCCGCCCTCACGGGCCTGTCGAGCTGGTGGGTCATCGGCCTCGCGGCCGCGCTCTACCTCATCGAGTTCCTGGCCACGCTCGTCCCGGGGGTTGCCTCCGCCTGGGAGGCGGTCCACAGCACGCTGCGCCCGCTCGCCGGGACGGCCCTCGCGGTCGCGACCGCCTGGCACGCCGACCCCGCGATCATCGTCGCCGCCGGACTGCTGGGCGGCACGCTCGCACTCGGCACCCAGGCGACCAAGCTGGGCGCCCGCGTCGCGATCGATGCCAGCCCGGAGCCGGTCACGAACGGCGTCGCCAACGTCGCGGAAGCGGGCTTCGTCGCCACCATCGCCCTGCTCGTCTGGCAGCATCCGTGGATCGCGCTCGCCATCGCCCTGGCGACGACGGTCCTGATCGCGCTCCTCGTGCGCGCGGCGTGGCGCACGATCGGCCGCCTGCTCGGGCGCCGCGCCTGAGCCCCTTCATCAGACGCGCCCGAGCGGGGCGAAGCGCCTGAGTCGCGCGGCGTGCGGCGCGACCAACTCGTCGCGGAATCGCGCCAGCATCCGTTCAGCATCGTACTCGCGGCGGAACTGCGCGGCCCCGATGCCCAGCAGCATGCGCACGTGCCGCCCGAAGCTCTGCGCGCTGGAGTACTCCAGCTGGTCGGCCGCCGCGGCCAGCGTCGCGCTCCGGTTCTCGAGCAGGCGCGCCGCCCGCGCGAGCCGCGCGTACGCGAGGTAGCGCTTCGGGCTGGGCAGCCCCGCGCGCGCGAAGCGGCTCATGAGCGTCGTCGGCCGGACGCCCAGCCGGCGCGCCAGCATCTGCACGGTCACCGGCTCGGGCGGCACCTCGAACAGCGCGCCGAAGAAGCGCTGGCACCCCTCGCACGCCCCCTCCAGGTCGGGGGCGAGCCGCGCCAGCGCCTCCCGCCCCACCTGCCGCGCGGGATCGCTCCCGAGCACGTCGCGCAGCGACTGCCAGCCATCCGCCTGGCGCGCGTCGACCAGACAGCGGACGCCTGCCCGCCCCAGCGCCAGCAGCACCTGCGGCACGCCGGGCCCCGCGTCCGCCACCAGCGCGACGACCGGCACGCGCGGAAAGCCGCGCACGACGTCGCCCACCCGCGCGGCAGTCGCGCGCCCGCTTCGCGCCACCTGCGCCGTCGAGACCACCACGGCGGCGCACGAGCGCCCGCGCAGCTCGTGCACGACGTCCTCCATCGCGTCGCGGTGCACCGCCTCGAACGCACCCAGCCCGACGGCCTGCACGCGCAGCCGCTCGTCCGGCGTCAGCAGCGTCACGACCGGCGCGACGCGCGCGGGCTCGCCGCCGGCGGTGGCCGATCGGACCGACTCGCGCGGCCGGTAGGTCAGCGGCGCGCCGACTGGCGACCGGTAGCCGGCGCGCCGCCGCACCGCGACGGGGGCGCCACCCCCACCGCCATCCGTCTCTCCCTCATGGTACCGCATCGTCCGTCACTCGCCTCCCTGCACGCGGGTCCGACGTCGGCGTCGGCGCCGACGCGTGTCGCCAACGTGGGAGGCCGGCGGTGCGCGGACCTCATCCGGAGGAGGCGTCGCGTGCCGCGGCGACGCGGCCGGTGTATGATTCGGACGTGGCGGCCGGCCGGACGGTCGCGAGTGGCGCGGGCGACCGCGTCCACCCGAGGAAAGTCCGGGCTCCGCAGGGCAGACCGCCAGGTAACGCCTGGGCGCGCGCGGCACTCCACCGCGTGCGACGGACAGTGCAACAGAGAGCACACCGCCGATGGCCCCGGGCGCGCGAGCGTCCGCGGCACAGGCAAGGGTGAAAGGGTGCGCGGCAGGATCCGCGGCCGGCGGGGGGCGAGAGCGCCCCGTCAGGCGGGTAAGAGCCCACCGCGCCCCCGGCAACGGGGGCGGCACGGTAAACCCCGGTCGGAGCAAGGCCAAGTAGGCGGCGAGGGACGGCCCGTCCCGTCAAAGCCGCGGGTAGGCTGCTGGAGCGTCCCGGGTGACCGGGCGCCGAGAGAAATGACCGTCCGGGCGGCGTTCACGCCGTCCGACAGAACCCGGCTTACAGGCCGGTCGCCACGTTCCGCCCCGCGCGCTCCGGCTCGCGGGGCGGGACCGTCTCCGCCCCACCCGTCGCCGGAAAGGCTCGCGTGCCCCGTCCTCCGTTCCGCGTCCTGACCGTGATCGCGCTGGGCGCCTGCGCCGGACGCGCGCCCGCGCCGACCGACGCGCCGGCGCCGTCGCCGCGCCCGCCCGCCGGCGCGACGCCCACCCCCGCCCCGTCGGCGACCACCTCGTGGCGCTTCGCCTGGTCGCCGGACGTGCAGGCGTTCGCGGTGCGCACCGAGGCCGACGTCGAGCGCACCGGTGGCGGAAGCGCTTCCGGAGGCGGCGCGGAGCGCGAGCGCGTCGAGAGCTCGGCCCACGTGTCGCTGGCCGTGCAGCCGGCCGGCAGCGGCGGGACGCGCGCGGTGGTGGGCCGCGTGGACTCGCTGCGCGTGCGCGCGTCGGCGCGCGTGTCGGGCGGTGCGGATCCGGCGCCGGCGCCGCCCGTCGGGCTACGGGGGAGCGTGAGTCCACGCGGCGCCGTGCGTCTGGACGTCGACGGCACCGCCGCCGCCGGCGGGTGCGGGACGCCGACCGGCGCGTCGGCGCTCACCGCGCTGGCGGTGGCGCGCGAGGCGCTGCCGCGCGTGCCCGCGGGAACGACGCCGCTCACCGTCGGCGCGCGCTGGCGCGACACCGTGGCCACCACGACCTGCGCCGGTCCGCTGCCGGTGAGCGTGCAGGCGATCGCCGCCTACGAGGTCGAGCGGCAGGAGGGCGCGCTGCTGCGCGTGCGCCGCCGCGCCAACAGCACGCTGCGCGGCCAGGGCTTCGCCGGCGGGCAGTCCGTCCGCGTCACCGGCACCGGCATCGCCGACGCGACGCTGCTGCTCGATCCCGCGCGCGGCGTGCTGCGCGGCGTCACCGGCGAGGGGCGCACGACGATGACGATGACCATCGGCACCGCGACGCACGCGTTCGAGCAGCGGACGCGCGTGACCGTGCAGGCGCGCTAGGCGGGCGACGGAACGGCAACAACAGCAAGGATGAAAGTCCGAGCAGATCGGATGACGACGGATGGCTCCGCGTGGTGGCGAAGAACGTCGCACCACGCGGAGCCATCCGCTCTTATCAGATCCTGTCCGATCGTATCCTTGCCAAATGCAGTTCGGGTCGGGCGCGCCTACGCCGTCGCCACCACGTGCGTCTGCCCCGCCGTGCACAGCTCCTCGGCCGATGCGCGGATCGCCCAGCCCGCGCCGCGCGACGCGATCGCCGGCTCGACGAGGCGGGCACCGACGTAGTAGCCCGCGCGCTCCGGGATGACGTAGCGGTCGTACGTGCGCGCCTCGTCGCTCATGCCGCCCGACAGCCACCGCAGGCGCAGGCCGAGTCCCGACGTGTCCAGCTCCGGCGCCACCGCGCGCGCGAGCATCGGCTCCAGCTCGCGGATGCGCGCGTACTGGCGGCGGCCGTAGCCGAAGTACTCCCACGCCGCGTGGCCCGGCGCGACGAGGCGCGACACCTCGACCGCGAGGCCCTCGTTCACCAGGTGCTCGCGCAGCGCGCCGCGGCGCCCCGTCTCCCAGTAGGAGTAGTAGCCGCCCGCCTCGTGGACGAGCGTGCGCAGCGCGCTGCGGCTGGTGGGCGACGTGTAGCGCACCGCGTGCGCCGCCTCGTGCGCGACCCACAGCGGCACCAGCCCCGGATCGAGGCCGAGTCCCTGCGTGGCGGGGTTCGCGATGCCGGTGAAGTGCTCGAGGCAGACGAACGCCGTGCCGCGGCCGTCGACCACCAGCTCGCCCGCGTTCGCGGCGCCCACGCCCACCATCACGACGACGTCGATCTCGACGTCCGGCTCCAGCACGTCGGCGGCGCGCCGCGCAGCGTCGGCGGCCAGCGCGACGACGTCGATCTGCTCGAGCATCGCGTGCAGGTCGTCACGCGGCGCGGCGACGGTCGCCCGCACGACTTCCTCGAAGTGCGGCCCGTCCGGATCGACGACGTAGTTGTCCCAGTACGCCGCCAGCAGCGCACGATGCGTCTCGAAGTAGCGCTGGTACGCCGCGACGCGGTCGCCGTGCTGCAGGACGGCCAGGAAGTCGGGCAGGAGATTGATCAGCATCGACGAGGCGGGGCGACACCACCGCGCGAACGGCGTCCGCCGCAGGTGGGAGGCGCGAGAAGATACCCCGCCATCAGGGGCACGAACAAGGCCGCGCGGTGCCGACTGCGACGTCCTGTCATCCGCGTGTCATCGACGTGTGATC
Organism: Roseisolibacter agri; assembly: GCF_030159095.1. Lineage (NCBI taxonomy): Bacteria > Pseudomonadati > Gemmatimonadota > Gemmatimonadia > Gemmatimonadales > Gemmatimonadaceae > Roseisolibacter > Roseisolibacter agri. The sequence goes on from NZ_BRXS01000002.1 coordinate 177,838, forward strand.
CGCGTCGCAGGCCGTCGCGGAACCCGCCGACGAACAGGCCCGCTCTCGCGCGCAACGTGGCATGGAATTGGCTTTTCCAGGGGTCACGAACGCCGTCGCAGAGCGGCCAACCTCCGGTCAGACCCACACTTACGCCGCAGAGCCGCGCGAAGGACAGGTCGGCACCGAGTACGAGCGGGAGAAGGACCATGACCACGCTTCAGCAAATCGAATTGACCTGCCCGGTGTGCGAGACGCACTTCCGGTCGCAGGCCGTGGTGTCGACGAACTCCTTCGGCGGAAAGCGCACGGACTTCCACGAGCGCGCCGCCGGCACGCAGCCGCTGCCCTACCTCGTGCACATGTGCGAGCGCTGCGGCTACACCGGCGCCGAGCGCGACTTCACGGAGGAGGCGGACGTCTCGCCGATGCTCCGCGAGCAGGTGTGGACGGAGCTCGCGCCGCAGGTCGCCGCGTCGAGCGCGCTGCAGGGCGCCCTCCCCGGCGCCGCGCCGAGCAAGCCGGGCGTCCTCGGCTCCGAGAAGTACGAAGCCGCCGCGAAGGTGGCCGAGTGGCAGGGGATGGAGCCGCGCCACGTCGCGGACCTGCTGCTGCGCGCCGCGTGGTGCTGCGTCGACGAGGGCGACATCGAGGCCGAGCGCTTCTTCCGGCGCAAGGCGGCGTGGGCGTTCGAGCGCGCGCTGGACGGCTTCGACGGCGTCGCGCCCGAGGAGCGCGCGGTGCTCACCTACCTCGTGGGCGAGCTGTGGCGCCGCGTCGGCGACGGCGACAAGGCGCGGCAGTGGTTCGACCAGGTGCCGCAGGAGGTCGCGGACGTGACCACGCAGCAGTGGGTCATCGATGCGGCGCGGCAGCAGCGGGATTGTCCGCGGGAGTGGTTCGGATAGGCGCGGTACCGCGGAGGACGGAACGGCGGAGGGCGGTACTGCGGAGAGCGGAACGGCGTGAGACGGAACGGCGGACCCTGCGAGCTTGGAGCATCAAGCCTGGAGGGTCCGCCGTTCCGTCTCACGCCCCATCGTCCTCCGCTCCATCATTCTCCGCCGTTCCGTCCTCCGCCCTTACCGAGTCCCGAACAGTCGATCGCCCGCGTCGCCGAGCCCCGGCAGGATGTACCCCTGCGGGTTCAGCTCGCGGTCGAGCGACGCGCAGTAGATGGTGACGTCGGGGTGCGCCTCGGCCAGGCGCCGCACGCCGACCGGCGCGGCGACGAGGCAGAGGAACTTGATGCGCGTCGCGCCCGCGCGCTTGAGCGACGTCACCGCGCTCGCCGCGCTGCCACCGGTGGCGAGCATCGGGTCGAGCACGAAGAAGTCGCGCTCCGCCGCGTCGCCGGGGACCTTGAAGTAGTAGTCCACCGGCTCGAGCGTGTCGTGGTCGCGGTAGAGGCCGATGTGGCCCACGCGCGCCGCCGGCACGAGGCGCAGGATCCCCTCGACCATGCCGAGCCCGGCGCGGAGGATCGGGACGAGCGTGAGCTTCTTGCCGCTCACCTCGTGGCCGACCGTGCGCTCCAGCGGCGTCTCGACGGACACCTCGGCCAGCGCGAGGTCGGCGGTGGCCTCGTAGGCCATCAGCATCGCGATCTCGTCGACCAGCTCCTTGAAGATCTTGGTCGGCGTGCGGCGGTCGCGCAGCAGCGCGAGCTTGTGCTGCACCAGCGGGTGCCGCACGACCACGAGCGAGGCGGGCGTGTCCGCGTTGGTCGGCGCGCTGCCGTGCGCGTGGCCCTGCGCGACCGCGTCGGGCGTCGAGGTGGTGTCCATGCGGCGCAAGCTAGCGAGGCCCGGGACGGCGCAGAATGCCGCGTGACGGACGCGCGACAGGCGGCGCGCGCCTGCTCGCGCCGCTCTGGCGGGGAGATGCGTGCTGCGTATCTTCGCCGCAGTCGGGCCCATCAGCCGTCAGGACGCGCAGGCGTGACGCGTGGGCCGCCCGTTCCGGCATCCTCATCACGGAGACCGCGTGACCCTCCGCTCCACCATGCGCGCCCTCGTGCGCGATCGCCTCAAGCAGCACCCGCGCGTCTGGAAGGCACTCGTCGAAGCCGACACGCATCTGGAGCGGGCGCGCCACTCGGCGGCGACGGTGATCCCGGCGCTCATTCGCCCGGAGCCGCGGCACCTCGAGATCGCCATCACGGCGCACTGCAACCTGCGCTGCATGGGCTGCCGCTACGGACGCGAGTTCATGCCGGGCAGCCAGCTGCCGTGGCCCGTCGTCCGCGACCTGCTGGACGACGCGAAGGCGGCCGGGTTCTGGGACGTGCGCTTCTACGGAGGCGAGCCGCTCCTGCATCCGGATCTGCCGCGCATGATCGCGCACGCGCGCAGCATCGGCCTGGGCGCGTACGTCACGACGAACGGGATCCGCCTCGGCGACCGGATCGACGAGCTGTACGCCGCGGGGCTGCGCACCATCAACATCGGCTTCTACGGGACGGGCGCCACGTACGACGCCTACGTGCAGCGGAAGGACCGCTTCGAGCAGCTCACCAGGAGCCTCACGACGGTTCGCGAGCGCTACGGCTCGGACATCATGCTGCGCATCAACTGGCTGCTCATGCGTCCCTCGTGCAGCATCGAGGCGCTGCACTCCGCGTGGAGCTTCGCCGAGCGGTTCGATGCGCGCTTCCAGGTCGACCTGGTGCACTACTCGCTTCCGTACTTCACCGAGGGCCCCGACCGGATGCTGCAGTTCCGTCCCGAGGACCGCCCCGCCGTGGAGGAGGTGATCGCCGAGGTGTTGCGGCTGCGGGAGGCACATCCGGCGCGCTTCAACCACAGCGTCGAGGGGCTGCGCTCGGTGCCGGACTGGGTCATGAAGCTCGGCGACATGCGCGTGCCGTGCGACAGCCACCAGATGCTCTGGGTGGGCGCCGACGGCACGGTGCAGCAGTGCTATGTCACGTACCGGCTCGGCAACCTGCACGAGCAGCGCCTGCGCGACATGCTCTTCACGCGGGAGCACAACCGGTGCGCGCGCGACAGCTTCGCGCTCGGGTGCCCGAACTGCCACTGCCATTACGACCGGCGCGTACAGAAGCACGCGCCGAGCCGCGCGAAGTACTCGGCCGCCACCGCGCCGGACGTGCGCGTGCCGGCGCCTGCACCCGGACGCGTGCTGCCGACGCTGCCGAGCGCTCCCCCCGCGTGACCGTCGCCGCACCGACGGAGCTGGACCTCACGTTCACGGCGTCGGGTGCGACCCAGCACGTGTTCGTTTCCACCCACGAGCCGAGCGACGGCTGGGTCTACAAGACGCCGGCGATCCTCGATGCACTGCTGCCGTCACCGGTCACGTGGCGTACGGCGGTCGCCACGAGAGGATGGAAGCGCGCGGTGCTCGCGGCGTGCGTCGACGCCCGTCGACGGCTCGAGACCCACGATGGCGAGCGGCCGGTCCGCCTGCGCACGCTCGCCCGCCATGGCCTGCAACGCACCGCGACTCTCGCCGATCGCTGCGTCGATCACGCGTGGGCGGTGCGGCACCGGTCGGCGCGCCTTCGCCAGTTCCAGCGCATGTGCCTCGCGCTGCGCGAGCTGGCGTGCGGGCCGGCGAGCGACGTGGTGCTCCCGTTCCGGATCCTTCACGCGCGCTGCACGCTGCGCGTGGACGGGAGGGCGCACCAGTACGCCGGTCCGGTGCTGCAGCAGCGCCGGGCCGACCACTTCTTCGACTTCTTCACCGGCTTCGCCCTGTTCCGCTGGGCGGACGTCGCCGAGGGGCAGCACCGCCTCTGGCGCTGTGGGGTGGGGTTGGTGGACACGGACGAGATCCTTGGCCCGCGGAACTGGGCGCTGCTCGACGGCCGTCTGCATCTCGCCGACACCGGCTCCCTGACCACCGACCTGGCGCTGGCGCGCCGCGCGGTGGCCGCCGAGCTGCTGGACGCGCGCGAGGCGCAGATTCCCGTGTGGTGGCCGGCGAGTGCGGGGGAGCCGCTCGCCGAGTACTTCGCGTTCGTCCGCCGCGACGTCGGCGAGGCGCGCCTCGGCGCGCTGTGGGGGCTGGACCGGGCACGTCGCGACTGCAGCGAGCGCTCCACGCCTCGGTTGGTGCGCGGATCGGGCACAGGCTAGCGAGGCCCGGGACGGCGCAGAATGCCACCGCGGGACGCACGGGTCCGGTACGTGCAAGCTGATGCAGAACAGATGCGGTGGACGGCAACGCGACGTCGTCACGACTACATGACGACTCAGACAACGCGTGAGCCGCGTGTCACGAGGAACGGACGGCCTCTTGTGAAACGCTCGGCGCGTGTCTAACCATTGCGACGCCAACGTTCAACGCGCCGAGCCGGTCCGACTCACCCTCGCTCCAACGGCATGAAGGAATACCAGGCGGTCGTGCTCCGGTTGACGCGCCACCTTCGCGACGACGAGGACGCGCTGACGGATCTCCTGAACGAGCGGAGCCGCGGCGGGTGGGCGCCAACGATGATGTCGCAGGACGCGCAGCGACTGACGCTCGTCTTCGAGCGCGACGTCATCCCCGAGGGTTGACCCCCGAAGCCTGAGCAGGAACGCGCGGCATCGGCGAGCAGCGGCGCCGAGCCCGCCGCGGTGGCCCCGTGCTTGAACCTGGCGGGGCATGCCCTCGCAGCCCCGCTCCCTCCGCGCCGCCGCGCTCGCCCTCGGCGTCGCGCTGACGACCGCCGCCAACGGCGGCCAGTGCGCCGGCGCGCAGCCGCCCGCCGCCACGCCCGCCGACAGCGCGGCCACCAGTCCCACCGTCACCGCCACGTCGGCGGGCACGCTGCAGCGCCACGCCGAGGCGGCCGCGCTGGTGCGCACCGCCCGCGCGCTCGAGACGCGCGCGACGACGGCCGTCACGCTCGACGCGCCCCTGGCCGATTCGGCACGCACCGCGTATCGCCGTGCGGCGGAGCTGGCGCCCGCGGTCGCCGACTGGCTGCGCCTGCGCGCGCTCGCGCTGGAGCCCGACGCGACGGTGCGCGCCCGCGAGCGGGGCGCGATCACGACGCCCGCGGCGCGCGAGCGGCTGGACGTCGTCGAGGCGACGGCGCGCGCGCGGGGCGGCGACCTCGCGGGGGCGGCGACCGCCTGGGACGCGCTCGGCGCGGAAGCGACCGCGGCCACGCTGCGGCTGGACGACGCGACGCGCCGCGGCGACGCGAACGCCCGCGCGCAGCTGCGCGGCGTGCTCGCCGGCATCGTGCGCGACGGGCTCGCGCGCGCGAGCGCGCTGCCGGCGTCGCGTGTGGTCGGCCTGGATCGCGCCGACCTGCGCGAGGCGGCGACGGCGCTGGACAGCGCGTTCGCGCCGCTGCCGGCGGCCGAGCGACTGCTGGTGGCGCGCGCGCTGACGTCGGCGGGCGGCGCGGCGCCGACGCTCGCGCGCGCGGCGCAGGCGTGGGCCGCCGCGCTCGACGCGGGCGAGGGCGCACCCGAGGACCGCGCGGCGTACGGCGCGCTGCTGGCGCGCATGGGCCGGTGGCGCGACGCCGCCGCGCAGTACGCCCGCGCGCCGGGTGGCGAGGCGGCGTTCCAGGCGGCGCGCGCGCGGCTGCGCGCGGGCGACGGCGGCGGTGCGCGCAGCGGGCTGCAGGGCGTCCTCGCGCGCTACCCGGACGACGCGGCCGCGGCGAGCGCGCGCTACCTGCTCGCCGACCTGGCGGTGGACGACGGCCGCGAGCGCGACGCGCGCACCGCGTTCCGCGAGGTCGCCGCGCGCCACCCGCAGAGCGCGTGGGCGCCGCTGGCGGCGTTCCGGGGCGCGTTGCTCGCGTTCAGCGGCGCGCCCGCGCAGGCCGCGGCGGAGCTGGACTCGCTGGTGGCGCGCTGGCCCACCGCGGACGAGCGCACGGCGGCGACGTACTGGGCGGGGCGCGCGTGGGCGGCCGCCGGCGACGCCTCGCGCGCGCGCGATCGGTGGCGCGACGTCGTGTCGCGCGAGCCGGCGTCGTACTACGCGGGGCTCGCGGCGCGCCGCCTGTCGCAGGCGCCGTGGGTCCCGCCCGACGGCGCGGTGCCGACGGCCACCAGCGACGAGCAGGCGACCGCCGTCGCCGTCGCGCAGCGCGCGCAGCTCCTCGAGCGGCTCGGCATGGGATCGGAGGCGGGGCTGGAGCGCGACTGGCTGACGCGGTGGGCGGAGGAGAGCGTGCCGCGGCAGCTGGGCGCGGCCGCGGCGCTGCAGACGAGCGGGCGGCCCGGCCCGTCGATCCGGCTCGCCGCGCGCGCGGTGGAGGCGGGGGCGCCGCGCACCGTGCCGACGTACCGGCTGCTCAATCCGCTGCTCTACGGCGACGCGCTGCAGCGCGAGGCGACGGCGCGCGGCATCGAGCCCGCGCTCGCGGCGGCGCTCATCAAGCAGGAGTCGAACTTCACCGCCGACGCGGTGTCGCCGGTGGGCGCGCGCGGGCTGATGCAGCTGATGCCCGACGTGGGCCGCTCGCTGTGGACGTCGCGCGACGCGGCGGCGCGCGGTGCGTGGAACGCCGCGCTGCTGTTCGACCCGGAGGTGAACCTCGCCCTCGGGATGCGGCACCTGCGCGCGGCGCTCACCGGCTGGCCGCACCCCGCCTATGCACTCGCGGCGTACAACGCGGGCGCGTCGCGCGTGCGGCGCTGGCGCACGTCGCCCGGCGCGGACGACCCGGAGCTGTTCGTCGAGCGCATCCCGTACGAGGAGACGCGCGACTACGTGCGCATCGTGCTGCGCGGGCGCGACCTGTACCGGGCGCTGTATCCGCAGGCGCTGACGCCGGCGCGCTGAGCGTCGGCGGACGCCCGTTCGTCCCGCGCAGGTCCCGCTGGTCCCGCGAGCATCGCGCAGGGAGACGGGAGGGCGCAGAGTACCGGCGCGCATCGGCGCGCCGGACCTGTTGCCTGTGGGGAGGATGCGGATGCTCCGGATCGGAGCCGATGCCTCGGATCGTCCCACGCGGCGGCGACGCTCCGTGCGCTTCGCGGAGCGATCCGAATGATCCGTTCCATCCGAGGCATCCGCATCCTCACCAGAGGCCGATGGGCCGCATGCCCGCACGTCCGACACGACTCCTGCTGCTGTCGCTCCCCGCCGCGCTGCACGCCCAGCAGCCCGACGGCGACTGGGGCAGCTACGGCCGCGATCCCGGCGGCGCGCGCTCCTCGCCGCTGACGCAGATCACGCGCGAGAACGTCGGCCGGCTGCAGGTCGCGTGGCGCTTCCACACGGGCGAGACGCGCCCCGAGTTCGCGACGGGCAGCCGCCGCGTGTCGCTCGAGGTCACGCCGCTGGTGGTCGACGGCACGATGTACGTCAGCACGCCGCTGGGCCGCGTCTTCGCGCTCGACGCCGCGACGGGGCGCGAGCGGTGGCGCTACAACCCCGGCGTGCCGCGCGCGGCGACGTTCGGCGACTTCACCAGCCGCGGCGTCTCGTACTGGGTGGACGCGCAGGCGCCCGCGACCGCCCGCTGCCGCGCGCGCGTGATCCTGGCGACGATCGACGCGCGGCTGATCGCGATCGACGCGCGCGACGGCGCCTCGTGCCCCACGTTCGGCGACGGCGGACAGGTCGACCTCCGGCAGGGGCTGCGCATCGCGCCCGCCGAGTTCGAGGACTACGAGCAGACGTCGCCGCCCGCGATCGTCGACGGCGTGATCGTCGTGGGATCGGCGATCGCCGACAACGGGCGCACCGACATGGCGAGCGGCGAGGTGCGCGGCTTCGACGCCCGCACGGGCGCGCTGCGGTGGACGTTCCATCCGGTCCCGGTCGACTCGGCGGAGGCGCAGACGCACGGATGGCGCCGACCCGCGGGCGCGGGCGACGCGCGGCGCACCGGCGGCGCGAACGCGTGGAGCGTCATCGCGGCCGACACGGCGCGCGGCCTCGTGTTCGTCCCTACCGGCAGCCCGAGCCCCGACTACTACGGCGGCGCGCGGCTCGGCGAGAACCGCTACGCGAACGCGCTGGTCGCGATCCGCGCGCGCACGGGCGCCGTCGCGTGGCACTTCCAGACGGTGCACCATGACCTGTGGGACTACGACAACGCGTCGCCGCCGGCGCTCGTGACGGTGCGGCGTGGCGGCCGGTCGATCCACGCGGTGCTGCAGGCGACGAAGACCGGCATGCTGTTCGTGCTCGACCGCGCGACGGGCGCGCCGATCGTGCCGGTGGAGGAGCGGCCGGTGCCCGCGAGCGACGTCCCGGGCGAGGAAGCGTGGCCGACGCAGCCGTTCTCGGCGCTCCCGCCACTGAGCCCGCATCGCATCACGCCCGACGACGCGTTCGGCGCCGACAGCGCGGACCGCGCCGCGTGCCGCGCGATGCTCGCCGGCCTGCGCAACGACGGCATCTTCACGCCGCCCAGCCTGCGCGGCACGCTCGCGGTGCCGTCGAACATCGGCGGCGCGCACTGGGGCGGCGTGGCCTTCGATCCCGCGCGGCAGCTGGCCGTCGTGCCCGTGAACACGATCGCGGCGGTGGTGCAGTTGATCCCGCGCGAGCGCATGGGCGATCCGCGCGAGGCGGGGTGGGAGTACGCCGCGATGCGCGGCACGCCGTACGGGATGCGTCGCAGGCTGCTGCTCTCGCCCGCGGGCGTGCCGTGCACGCCGCCGCCGTTCGGCGCGCTGGTGGCCGTGAACGTCGAGACCGGGACGATCGCCTGGCGCGTCCCGCTCGGCACGCCGATCCCGATCGCGCCGTCGCGCGGCGCCGGCGAGGCGACGGTGGCGCGGGCGGCGGTCGCCACCGGCGCCGCGGCGCATGCGGACACGCTGCGCGCGCGCACGCTCGGCTCCCCCAACCTCGGCGGCCCGATCGTCACCGCGGGTGGGCTGGTGTTCGTGGGCGCCACGCTCGACCAGCAGCTGCGCGCGTTCGACGTCGAGACGGGGCGCGAGCTGTGGCGCGCCGCGCTGCCCGCCGGTGCGAAGGCGACGCCGATGACCTACGCGGTGCGCGGACGGCAGTACGTCGCGGTGGCGGCGGGCGGCGACGGCGACGCGTTCGGGAAGTCGGACGAGATCGTGGTGTTCGCGCTGCCGCGATGATCGCAGAACGGCGCGCCCGACCCTGAACTGCGAACTGCATTAGACAGGATTGGACGGATTGGACGGACAAGAGCCGGATTACGCTCCGCGTGGTGCATGGGCCGTCGCCGCCACACAGGAAGTAATCCGATCTTGTCCGTCGAATCCGTTGTAATCTTGTCCAATGCAGTTCGGGCCCCGCGCGCGGAGCTACCCGAGCTCGAACGCCCCCGCCTGCTCCGCGCGGAAGCGGCGGCTCCAGAGCAGCGCCGAGCCGTCGCGCAGCACGATGCGGTAGTCGCCGTGCGACCAGGGCTGCAGCTCGCGGATCGCATCCAGCCGCACCACGTCCGAGCGGTTGACGCGGAGGAAGCGCGCCGGATCCAGGCGCGCCGCCAGCTCGCCGATCGTGCCGCGCACGCGGAACGTTCCCGTCGCCGTGTGCAGCGCGACGTAGTTGCGCTCGGCGCGCGCCAGCTCGACGTCTTCGACGGACAGCAGTCGCGCCCCCTGCGCGTCCTGCACGAGGAGGTGGCGGAGCACCGGCGCCGGCGGCGCATCGAGTGCCTGCAGCCGCGCCGCGCGCTCCGCCTCCGCCGCCGGCGTGCGCGGACGCGACCGCACCCGGTCGATCGCCTCACGCAGCCGCTCCGCCGTCACGGGCTTGAGCAGGTAGTCGAGCGCGCGCACCTCGAAGGCGCGCAGCGCGTGCTCGTCGTGCGCGGTGACGAAGACGACCGGCGGCATCGCCCCCACGCCGACGGCGGCCACGACGCCGAAGCCGTCGAGCACGGGCATCTGCACGTCGAGCAGCACCAGGTCCGGCGTCAGCGCGCCGATGCGCTCCACCGCCTCGGCGCCCGTCTCCGCCTCGCCGGCCAGCGCGACGTCCGGCATCGCCGAGAGGAGCCGCGCGAGCTTGCGGCGCGCGGGCGCCTCGTCGTCGACGACCAGCACGCGCAGCGGCTCGCTCATGCGACGGCCACCGCCTCCATCGGCGCGACGACCGCTGGCGCCTCGCGCGCCGGGATGCGCACCACGACCTCGAAGCCGCCGTCGCGCGCGTCGCCCGCGCGCAGCGTGTGCGCGGCGCCGTAGAGCAGCTGCAGCCGGCGCGCGGTGGCCGCGAGCCCCGTCCCCGACGCCAGCGCGTCGCGTCCCGGCGCGAGCCCCGGTCCGTCGTCGTGCACGCGCAGCTCCAGCTGGTCGTCGATGCGCGTGACATCGATGCGCACCACGCCGCGCCCCGTCGTCGCCACGCCGCCGTGCCGCACCGCGTTCTCCACCAGTGGCTGCAGGAGCATCGACGGGACGAGGCACGCCGATGCGGCGGGCGACGCGTCCACGTGCACCGTCAGCCGGTCGCCGAAGCGCGCGTGCATCAGCCCCAGGTATTGCTCCAGCAGCGCCAGCTCGTCGCGCAGCGGGACCTCGTGCGCGTGCGTCGTGCGCAGCGAGGTGCGCAGCAGCTCCGACAGGCGGCCGAGGAGGGCGTCGGCGGCCGCCGGGTCGTCGTACATCGTGGACGAGATCGTGTTGAGCGCGTTGAAGAGGAAGTGCGGCTGCAGCTGCAGGCGCAGCGCGCGCAGCTCGGCCTCCAGCAGGCTGCGCTCCAGCGCCGCGGCGCGCCGCTCGCGCGCGCGGCCGGCCAGCAGGTGGTCCGCGAGCGCGAGGAAGGCGAGCAGCACCGCGACCGGCAGCACGTCGTTGGCGCCCTCGTACGCGTAGCGCGCGAAGGTGAAGCGCGGCGCGTAGCCGTCGAAGCCGAACGCCGGCGCCAGCGCGCCGCGCACGAGCATCATCCCCGTCGTGTGCAGCGTGCTGATGACGACGAACGCGGTGCCGTGCACCAGCAGCGGGCGCCACCAGCGGCGCTGCACGATGGGCACGCGCTGCGCGAGCCGCACCGCGAGGACGATGAGCGGGATCGCCACCCCGATCCCCGTCAGCTCCTCGAACACGCGCTCCGGGATCTCGCCGGAGTTCCGCTCGGCCAGGTCCTGGAAGATCTGGTACGCGAGCCGCAGCAGGAGCAGCAGCGCCAGTCCGATCCCCACGCCCGCCCACAGCCACGGGCCGCGCAGCTGGCTGCGCGGCGGCGTCTCGGACGACGGTGTGGGCGGCGCGTGCATGCTCCATTCTACCGCGCCGCGGCCGTCGCGCGCGTGCGCCCGGGACGAGCGGGAGCGGGGCGGGACGAACGGGCGGACTAGACGCGCCCGACGAGGATCGACAGCGGGAACCGAATCGTACGTCGGGCGGCCGAGCCCCACGCGGCGGTGAGCGGCGCCTCGATGTCGGCGACCGGATCGCGCCCGTGGTCCGCGCTCCAGCGCCGCACCGCGGACCAGGTGCGCAGGTAGTCGAGCAGCGCCTCGCGCGTCCAGCGCACGGTCATCGGCGGCGCGTCGAACGCGATGCGCGCGAAGGGGAACGGGAGCGTCGCGTAGCCGCTGTCCACCAACGCGCGCTCGGGCGGCCACCACGGGCCGACGGTCGCGTCGAGCGCGTCGACCACCGCCTCGACCGCCGGCGCGGCGCGCAGGCGCGCGTACGTCCACGCGGCGACGACGGCACGCGGGCGCAGCACGCGACGCGCCTCGTCCCAGAAGCGCGGCACGTCGAACCAGTGCAGCGCCTGCGCGACGGTCACGAGGTCGCACGACGCGTCCGCGAGCCCCGACGACTCGGCCAGCGCGACGGCGTACGTCACGCGCGGGTGGCGCACGGCGCTGGCGATCTGCGGCGCGCTGGGATCCGTCGCGACGACGCGGTCGAAGTGCCGCGCCAGCGCGACCGCCGCCTGCCCGCTGCCGGTGCCCGCGTCCCACGCCAGACGGTGCGCGGGCGCCAGCGCCGCCAGCCCCGCGAAGAGCGCGCGCGGGTAGGTGGGGCGGGCGCGGGCGTAGGCGGGGGCGTGCCCGGAAAAGTGGTCCCGGAACGATGGGGCGGAGGACATTGGAACGGAGAACGATGAGGCGGAAGACGATAGGGCGTGAAACGAGAACGCGGAACCTCGAAGCTTGAAGCGTCGAGCCAGAAGGGGCCGCCCGACCGTCTCACGCTTCATCGTCCTCCGCCGTTCCGTTCTCCGCCGTATCGTCCTCCGCTTCAGCGATCCTGCACGCGGTGATCAGCCCTCTGGAAGGCGAGGAACTCCCGCACCGCCCGTCTCGCTTCGGCGTCGGTCGTCGTGATCCGGATCTCCCCGCCGCCCGGCAGGTCGCGGACCGTGTACGCGATCGCGGCGCGGTGCACGGCCATCGTCGCGGTGCCCGGCACGTCGCGGCCGTGGACGAAGCCCGGCGTGGTGAAGTCGCCGCGCCCGAACGCCGCCGCCACGTCGCGCAGGTGCGCGCGGATCGTGCGCGTGCCGGCGGTGTCGGCCGGGTCTCGCTGCAGGACGATGCGGCCGCCGTCGGCGAGGTCGTCGAAGCGATGCGCGGAGGTGTACTGGTCGACGCCCATCGCCTGCTTGCCGCGCGCCTGCACGGCGGCGAAGCTCGTGTCGTGCGCGGCAGGGTGGTGCGATGGGTCGTGCGTGTGCTGGGCGCCGGCGGGCAGCGCGGTGCCCGCGAGCAGCGTGATGATGACGACGAGCGTGGAGCGCGACATGGCGGATCTCCGGGGTGACGGTGGAAGCTGGGCCGGGCGGCCGGGGACACGCTAGGTGCCCCGCGGTCGCCCGGCAGGGACCGAAGTCCCTCGACCCGTCGTGCCGCCCGGCTGGCTGACGTCGCTGCCGCCGCGCGCGCGCGACGCGCTGCTGGCGGGCGCCGTAGAGCGCCGATTCGCCGCGGACCAGGTGCTCTTCCTCGCCGGCGCGCCGGCGCGCGCGATGTACGTCGTGCTCGAGGGGCGCGTGCGCGTGCTGCGCGCGGGGGCCGGCCGCGCGCACGTCCTGCACGTCGAGGGGCCCGGCGGCACGCTCGGCGAGGTGCCGGTGTTCGAGGGGCTGGACGGTGCGGCGCCGGGCTATCCCGCCACCGCCGTCGCGGCCGAGCCGACGCGCTGCCTGCTGCTGACGCGTGCGGCGGTGCGGGCGGCCGTGCGCGCCGATCCCGACGTCGCGCTGGCGCTGCTCGCGCGGCTCGCGGGCCGCGTGCGGCATCTCGTGGAGCGCGCCGACGCGCGCGTGGGCCGCGGCACGCGCGCCCGCCTGGCCGCGCTGCTGCTGGCGCGGCACGCCGCCGCGCGCGGCCGCGCCTTCGCGCTCGCGCGCACGCAGCAGGAGGCGGCCGAGGAGCTGGGAACCGTGCGCGAGCTCGTGGTGCGCGGCTTACGCGCGCTGCGCGCCGCCGGCGCGATCCGCGCGGCCGGCGGCGGGCGCTACGTCGTGGTCGACGAGGCGGCGCTGCGCGAGATCGCCGTCAACGGGTGAAGCGGAGCCCGACGTCGAGCGCGACGTTGTGGCGCGTGTCGCCCCGGAAGGTCATGAGGTCGCGCACGGCGCCCTGCACGGCGATCCCCGGCACCAGCGCCACGCGCAGCCCGGCGGCCGGCGCCAGCGTCTCGGTGGTGTTGCTGCGCTCCGTGAGCGGGGAGCGCAGGCGCGTGGCGCTGGCGCTCGTGCCCGGGCGCGTGCTCGCGCGCGCATCGGACGAGACGGTCGTGCGCAGCATGCCGCCGCCGAGCGAGAGGAAGGGCGTCAGGCGGCCGGCGATCGGCGTCAGCACCGGCTGCAGGTCGACGACGGCGCCCAGGTGCAGCGTCGAGAAGCCGAGCGACTGCTCCGGCGTGTGGGACGCCACCAGGCCGATCGACGCGTGGTCGGCGAGCCACGACGAGCCGGCGTCGTCCGGGCGCGTCGCGCTCCACATCAGGCGCCCGCCGATGCCGTCGGCGGCGATGTGGCCGCCGTTCGCGTCCAGGCGCAGGCGCGTGTAGAAGCCGTCGACGGCGGGCTGGCGCACCTGCCAGGGCATCCGCGTCGTCTGGGCGGCGAGCAGGTCCGGGGTGGCGCCGAGCATCACGCCCAGCGCCCCGACGAGCAGCATGCGGGAACGGCGCATGGTGTCCTCCGTGGTCGCGAGGTGAGATGAGTGCCGGACCTCCGTGCCCGGCGGCCGACGCGAGCGGCAACGCACGTGCCCTCCCACGCCGGTCACCGTGACAGCCGCGCGACGGCGCGCGTGTCGCCGTGACCGACCGCCGTCGGCCAGATTTGCCACGCTGACCGACGGCGATGCAGCCTCAGCCGCCGCGCTCCTGCATGCGCTCCTGCATGCGCTCTTGCATGCGCTCCTGCGCCAGCAGCCGCGCCTTCCGCTCCGCGCCCCAGCGGTAGCCGCCGGTGGCGCCGTCGCCGCGCACCACGCGGTGGCAGGGGAGCACGAGCGCGACGCGGTTCGCCGCGCACGCCGACGCCACGGCGCGCACCGCGTTCGGCGCGCCGATCTCCTGCGCCAGCGCCGCGTACGTGCGCGTCGCGCCGTAGGGGATCGCGCGCAGCGCGCGCCACACGCGCTGCTGGAACTCCGTGCCCGAGAGGTCCACCGGGAGCGCCTGCAGCGCCGCGTCGCCCGCGGCGTCGCCCTCCACCCACCACGCGATCGCCCGCGCGTAGGGCGCGACCTCGGGTGCGCCCTCGGCGGGTGGATCGTCGGTGTCGCGCGTCAGCGTCGCGGCCGGCAGCTCGTCGCGCAGCCACTCCGTGAGCGCCGCGTCGTCGTCGCCGAGCGCCACCGCGCACACGCCGCGCGACGTGGCCGCGACCAGCAGGAGGCCGAGTCGCGTCGGCTCGATCGCGTAGGCCACCCGCTCGCCGCGGCCGCCGCGGCGCCACGCCGAGGGGCTCATGCCGAGCGCGCGGCCGGCGTGCGCGTAGACGCCGCTGCTGGCGGCGAAGCCCGCCTCGAACGTCGCGCGGCTGACCGTGTCGCCGGCGCGCAGCCGCTCCTTGAGTCGCGCGAGGCGCTGCGCGTCGCGGTACGCGCGCGGCGACAGGCCGACGACGCGCGTGAAGGTGCGCTGCAGATGCGCGGCGCTCATGCCCACCGCCGCCGCCAGCTCGGCCAGCGGCAGCGGCGCGTCGCCGTGCGTGGCGAGGTGCGCGTCGATGTGGGCGCGTGCGCGCGTGATCGCGGCCGGCTCGGTCTCGGGCGGCGCGTCGGGGCGGCAGCGCTTGCACGCGCGGAAGCCTGCAGCCACGGCCGACGCCGTGTCGGCGAAGAAGGCGACGTTCTCGCGGCGCGGGCGGCGCGACGCGCACGACGGCCGGCAGTACACGCCGGTGGTGCGCACGCCGTAGACGAAGCGGCCGTCGGCGGCGCGGTCGCGCGCGACGAGCGCGGCCCACGCGCGCTCGTCGTCGAGCGCGGCGCTGGTCGGAGTCGTGTGCGGAGCGACGTGTGGAGCGGGACGGGTGGCGCGCGGTGCGAACACGGTGGGGCGGGCGAGCGCGAGCATGCGATGGCTCCTGCGATCGGATCGAACATGGGCGGTCACGCGGGACACGGGAAGGATCGTGTGACCCGACGCACCGCGCGTCGCGGTTCATGCGCGCTAATTCGAGGGGCGTCGGTCGTCGCCCGCGAGGATGTGTGTCGCCGAGTGACCGTGGTCACGCGAGCTGGCGCCGACCGCGCGCGACTTGCAGGCGCAGCGCGCCGGCCCATCGAGGGCCGCGCAGGCCCGCGCTCCGTGCGCGGGCTCAGGGCGGGTCCGTGCGTGTGCGGCGTGTGTGCATCTGCCGCGCGTGCTCACGACGGACGTCGCCACGTCTCACGATCGTTCCTTTCGGAGGTCGCATGAAGAAGCTCGCCCTCGCCGCCGCACTGATCGCGGCGCCCGCGTTCGCCGGCGCGCAGTCGCCCGCCACGCCCGCTCCCGCGCCCGTTCAGCCGACGACGACCGCACCCGCGGCGAAGCCCGCGGCCACGCCCGCCGACACGCTGAAGGCCGACACGCTGAAGGCCGAGGCGAAGCCCGCGGTCGTGCGCGACTCCGCGTCCGGCACGGTGGAGGTGAAGCCCGCGACCGACAGCGCGGCCGCCGCGAAGCCGGCCGAGTCGAAGCCCGCCGAGGCGAAGGTCGAGGCGAAGCCGGATGCGACCAAGCCGGCCGCGAAGCCGGAGCCGAAGGCCGAGCCGAAGCCCGCGACGCCGCCGACGCGCTAATTCGCGCCAGCGCCCAGCAGCTGCCGCACCGCGCCCACCAGCGCGAGCGGCAGCTGGTCCGGGCGACGCAAGACCGTGTGCCCCGCCGCACCGAAGATCTGCGGCAGGTACTCCGACTCCTCGCGGTCGACCGTGAGGCAGTACGGAAAGACGCCGAGCGCGCGCGCCTCGTGGATCGCCTGCCGCGCGTCCTCGACGGCGTAGCGGCCCTGGTAGCCGTCCGCGTCGTTCGGGCGGCCGTCGGAGAGCAGCAGCAGCAGGCGATGGCCCGCCGGCTGGCGCGCGAGCAGCGCGCTCGCGTGGCGCACCGCGGCGCCGAGCCGCGTGTTGCCCGACGGGCGCATCGCCGACACGCGGCGTCGCACCGCCGCGTCGTGCCGATCGGCGAACGACTTCACGACGTGCATGCGCACCGCGTGCGCGCCGCGGCTGCTGAACGTCAGCACCGCGAACGGATCGCCGAGCGCGTCGAGCGCCTCGCCGGCGAGCAGCACCGCTTCCTTCTCGACGTCGATGATCTGGCGCGTGTCGTCGCGCGCGTCGCTCACGCGCGCGTCCGTGGACCCGCTGACGTCGACGAGCAGCGCGATCGCGAGCGGTCGCCGCGCGGGCGTCACCGCGACGTAGAGCCGGTCGTCGCCGGGCTGTCCCGCCGCGCGGTCGGCCAGTCCCTCGACGCACGCCGCGATATCGAGCTCGTCGCCGTGCCGCTGTCGCGGCGTGCGCACGCGGCGCGCGCGCAGCGGCTCGAAGCGGTGGCGGATGCGGCGCACGAGCGCGGCGTGGCCATGCAGCGCTGCCTCCGCCCACGCGCCGTCGTCCTCGGGCGCGGGCGTGACGAGCACCGTCGCGCCGTGCGGCTGGTGGCGGCCCGCGCGCGCGTCCCATTCGGGATACGCGATCGTCGCCACGGGCTCGCGCGCATCGCCGCGCGTCGGATCGGACGTCATGACGGCCGGCTGCGGCTCGGAGCCGCCCGCCTGCTGCTCGGTGCCGTCGTGCGCGCGCACGAGGATCGCCACCTGCGCGCGGCGGTCGCCCTGCTCGCCGTCGTCGGCCTCGCGCGCGGTGCGGCCGGGGATCGGCAGCGCGAGGCGCGGGAAGAGCGAGACCTCGTCGCGCGGATCGGCGACGACGCGGAGCTTCGCGGGCGCGTCGTCCAGCGGCGCGACGAACGCCGCGCGCGGCGCGCGGCCCCAGTGCGCGACCGTCGGCAGCGCGGCGAGGTGGCGCGCGATGCGCCCGACCGCGTTCGGCACGCCCGCGACCGACTGGCGCAGGCGCGACGACTCGGCCAGCGCCCACGCGCGCGACGCCGCGGGATCGTCCTCGGCCGCGTCGACCGCGAGGCCCGCGTGCAGCGCGCTCTCGTGCAGCGCGTCGCGCACCATCCGCTCGACGTCCGACACCAGCGGCGGCAGCTCGTCGACGGGCGGCCGAGCGGCGAGGGCTTCGGCGCGCAGCGCATGCAGTGCGGGCAGGACGCCGCGCACGCGGCGCGCGACCGCGCGATCGGTGGCCGCGCCCTCGCGCAGCAGGTAGCACGCGCGCGCGAGCGGATCGTCGGCGTCGGGCAGGCATGCGGCCGCGTCGCGCGCCAGCCGTTCCGCCTGCACGAGCGCCAGCACGCGGTAGCGCGTGGTCGCGTCGACCGCCGCGTCGCCGGTGATCGTGCGCGGCAGCCGCACCGTCGCGTCGTCGCACGTCGGCAGCAGCGCGCGCGCCGCGTGGTCGGGCACCTGGCGCGGCACGACCGCGTGCGCGAGCGCCGTGGCCGCGCGCTCGTACCAGCCGCGCTTGCGCGCCGGCGGCAGCACGTCGACGCGGACGGGATGGCCGTGCAGCCCGGTGAGCAGCAGCTCGAGCCGGCGCCGCACGTCGTCGAGCGCGACGACGTCCGCGCGCGGCGTCGCGGGACGCGCGCGCGCGAGCTTGCCCCGCAGGGCGCGCAGGCGCCGCGCGATCCTCACAGGGTCGCGGCGGCGAGGTCCGCGATCGCGGAGAGCAGGTCGGGATCGTCCGTGAGCGGTCCCGCGAGCGCGACGCGGCACGCCTCCTCCGCGTCGATCCCCTCGGCCATCAGGCGCGCCGTGGCGACCAGCAGGCGCGTGCCCGGCACCTCGGCCAGCCCCTGGTCGCGCAGGTGGCGCACGCGGTGCGCGAGCGCGACGAGCGACGAGGCGCGCGCGCGATCGAGCCCGCTCTCGTGCGCCACGATCTCCGCTTCCAGCGCCGCCGGCGGATAGTCGAAGTCGAGCGTCACGAAGCGCTGCCGCGTGCTCGGCTTCAGGTCCTTGATCGCGTGCTGGTAGCCCGGATTGTACGACACGACGAGCTGGAAGCCGGGCGCCGCGTGGACGATCTCGCCCGTCTTGTCGATGGGGAGGATGCGCCGGTCGTCGGCCAGCGGGTGGACGACCGCGATCGTGTCCTGCCGCGCCTCGACCACCTCGTCGAGGTAGCAGATCGCGCCCTGCCGCGCCGCGGCCGTGAGCGGCCCGTCGACCCACACCGTCTCGCCGCCGCGGATGAGCCAGCGTCCCGTGAGGTCGCTGGCCGCGAGGTCGTCGTGACACGCGACGGTCACCAGGGGACGGCCGAGGGTGTGCGCCATGTACTCGACGAATCGCGTCTTGCCGCAGCCGGTGGGGCCCTTGAGCATCACCGGGAGCCCGCGGGCGTGGCAGCGCGCGAAGACGTCGACCTCGCGGCCGGCCGGCCGGTAGTAGGGCGCCTCGCGTGGGGGTGGACGGTGTCCGTCGCGCGAGGCGGGTGCGGGGTCGAGGGTGGCGGTCGGCATGAGCGCGGGGTGGAGGGCGACGGAACGACTTTCGCACCCTACGTGCGGGTTGCGGGGCGCGGGAGATCGTCGCATGTCAGCATCACGTCCGACGGCGATCGTCCGCTCCCATGCGCTGCGCGCCCACCGTGGCCGTCCTCTCATGCCGATCAGCTACCGCATCGACCGTCCCGCGCGCCTCATCCGCTCGACCGTGGAAGGGACCTTCACGGCGGCGGAGATGCTGTCGTGCGTGAGCACGGCGGTGCACGAGGCGAACGAGCCCGGGTTCAACATCATCTCTGACCACCGCCTGATCGGCGAGCCGGCGACCCGCGACCAGGTCGAGCTGCTGGTCGACCACCTGACGGACCTGCGCCGCTTCGTGCGCGATGCGCGGTGGGCGGTGATCGTGGCGAAGCCCGCGTCGTTCGGGATGATGCGGATGTTCTCCGTGCTGGCCGAGCGGGTGCCGCTGACCGTGCGGGTGTTCATGGACGCGGCGGAGGCGGAGGCGTGGGCGCGCACGGGCGAGGAGTGCGCGGCGCACGTGTAGACGAAGCGTTCCCGGGGGACGGCGTGCGTCGGCGCGATGCCGTGGATCGCCGCAGGGTCGCCACCGTGAGCCATGGTCGCGCCCGATGCCGTTCCCGGGCCCGCGTCGTCCGGCGAGCGGCTGCTGCCCACGCTCGCGCGGACGCTGCGCGTCCGGCACTACAGCCGCCGCATGGAGGTCGCCTACTGCGCCTGGGTGCGGCGGTTCGTGCGGTACCACGGGCTGCGCCACCCGCGTGAGCTCGGCGAGCGCGACGTCGAGGCGTTCCTGACGCACCTGGCGGTCGACCGCCGCGTCGCCGCGCCGACGCAGAACCAGGCGCTGGCGGCGCTGCTCTTCCTGTACCGCGACGTGCTGCGGCGCCCGCTGGCGCTCCCCGAGCACGCGGTGCGCGCGAAGCACCTGCCGCGCCTTCCCGTCGTCCTCACGCGCGGCGAGGCGTGGGCGGCGATCGACGCCCTGCGCGGCGCGCCCGCCGGTCGGACGCCGGCCCTCGTCGCGACGCTCCTCTACGGCAGCGGCCTCCGCCTCTCGGAAGCGCTCCACCTGCGGGTGAAGGACGTCGACTTCGCGCGCGGCGAGATCCTGGTTCGTGGCGGGAAGGGGGCGAAGGACCGCCGGACGATGCTGCCCGGCGTGGTGCGCGACGGCCCCGCGGCGCACCTCGGTCGCGTGCGCGCGCTCCACGAGCAGGACCTGACGCGCGGGCTGGGGCGTGCGCCGCTGCCGCACGCCCTGGCGCGGAAGCTCCCCGAGGCGGCGCGCGAGTGGCGCTGGCAGTGGGTCTTTCCGGCGCGGCGTCACCACCGCGACGCCGTGACGGGCGCGCTCGTTCGCTATCCGCTGCACGCGACCGTGCTGCAGCGCGCCGTCGCGGCCGCGGTGCGCGACACGGGGCTGGCGAAGCGGGCGTCGTGCCACACCTTCCGACACTCGTTCGCGACGCACCTTCTGGAGGACGGCTACGACGTGCGGACGGTGCAGGAGCTGTTGGGGCACCGCGACCTGAAGACGACGATGCTGTACCTGCACGTGTTGCAGGAGCAGGGGCGGGGCGGTGGCGGCGTGCGGAGCCCGGCGGACCGGGTGCGGTGATTACGCTGCGCTCCGGCGCAGCCCACCGCGCCGTCGTGCAGCCATCCGCGCAGGCCGCTCCACGACGCAACGGCTGGTGCGGTGGGGAGTTGCGGGTGTGGTCGTGCGGTCGGCGATCTGGCGGTTACACTGCAGAGGAGTGGGGAGGGGCGGGGGGAGTGCAGTAGAATGGGCGTTAGCCCGCGACGGGCGGCGAAAGACTGCATTGGGGAAGGAATCCCTGCGCAAGGATGCAGCATTTCCGCCGGACCCGTGAACTCCGGACGGAGCTGCCGCGCCGGCCCACGCGCGCCGCGAGCCCACGCGCCGGGCTAGGGAACCCGCATCGCGACCGGCATCAGGTCGTGCGCGACGCGGCGCTCCACGCGAACGGGCTGGGCTCCGCGCTGCGCGGGGCCACGCGAGCGGGACCCTGCGCGCGGTCGCGCGGAGCAGCCCGATGTCGAGCCGACGGGCTAACGTTTGTTGCAGCTGACGGGCGCCTCACGCATCAGGCGAACTCCTGGCCGTCCGCGTCCTCCGGCGCCACCTTCCACGTGCGCGGCGGGCGGTCCGCCCGCAGCTGAACGTGGGCGTTAGGCACACGAACCTCCTCTGATGGTCCGCATGCGCTGGAGCCTCCGCCGCACCCTCGCCGTCGTCGTCGTCGTGGCAGGCGGCGCCCTGCTCGCGAGCCGCGCGTGGCGCCCGGCCACACCCGCACCGGCGGAGCCGTACATCGTCCCCGCTACCCTCTCGCCCGTCGCCCACGCGGTCGCCGCGCGGCACGCCGGCCAGGTCGTGCTGCTCGACGTCTGGGCTACCTGGTGCGACAACTGCCTGCCGGGGCTCGCCGACCTCATGGCGCTGCAGCAGACCTACGGCGCGCGCGGGCTGCGCGTGGTGGCGATCAGCGTGGACGAAGGCCTCGATTCGGCCGCCGTGCAGCGCTGGGCGCTGCGCCACGGGCTCACCCTGGAGCTCGCGTACGATCCGTCGGGCGCGAGCACCGCGATGCTCGGCCGGCCGGGCGTGCCGATTGGGCTGCTGCTCGACCGGCAGGGGCGGGTGCGGGAGACGCGGTTCGGGCACGCGCCGCGGGCGAGCGACATGAGCTGGCACGCCCCGTGGATGCAGGCGAAGTTCGAGACGTTGCTCGCCGAGCCGCCATCGACCGGGACGGGCTCGCGCCCCGGTGCCTAACGAACCGTTGCAGCTGACGTACGGACTAGGGAGTTGCCTCGGCTCCGCCTCGGCTTTGATTGCCTCCGTACGCAGCTGAACGTGGGCGTTAGGTGACCCCTGACATGCGCGACACCATCTGGTTGGTCACGTTCCTCGCTGTGCTTACGGCCGCCACCGCATCGCTCTTCGTCACATGGCGTCGTGTGCCGCGGACAGGGCCGCACGCCTGGCTCGTCGCTCCCGTGGCCTTCGTGCATCTGAACACCGCGGGTCTCGCGCTGTTCGCCGCGTCCGCTCCGCTGGGGATCTGGTCTGGCCTCCACTCGCTCGGCGTGCTGTACCACTTCCTCGTGGCGCTGCCGGCCTCCCTCTGGCTCGCCAGCCGCCTCGCGCCCGACCGCGACGCCTCACCCTCCCACCGACTCGCATGGCGCGGCGCCGCGTACTATCCGCCCGCCGCGCTCGCGACGCTCCTTTTCATGCTGCTCACCTCGTCCTCTTGACGGCTGCTCGGGACGCCCCCCACGTGGTCACCTAACGAAGCGTTGCAGCTGACGTACGGTCTAGGGACTCGCCTCGGCTGCGCCTCGGCATTATCAGATCCGTACGCAGCTGAACGCGGGCGTTAGGTCGCGCCCACGCGCCACGCCGAGACAACGGCCACGAGACGATGGGCTACGCGGCTTCGCTTCCTGGGCGCTGGTGGGTGGCTTGGGACGCCGGACCGCACGCCGCCGCCGCGCCGGTCGTCCCAGATCACGACCGGCATCAGGTTGTGCGGCGAGCGTGCCTTTGCGCGAGCGGGCTGGGGGCGAATGCGCGCTGCGCAGGGAGCGCGGGGGGTAGGCTCCGCAGGCAGCGCGGCCTAACGATCCGTTGCAGCAGACGGGCGCGTGGGGAGCATCAGGTTGTGCGCGGGCGCACCGCGTCGCACAATCGAGTTTCGCTCGCGGGCCGCGGCACAGGCCCGCAGCTGAACGTAGGCGTTAGATCGCCACATGCGCATACGTACCCTGAGCCCCCGCGAGATCAGCGCGCTGATCGACGAGTTGCGCGCCATGGCGGACCTGCCCGCCGGCGCGAACGCGGCGGCGCTCCGGCGCCAAGGAGATCCGCCAGCAGCTCGAGGCGCAGCCGCGGCACCTGCCCACGAGCGCCGAGAAGGTCGACGAGGCATATCGGGGTTTGGAACTCCTGCTGCACCCGCGGCGCTGGCGCGAGGAGCCGTCGCTCGACTTCTTACGGCAGCGCATCAAGAGCGCCTGCGCGCGGCTCCGACACTACGAGGGCCTGGATCCGTGAGCGGGCGATCTAACGTGCGTTGCAGCTGACCGAGCCTCAGAGCATCAGGTTTCTTCCGCGCGATGCTCCGTGCCCGGCTCGGCGCCCTCGCGGACGCTCGGCTAGAATCTCGGCAGCTGAACTTGGGCGTTAGGTTGGCACGAGCGCCCTACCCGGCGGCAGGAGTCCGGGCCAGATTCTCTCCATGCGCCTCTCCGTCGATCTGCCTCCGGCTCTGGAGGCCCAGCTGGCCGCCGTCGCTGCTCGCCTGAACGTGCGGGCCGAGGACCTCGCGGCGGCCGCCCTGCGCGACCTGCTCGCCCAGCGGGAGGCCGACTTCCAGAGCGCGGCCGCCCACGTGCTCGCGAAGAACGAGGAGCTCTACCGCCGGCTCGCCTGAGCGCGGAGCCGCCCGCGGTGTCCCGGCGCTACCTCAGCCTCGCCGAGGTGCTGGAGCTCCACCGGCTCGTCGTCGCGCAGGCCGGTGGCGCCGAGGGGCTCCGTGACCTCGGCGGGCTCGAGTCGGCCGTCGCACAGCCGCGGGCCACGTTCGGCGGCGCCGACCTCTACCCCACGCTGGCCGCGAAGGCGGCGGCCCTCGGCCACGCGCTCGCGCTCAACCACGCCTTCGTCGACGGCAACAAGCGCGTGGCGCACGCGGCGCTGGAGACGTTCCTGGTACTCAACGGCCACGAGCTGGTAGCGAGCGTGGACGAGGCGGAGCACACGATGCTGGCGCTGGCGTCGGGCGACCTCTCGCGCGAGCAGCTGATCGCGTGGGTCGAGCGGCACGTGCGTCCGCTCGCGCGCTGACGGGAGACTTCGCAAGGCGCCAACCTAACGAAGCGTTGCAGCTGCCAAGGCGTGCGCAGCATCAGGTTTCCTCCGGCTCGGCCGCGGTGCCCGCCTCGGCCCCTGTGCGCGCGCTCGGCTCGGATCCTTGCAGCTGAACTTGGGCGTTAGGCCGCACCCATTTCCCGTTCCGATACTCGTGAGCCTTCCCGCACCCGCCCCGCCCCGCGGTCAGTACGCGCAGCTCCGCGCCCGCACCCGGGAGCGGCGTCTGGCGGAGCGCGTGGCACGCACGCCCACGGCCGCTCGCGCGGCCCGCGGCGCCGGGATGGGCTTCCTGCTCGCCGCGGCCGACTGGGGCCTCGTGCTCGACCACGGTGTGAGCCGCACCGGCCCGCCGACGCTCCGGGCGGCGCTCCTCGTGGTCGGCGTCGCGCTCGTCTGGGCGGCCGCCGGGGCGGCGGGGGCTGGCGCGTTGCGCGCGCTCCGGCGCCGCGGCTGGCCGTGGTGACGCGCGCTCGCGCGTGCGGCCTAACGAGCCGTTGCAGCTGACGAAGCCCCGGGAGCATCATGGTTCCTCCGGCTCGGCCGCGTCGCGCGGCTCGGCCGCAGCACGCGCGCTCGGCTTCGGGCTTCGCAGCTGAACGCGGGCGTTAGGCCACACCCCACCTACGCGTGTCATCTACCCGAGCTGCCACCGTTGGTCCACGCGACTCCACGCCCTCCGCACTGCACCGCGCCGTGGCGGGGCTCGCCCTCTTCCTCGGCGGCGCATTCCTCCTCGTGGCCCTCGCGTGCCTGTCGTATCTCGTCTACTCGCTCCTGGTCTCGGCTCCCGCTCCCGAGATGCCCGGAGCGCCGGCGCCGGGGGCGGATTCGGCGGCCCTGGGCGTCGCCCTCAGTGCCGTGGCCGCGCTCCTCAGCCTCGGCGTGGGCTACGGGCTGTGGAGCGTCGGCCGCCGACTGCCGGGTGCTCCGACATTCGTCCGGCCGCCGGTCGAGTGACAGGCGGCATCGCGCCGTGTGGCCTAACGAAGCGTTGCAGCTGACGTAGGATCTGCGGATTTGCCTCGGCTGCGCCTCGGCTCTTATGGTGCTCCTACGCAGCTGAACTTGGGCGTTAGGTGACTCCACGCATCCTCCGTCGGCATCATCTGACATGACACGCGCGGACATCGACTACATCGTGCTGGACGCGCTGGCCAACGACCTCGAGTCCGTGGAGGACATCCTCCGCTTGGCGAACCATCCGGAGATCGGCTGGGCTGATCTCGCGGGCGGCGCCGTCGCCGAGTTCAGCGTCCTGCTGGCCTTGCCGCACCTCATGGAGGATGGGCTTGTGCAGGCGTACGTGCTCGACGCCGACGAGGGACATCTGGAGGAGCTGCCGGTCGGCACTCAGCCCTCCGTCTCCTTAGACGAGTGCTACTTCGGGCTGACGCCGCAGGGACGGCTGGTACACGCCAGCTGGGAGCCGCCGACCGACCTGGCGTAGTGCAGTCTTTAACCGTAGTCACCTAACGTGGCGTTGCAGCTGACGTACGGGCTAGGGAGTGCCTCGGCTGCGCCTCGGCTCTCGTTAGATCCGTACGCAGCTGAACTTGGGCGTTATGCCGCGACAGCCGTTGACACCGTATGCACCCACCTCGACTCCGCCGTGGCCCCTGAAGGTGATCGCCGGACACACGCGGTGAAACGCCGTCCTGCTGCCAGGCCTGCGGCGCTGCTGGCGCTCGCCCTCACGCCCTGCGTCACGGCCTGCCCCACGCCCATCTCCCGGACCGAGGTGCGCGCGGTCGCGGTCGTGGGCCGGTTCGTGCGCGAGGACGGTACGCCGGTGCCTGGCACCGCGGTCGCGGTGTCCACGGAGCGGGGCGACTCGACGTGTGCGCGGGGCGGCGCCCGGGCCGTGACCGATGCGAGCGGCGGCTTCGCGCTCTCGACGCTCGAGCGGCGCCACTACAGGGTCACGTGGATCGTACCCGGGCTCGACCTGGCGAGGCCGGGCTACGTCCTCTGCCTCGCGCCGTCAGGCGACACGTTGCCGCGGCGCGCCTACTCCGGAGATGCGGCGTCGCGGGGGCCCGCGAAGCGCGACACCATCGCGTGCGTGGAATGGACGTGGCACGGCCGCAAGCGCGTGACCTGCGCCGGGGAGGCCGTACCCGCCATCATCACGGGCGGCCGCTGGACGTCGGGCGAGGTGGTCGGCTTCTACCGCGTGCTGCTCGCCCTGGAGCAGATGCGCGTTCCGGGTTATCGGGTCCCGGTGCCCCGGATCCATGCCTACGTGCAGTGGGTGGAGCCCGGAGAGACGGGGCGGCCTGCTGTGGTGCGAGCTACCGTTGCGGTGCCGGTGGACCCACGGGTAGACCTGCAGTGGTGGGGCAACGCGCTCATCGAGCGTGACGGCGCGTGGTACTTACGCCTCGACGGCACGCGGAAGCGGTTCTTGAATAGCTTCTCCCCTACCTCGCTCGCGTTCGCGCTCGGTCCACCCGGAGAGGTAGCGGTGGCGCCGCGCCCGTGACGCATCTGCGAGTGCGGTCGGCTTGGCCGCCGGGGAGGGCCATCGGTCTTACGGACGACCGTTGGGCGCCCCGTGGCATAACGTGGCGTTGCAGCTGACGGGGGCGTCACGCATCAGGTGAACTCCTGGCCGCCAGCAGCGTCCGGCGCCACCTTCCGAGCGCGCGACGAGCTTGCCGCCCGCAGCTGAACTTGGGCGTTAGGCGTCAATACGCACTTCGATGGAGAGCAGTCATCCGGACGTTCAGGCACGCGCCGTCGCGCGCGGCATGCTCACCACCCTGGGCCTGCTGTGCGCCCTGCTGGCTGGTACCTGGGTGGCCGGGCTCTGGGGCATGACCCAGTTCGGCACAGCGCTCGGCCGTGCGTTGAGCGGCCAGGCGCGACTCGGTCAGTGCGCCACGTGCACCGACGCACCCGCAGGTGCCGTCGTGCTCCTGGACGGCGCGACCGTCGCGACCATCATGCAGGTGGGGCGGACCGAGGGCCTGGGCGGCGAGCCCCGCGAGCTCTACCTCGCGCGCTGGCACTCAGAGGTGCGGCCCGACAGCGTACCGGTCATCGCGCTGTATGAGGTTGCGGCGGGCGCGCCGCGCCTGCGGCTCGTCCGTCGCCCGGCGCCGAGCGGAGTCCGCGAGGTCGGTGCGCTCCACTTCACCACCGAACGACCACCGATTCCCGTCTTCGCCCAGGTCGTGGGGCGGGCCGCTGCGCCCTGACGCCTAACGTGGCGTTGCAGCTGACGTACGATCTAGGGAGTGCCTCGGCTGCGCCTCGGCTCTTGGTAGGCTCGTACGCAGCTGAACTTGGGCGTTAGGTGCCGCGCACGGTCCTCCGTCGTCACACGAGCATGACACGACACCGGTGGCTACTACTCGCCGTCCTCAGCGCCGGCGCGTGCCAATCGGCGCCGTCCGCGGCGGTCGGCTTGAGCGCTCGGGCCCGCGTTCAGGCGGAGACCGTCACGGTCCGCCTGACGCACGCCGACTTGGAGCGCGCGATGCGCTGGGGGCCAGCGCAGCGCGACAGCGCGCTCGGCGTCCTCGCCCGGCACCGCGCCGTGTGGGCCGCCGCCCGCCCCCGGCAGTACCGCTACTGGGAGCACCGGTGGTGCTTCTGCCTCTCGACGTGGCACGGCCCCCACGTGGTGACGGTCGCGGACGGGCGCGTCGTGAGCGCGACCGACACGACCGGTCGACGCAGCGACTCAGCCTACGTCCGGCGCGCCGCCCGCCGCCCGCTCGGCGGGGTCGACGCGCTCTTCGACGACATCGCCGCCGGGATCCGGGACACGACGTACGCCGAGGTCCGAGTGGCATTCGACCCGGCGCGCGGCCACCCGACGAGCGTCACCTTCGACCGGCACCCGCTCGCAAGCGACGACGAGCGGCACGTCGATGTCAGCCGCCTGGAGCCGCTGTCGTGACGGCGGCGGTTGCGGGCGCCGCCTAACGGAACGTTGCAGCAGACCGGCCGCGGGGAGCGTCAGGTTGTGCGCCAGCCATCTGCCTCCCACAATCGAGTGCATCACGCCCGCCGGCTGAGCGCCGGCAGCTGAACGTGGGCGTTAGGCCTCAACCGGCGGTCTTGTACCCCCCGCGCTCGCGGCGCAGATTCCGACCATGGCCGCCCCTATCCTCGACTTCAGCCACCTGACGCCGGACGAGCGGATCGAACTCGCCGAGCAGCTCTGGGACAGCCTGGACGCCGCTCAGGTCGAGCCCGACGAGGCCCAGGTCGCCGAATTGCGGCGCCGACGGGCGGAGCTCGCCGCGGACGGGGACCCCGGCGAGCCCTGGGAGCCGGTGATACGCGAGATCGGTGAGCGCGGCGCATGACGCCGCGCTTGTTCGTTCGGCGGGCCGCACGCGCGGACATCGCCGAGGCCTTCCAGTGGTACGAGGCGCGAAGCATGGGGCTCGGGCACGAGTTCCTGCGCGCGGTGCGGATGGCGTTCGTCGCGATCACGCGAGCGCCCGAGCAGGCGCCGCTGGTGGTCGAGGACATCCGCAAGCTGCCGCTGCGCCGGTTTCCGTACGTCGTGTATTTCGTCGTGCTCCCGCGCGGGATCTCGGTGCTCGCCGTCATCCACGGCCGGCGTGACCCGCGCCGCTGGCAGTCGCGTCGCTGAGGCCTAACGAAGCGTTGCAGCTGACGTAGGGGCTATGGACGCCTCGGCTCCGCCTCGGCAATTATGGCCTCCCTACGCAGCTGAACGTGGGCGTTAGGTCTCATCCACACTTTCTGTGCAGCGACTACTCGCGCTCGTGTGGGTCATACCCGTACTCCTCGCCTGCGGCACGGAGTCGGGCCGCGCGGCTGTCGGAGTGGAGGCGAGAGCACGGGGGCCGCTCGTACCGTTCCTCTGGCCGAGCACTACGGCCCGACAGTGCCGCTCGACGCCGCGCACGTATAGCCAACCATTCTGGCGTGCACCGTACCAGACGTGCTACGACTCGCTCTATGACCGACGGCAGACCGTCGAGTACGACGCCGACGCCGTGGTGACGGAGCTCGTCCAGCAGCTGGACGTGCCGCCCGACCGCGTGCAGGTGGCCTGGGATAGCGTCGCCGCGCAGCTGACCGCGCGATTTGGCCCTCCAGAGAATGCGCAAGCCGCGCCCACACCGTTCTACCGCGCCGAGCTGACGCTCGCGCACTGGCGCACGCACTGTGCGGCGTGGCAGGGCCCCGATAGCGTGCAAGCCGCGCTCGGGCTCGGGCCCAACAGCGTGGAGTTGCCGGTACCCGGGCCAGCGTGGAGCCTCACCATGAAGGTGCGCAACGGACCGCTGCCGGACAGTCCGGGGTGCGATCTGCGGGGCACGTCCCCGCCATGAGACCTAACGAAGCGTTGCAGCAGACGGACGGGATGCGGTACGCCTCGGCTCCGCCTCGGCATTTATCAGATCCGTCCGCAGCTGAACGCGGGCGTTAGCCGGACGACACGCACAGTATGAACGCACCCAGGGTTCCAAACGCGAGTCGACCGGCGAGGTGGAGGACGTGGCTCCCCGCGGGAGTCGCCGTTGCGGTGGTGCTCGCTCTGGTGCCGGAGGTGCTGACCCTGATCTGGCGCCAGCAGCACCCGGTTCCACTGGGGCGGAGCGGACCAGAGGTCGCGCGAAGCCTCGCGACGTTGCTACCTGCGGGCATTACGGTCGACAGCGCCGTGGCCGTGGTGACCCGAGCTGGGCTCGACTATCGAGTGGCGACCCCCGGGCAGGGGCTTCAGCCGGGGGCGCCGTACGACGACGCGGGTGGGCCCACGCTGGTCGCGATGGCGCGCGACATCGACGCGGACCTCTTCACGACGCGGTCGGCCGAGATCGTGTTAGCCTTCGACGCGCGTGGCCGTCTCGCTCGGCGTCACGTCACCGAGCTCTCGACCGGACTCTGACGCCCGCCGGCTAACGTGGCGTTGCAGCTGACCGAGCCTCAGAGCATCAGGTTTCTCCCGGGCGGCGCTCCATGCCCGGCTCGGCCTCCGCTCCGGCGCTCGGCTAGAATCTCGGCAGCTGAACTTGGGCGTTAGCCCGCTACACGGAGGAGCGTACCGCAGCCATGGAGCCCCGCTGGCCCGACGTCGCACCGGACTTCGCGCCGGACGGTAGCCTGCGTGACGTGTACGTGTTCGGCACGACCGAGGCGGACTGGGACGCTGTGCTGGCGCACGTGCGCGCCCGCTACGCGCCGCTGCGGTTCACGGTCGACGGCGAACCCGCACCGGTGCCAGCACGATTCGCCGACGGGTATGCCGTCCGTGAGCGAGCGGCGCCGTGTCTCACCTTCCACGTCGGCGGCGTGGCGCTCGCCTGCCATTTCTTCGACCCCGGACAGATCGAGTTCGACCTGCTGCCGCAAGAGGTCGATGGACCGGAGCGCCTCGCGGCCGTCACGGCGTTCCTGCGCGAGTTAGCCCACGTAACCGCGCGGCCTGCGGTCCTCACGGCCGCGAGCCAGCCGGACCCCGTCATCCTTCGGGCGGACCCCGTCACCGGCGCGGTGGTGTTCATGCCGCCGCCGGACGTGCCAGCGGGCTAACGTGGCGTTGCAGCTGACGTAGGAGCTAGGGTGCGCCTCGCCTTCGGCTCGGCATTGGTAAGTTCCTACGCAGCTGAACGTGGGCGTTCGGCAGCAGCCGGGCCTCCGCGGTAGATTGAGGGTCGTCCGCCACCGGAGCCCTCCTATGCAGCTCGAACTGACCGCCGTGTTCCGCCCCAGCCCGCAGGGGTTCATCGCCTACGTCGAGGAGCTGCCCGGCGCGAACACGCAGGGGGCGACGCTCGAGGAGGCGCGCGAGAATCTCCGCGAAGCCGTCGCGCTCGTGATCGAGGCGAATCGCGCCCTGGCGGAGGAGGAACTCGCCGGCGCGGAGGCGATCCGCGAGCCCCTGCGCCTCTCGGCGTGAGCGCGGCGGCGCCATGAAGCGGGTCGATCTGATCCGGCACTTGGAAGCCCATGGCTGCCGCCTCCTGCGTGAGGGCGGCAGCCATTCTGTCTACCTGAACATGGCGGCGCGGCGCACGTCGACGGTGCCGCGGCACCGGGAGGTCGACGAGTACCTCGCGCGAAAGATCTGCCGGGACCTCGACATTCCGCAGCCGTAGCCGGGCGCCTGCGTGGTGCTGCCGAACGTGGCGTTGCAGCTGACGTAGGAGCTATGGTGCGCCTCGCTGCGCTCGGCTCTTATGGGATTCCTACGCAGCTGAACGTGGGCGTTAGCCGGCCACTGGCATAAGTGTTCCACCGCCTCACCTTCTCATTCCGCACGGTGACACTGTGAAGCCGCAGGAGATGGTAACGCTGGGCATTGCGGTCGCGGGCTTCCTGCTGAGCGTCCGTAACGCCTGGCGCGACCATCGGCGAGACAAGGTACGGCTGCGGGTCATTCCGAAGGTGTCGTTTCCTATCGGATCGATGCCCCACACACAGCCATGCTTCGCCTTCGAGATCATCAACGACGGGGTCTTTCCCGTGACGGTCGATGATGTCGGGTTCCTGTTCACTGACTCTAAGCGTCGTGGGGCGCTCTCCACGCCAGTAGTCCTCGACGGCGGAGCGTGGCCACGCCGCCTTGAGCCGCACGCGTCGGTTACAGTTTACTCGGCTGGAGCAGACGCTCTTGGCTTCGACTTCCGCCGCGTGAAGTGCGCCTATGTCGCTGCCGCGAGCGGCAGGGTGTTCACAGGGCACTCGAAGGCTCTAAAAGTCGTAGTGGCGCAAGGGGCGATTCCAGCGCCACGGTTCAAGCCATCGCGGGGCGGCATGCCCGGGATGCTCACAGTATCGGACTTCGATGAGTAGGGCACGAGCCTGCGCATCCTCCGAGGACACTCCGGAAGGAATGCCGGCGACCGGCCAGCTAACGTGGCGTTGCAGCTGACGTAGGGGCTACTGACTCGCCTCGGCTGCGCCTCGGCATTATTGAATCCCTACGCAGCTGAACTTGGGCGTTAGGCCGCCACCAACGTCGTTGCCAAGGACACCGCCAATGAACAAGCGCCTCCGAAAGAAGCATCGCCTGGGCGAGTTCCAAGAGCTCGGCTTCGAGCTCCGCTTCTGCACGCCTGCAGGCTGGTCGGAGGCCGAGCACCTTGGCTTCTGGGACGCGTGCATCACGCAGGTGGAAGCGCTCGGCCTCTCCCTGGGCGGTGGCACCGGGACTTGCTGGGACGTCTTCGTCTCTGGGCTGGCAGAGCGCGCTACGGTCACCGCGCCGCAGCGCCAGGTGCTGCTCGACTGGCTCGCTGCCCAACCGGCCGTCTCCGCGATCCAAGGGGGCCCACTGGTCGATGCGTGGCACGCGGACGTGCCGCCCCGCGAAGCGGCGGCCTAACGAGGCGTTGCAGCTGACAAGGCGTGCGCAGCATCAGGTTTCTCCCGGCTCGGCCGCGGTGCTCGCCTCGGCACCGGCGCGCGCGCTCGAATAGGATCCTTGCAGCTGAACTTGGGCGTTAGCTGGCTCCGACTTTCCTCGTCTCGCATGGCTTCGCGGAAGCTCCTCGCTGCGCTGCTCTCCCCGCTCGCCGCCCTGCTGGTGTTCTGGCTAGGCGCGGGCGGGATCGCCAGCTGGGTCGCGGCGCGGCCGATCACCGCGGGGGAAGCCGCGCATTCGCTGGTCTACGCTGCCGTCGTTGGCGCGCCCATTGTGTACCTCGGCGCGTGGGTGCTCGCGGTCCCCGCGTTCGTGCTGCTCGAGCGGCGCGGCCGCCTCACGCGGGCCGCCGTCGTCGCGTGGGCGGCGGCACTCGGAGCGCTCTGGGCTTCCGCCGCGTGGGCCGCGGCGTTCGGCGGCGGCGCCCGACCCGACACCGGCCTCCTCGGGATCGCGGCCCTCGGTGCCCTGGCCGGCGCCGCCGGTGGCGCGTGCTTCTGCGCCCTGCGCGGGCTGCCGCCACAGACTCCGCGCGTAGCCAGCTAACGTGGCGTTGCAGCTGACGTAGGAGCTAGGGACTCGCCT
Source organism: Roseisolibacter agri (assembly GCF_030159095.1). NCBI lineage: Bacteria > Pseudomonadati > Gemmatimonadota > Gemmatimonadia > Gemmatimonadales > Gemmatimonadaceae > Roseisolibacter > Roseisolibacter agri. The sequence continues at coordinate 210,602 of NZ_BRXS01000002.1, forward strand.
CGGCTGCGCCTCGGCTCCATGGTGTTCCTACGCAGCTGAACGTGGGCGTTAGGTCGCGCCCACGCGCCACGCCGAGACAACGGCCACGAGACGATGGGCTACGCGGCTTCGCTTCCTGGGCGCTGGTGGGTGGCTTGGGACGCCGGACCGCACGCCGCCGCCGCGCCGGTCGTCCCAGATCACGACCGGCATCCGGTTGCGTCGCCGGCGTGCCTCCACGCGAGCGGGCTGGGGGCGAATGCGCGCTGCGCAGGGAGCGCGGGGGGTGGGCTCCGCAGGCAGCGCGGCCTAACGATCCGTTGCAGCAGTCGGGCGCGTGGGGAGCATCAGGTTGTGCGCGGGCGGGCTTCGTCGCACAATCGAGTCTCGCTCGCGCGCCGCGGCGCAGGCCCGCAGCTGAACGCAGGCGTTAGGCGGCCCCGGCCCCCGCAGTGGGCAGCGCTCCGTGGCTCCACGCCGGCCGCCGGTTCCCGGCGTTGCCGTCCCGGCGCCCTCGGTCGATCTTCCGGGCATGCCTACCGTGCTCCGGGTCGGTCCGTACCGGTTCTTCTTCTATGCCGGCGACCGGCCGGAGCCGCCCCACGTGCACGTCGAACGCGACGCCGATCAGGCCAAATTCTGGCTCGACCCGGTACGCCTCGAGACGAGCGGCGGGTTCCGCGGTCCCGAGCTGGCGCGGATCGCGGCCCTGGTGGCCGAGCACCGAGATCACCTGCGGAGAGCCTGGGATGAGTACTTCCTCGACTGAGCGGCACGCGGCCGGAACTCCCGCGGCGCCTGCAGTCGCCACCAGCGTCGTGGTGCGCGACGAGATGCTCGTGGTCGACTTGGCCGACGGACGCACGCTCGCGGTCCCGCTGGTGTGGTATCCCCGGCTGTGGCACGCGACGCCCGAGGAACGGGCGCAATGGCGCTTCATCGGCGGTGGCGAGGGGATCCATTGGCCCGCCGTCGACGAAGACATCAGTGTGGAGGGCCTGCTCGCCGGTCGCGCCTCGGGCGAGAGCCAGCGCTCGCTCGCGCGATGGCTGGCCGGCCGGACGCAGCGTGGTGCCGCCTAACGAAACGTTGCAGCTGACGCAGGGGCTGCGGAGCGTGCGGCTCCGCCGCACTCTTATAGCCTCCCTACGCAGCTGAACTTAGGCGTTATGCCGCCTCCGGGCCTCCATGGTAGATTGAGACCGTTCCCTCCTCCCCGGAGCAGCGCCCCGTGTACCTGACCCTTGAGCTCGAGCGCGAGGCCGACGGCCGGTACCTCGCCGAGGTGCCCGACCTGCCCGGCGTGCTCGCCTACGGCGCGACGCAGGAGCAGGCCATCGCGCGCGTCCAGGCGCTGGCGCTGCGCGTGCTCGCGGACCGCCTGGAGCATGGCGAGCCGGCGCCGAATCTCCTGCCCCTCGACTTTCGTGCGGCCTGAGCGGCCGTGCCGCGCCGGAGCCGCCCTGCATGAGTGAGTGGCCGGCGGCGAAGGCGCGGCGGGTCCCGGCCGCCCTGCAGCGCATCGGCTGGGCGGTCAAGCGGGAGGCGAGCTCGCACAAGGTCCTCGCCCGCGATGGGTGGCCAGATACGGTCTTCGCGTTCCACGACAGCGAGGAGATCGGCCCCCGGATGCTCGCGCGGATCGCCAAGCAGACGGGCCTGCGGCCGGACGACCTGTAGCTCAGATACCGGCCGCTCGTCGCGCCGCGGCATAACGAAGCGTTGCAGCTGACGTACGAGCTAGGGAGTGCCTCGGCTCCGCCTCGGCTCATGGTAGGTTCGTACGCAGCTGAACGCGGGCGTTAGGTAGCTACCATCCTCATCTTCACGCACGCCGTGCCCGATCCCCGCCTCACTGACGAGTCGTACCTGTGGACGACTCCGAACCTCGACGCCGCGGCTTGCGAGGAGCTTGAGGCGCAGAACCTCGCGTCGCTCCGCCGGAAGATCACCTTCTGCGAGTCGCGCCCCGAGGAGCGGGTGCAGTTCCAACGCGTCGAGGGATGGACCACCGGACACATCATCGGCTACATGCGCGGCAGCGGGCTTCCGTTGGCGCGAATCCGGCGCGACCTCGCCGCGGCCGGGCGCTATGCCGATGACTCCGAGGCAGCTACCTAACGTGGCGTTGCAGCTGACCGAGCCTCCGAGCATCAGGTTTCTTCCGCGCGGCGCTCCGGGCCCGGCTCGGCCTCCGCGTGGGCGCTCGGCTCAGCGCTCGGCAGCTGAACTTGGGCGTTGGGCGGACAACCCTCTCCTCTGCCGTACAACCGTGACGTCGACTGACTCGCGCCTCACGCGCGATGCGCTGCACGGGCTCGCCGCCGACGCCTACTTCTGGGCGCTGATGGCGCCGGCGTGGGACGCCCCCGACGGTGGGACCGCCGGGCAGCGGGCGCTCGCCGTGACGACGTACCTCGTGCGCGACGTCGAGAACGGCGGGCTGCACCAAGCGCTCTGGAACCGCACGGCCGAGCAGCTCGCAGAGGCGCTGTCGGCGCTCGACCGCCTCGGCGCCACGGAGCATGCGGCGGCCGTGCGCGCCGCGGTGGCGTTGCTCCTCGGGGACCGCCCGCCGGACGCGCGCGAGGCCCGCCGGGCCGTGCTCGGCGACCGGGCGTCCGAGCAGGCCCGGGAACGCCTCGCCCCGCTGGACGAGCAGCTCTACGACGAGACCCGGCTCTGGCCATACTACCGCCGGTACATCGCCGCACATCCGGCGGAGTTCTTCCGGGAGTGAGCCTCGCGTGGCGCCGCCCAACATGGCGTTGCAGCTGACGTAGGGGCTACGGAGATGCCTCGCTGCGCTCGGCTCTCTTGGATCCCTACGCAGCTGAACGCGGGCGTTGGGCGGACAACCCGTCCCTCGTTCCGATACCACCACGCGCCGCCCTCCCGCGTCGCCGGCACCGTCTTCTGGATGTCGAACTTCCGTCGTGATCTCCGCCTGCCGCTGCTGGTCGCTGGCACCTTCGCCCTCGGCGCCTGCCACAGTGACGAGGTGATGATCCTGCCGGGCGAGGATGTGCGCGTGGCGCCGGCGTCGCTCCGGCTGACCGTCGGCGACTCTGCCGCCATTCGCGCGTCCCGCTACGACCGGAGCGGTCGGCCTGCTCTCGCGCGGTTCACCTTCACCAACGAGCGGCCGGCCGTGAGCGCGGTGCGGGCCGTCAACGACAGCACCGCCATCATCACGGCGCTCGCGGCGGGGGAAGGGTCGGTGCTGGTCTTCTCGCCCCTGGGCAACGGCACCGTGAACGTACCCGTAACAGTCGTCACACGCTGAGGGGGCGCTTGTGACGGGCTACCGCCGATGCGCATGCCGCCCAACGTGGCGTTGCAGCTGACCGGCGGGCTATGGCAGCTCGCTTCGCTCGCCGTGGTTGTATCCGCCGGCAGCTGAACTTCGGCGTTAGCTAGCGACCACCCTATCGTGATCCGCATCCTCCGCGCGCGAATTGTGCTCCTTACCACCGTCGCGGTCCTCAGCGCCGGCCTCTTCTCGTGTGGGCGCGAGTTCCTCGCCGTAGACGCGTGCCTTGACCGCGGCGGCGTGTACGATGACGCGGCCGGGGCCTGCCGGTACGACGTTGAGCGCCTGCCGCGGCGGTCCCTCGCGTGTCTGTTCCGGGCGCCCGACGCGCGCATGCTGCTCGCGGCCAGCTCGGGGACGTCCATTGCGGTGCTCGTCCTCGTCGCCCGACGGCGCGGCAGCCGGCACCGGCAACCCGCTAGCTAACGTAGCGTTGCAGCTGGCCGAGCCTCAGAGCATCAGGTTTCTTCCGGGCGGCGCTCCGGGCCCGGCTCGGCCTCCGCGCGGGCGCTCGGCTCGAGGCTCGGCAGCTGAACTTGGGCGTTAGGTGACATCCATAGCCTTCTCGCAGGCACACCGATGTGGACTCTGATCCGGCGCTACCTGGCGGTTGCTGTTCCGCTCATCGCCTTTGACGCGCTTCTCGGTCTCCTGCTCGCCACGGGGCTGGTCCCGAGCGGTCTGCTCGCCGTCGTTGCCCTCATCTTCTGGACGATCATCCCGCTCGCGTTGCTTGGCCGGACCCTCCTCCTGGCGTACGATGCCCTGGAGTATGTCCGGGGCGGTCGGCCGCAGGCGTCCGAGCGCCATGTCACCTAACGTGGCGTTGCAGCTGACAAGGCCTCCGCAGCATCAGGTTTCTTCCGGCTCGGCTCCGGTGCCCGCCCGGCGCCAGTGCGCGCGCTCGGCTCGGATCCTTGCAGCTGAACTTGGGCGTTCGGCGGACACCCACGTATTCCTCCACCCTCACACGTGACCGAGCAGACCGCCGCGCTCTGCGTGATCGTCCTCGGCGCGGCCGGCGTCGTCGCGCCGGTCCGGGCGCTCCGCCGCGAGCTTCGGAGCCGGGCCTGGCCTCGAGCACCGGGGCGGGTCCTCGCCGCACGCATGGAGTTGTACGTCGACCGGGCCGGGGGGCGCGCCCCGCGGCTCGGGGACGTCGAGCCGATCATCCGCGCCGAATACACGGTGGACGGCGTGCGGTACTCGACCGCCTCGGTGCGGTGGGCCGGGGTGCCCTCGTGGGCGGCGACGCGCACGCTGGCGCGCTACCCGGAGGGCGCCGCCGTCGTCGTGGCCTACGACCCGGCCGAGCCGACAGTCGGACTGCTGGAGCCCGGGCCGACGCTGGTGAGCGGCACGCAGGTGGCGCTCGGCCTCGGTGCGGTCCTCCTCGGCCTGCTCTGGCTCCACGTGGCAAGCGCCGCGCGCTGATGTGCGGGCCGAGCATCCGCGCGCTTGCCGCCGAACGTGGCGTTGCAGCTGACGTGGGGGCTGCGGAGTTGCCTCGGCTGCGCCTCGGCTCTATGTCATCCCCACGCAGCTGAACTCAGGCGTTAGGGCGCAACGGCTTCCGTACCCATGCACGCCAACCGCTTCCGACTCGTCGCCGCCATCCTCTTCGTAGCCGCCTGCGGGGAGCCACGGCCGATCTGGCACGGCGAGGCGACCTTGAGCGCGGCGCCGCTCGCGATCACGCCCGCGCGCCCCCTCGAGGCACCAGGGCCCACTTCGCTCGTCTGCCTGATACCGGCCGTCCAGGGCCTCAGGGGCGTACTGGACACGCTCTTCCTGCCGGACGGCGGCGTCACCCGCGTGCGCGTGGTGCTCATCACGCCGGAGGGCGTACGCGATTCGCTGTGGGGCACAGGCGTGTGGTCCGAGAGGGCCGACTCGGCACGCGGCGTTCCGTCCCGGATCCAGCCGGTCCCGGTGCCGCCGACGTGGGAGCCGCGGGGCGAGCAGCTGTGCCTCTGGCAGAACCGAGCGCCTACGCCGGAGCGCACCATCATCCGCGTCGAACTCCGGAGTGATCGCGCGCTGCCGATTCGTGGGGTGGGCTGGTGGAGCGGCGAGCCGCCCGGCCTCCTCTGAGCTGCGCCCTAACGAAGCGTTGCAGCTGACGTAGGGGCTGCGGAGCGTGCGGCTCCGCCGCACTCTTATGGGAGCCCTACGCAGCTGAACGTGGGCGTTATGCCGCGACATCGTTCATGGCAGGGACAGTGAAGCCTCGCTTCGGCATCATCGCGATCTCCCTGCTGCTGGCCTGTGAGCAGCCGCGCTCCGTGTGGAGCGGAGATGTCACGCTGACGACTCAGCCCACGACGCTCACGCTCCAGGAGTCGATCCGCGCGCCGGGCCCGACGCACGACCTGTGCTTCGTGCCGGCGGTCGAAGGCGTGCGGGCGGACTGGGACTCGCTCGTGCTCCCGGCGGGGCGCGGCACCCGCGTGGAGGCGGTGTTGATCACGCCGGCAGGGCAGCGCGATACGTTGCGCCACCCCCCGTCTCCGATGATCCACAGGGACAGCACGGGGCGCGTGACCGACACGGTGTGGGCCCGGCCCACGCGACCCAGCGCGTGGATGATCGCCGGACTTCCGTGCGTCTGGGCGCACGCCGATACTGCGCGGGGCCGGCGCTACGTGGCCATCGAACTCCGTGCCGACCGGCCGCTGTCGATCCGCGGTCTCCACTGGTGGAGCGGCCAACGCATCGCGATGCCGTAGCCGCGGCATAACGTGGCGTTGCAGCAGACGGGCGGGCTGGGGAATCGCCTCGCCTGCGGCTCGGCTCTATGATATCCGCCCGCAGCTGAACGTGGGCGTTAGCCGGGGAGGGCATCCGCCCGCTGGCACCCGACCCGCCGCCGTGTTCTCGATGGTAGATCTCGCCGCTCTCGCGCCGCTCGCCCGCCGCTTCGCCGACTATGCCTTCGCCCGCCACCCCGAGTGGCGAGCGCTGGCGACGCTGGCACCCGCCGAGTGGGAAGGCCCGGGCGTCCTTGCGGTGACGCTGCGCTCCCCGCGCGGCGACCGCGCGCTGGAGGTGTTCGGCGAGGCCGACCGGGTGACCGTCGGCTTCGGGACCGCGACGGACCACTGGCACGGGCACTATGAGCCCTGGCCCGACGACCCGACGTCGGAGGCCGCCGTGTTCGCGGAGGCGCTCGAGACGGTCGCCGGCCTGCTCGCCGAGACGCGCGTCATCTTCACGCTCTACGAGGCCGACGGGCGCCCGACGACGTTCGGGATCGCCGAGGCCGGGGAGCGGCCCGATTACCCGGGCACGCACCGGATCGAGTTCCGCTCCTGGCTCGGCACTCGGGACGCCAGCATGTTCCCCGGCTAACGAAACGTTGCAGCTGACGAAGCCCCGGGAGCATCATGGTTCCTCCGGCTCGGCCGCGTCGCGCGGCTCGGCCGCAGCACGCGCGCTCGGCTTCGGGCTTCGCAGCTGAACCCGGGCGTTAGACCTCCACACGCATCCCAGATCGTGCGTCCGCCCGATATCCGATTCGCGTTCGTGCTTAGTGCCGCTGTGCTTGGCTGCACATCCGCGGCGCCCGCGGGCGCGCCGCCCAGCGGCATGACCGCATCCCGCCCGGCACCGGCCCTCTCTGACACACTCGGTGCCGCAGGCCGAGTCTACCGCGCCGCCGAAGTGGCGCGCCGGGCGGCGGCGCTGCCCGGGCAAGCACCACGGCCGTGGGGGCAGGGCGTCGACGGCTGCGCGGAGCTGTCGTACGTCGTCGATGCCGCCGGACGCGTGGAGCCGGGCACACTCACCGTGCGCGACGGGAGCACTGAGGCCCTGGTGGAGGTGCTGCGCCGGGTGCTGCCTGCCGAGCGCTATGGCCCGGCCGAGCAGCCTGCTGGCCGTCCGGTGCGCCAGTTGATCGAGATGGTGGTCCTGCGGCGAGGGCGCGGCGTCACGATCTCTCGCGACGCCGACCTGCTCCCGGGCCACTGCCCGCGACCGGAGGTCTAACGAGGCGTTGCAGCTGACGTACGGGTTAGGGAGTGCCTCGGCTCCGCCTCGGCTCTTGTTAGATCCGTACGCAGCTGAACGTGGGCGTTAGGCCGCACCCATGAGTGAGACATCAGTGACGGTGGCCACCGAGGCCGCGACCGTGAGACCATCCTTGATCGTGGTCACCGGACGGCCTGGGGCAGGCAAGTCCACGCTCGCCCTTGCGCTCGCGCGGGCGGTGCGCTGCCCGCTGCTCTCGCGCGACGAGATCAAGGAAGGGCTGATCCACGCGGCCGGCGAACTGGGCGAACCCGGGGGCGAGGCCCAGCGGCGCGCTACCGACGTGTTCTTCGACGCCTTGACCCTCCTGCTCGGCCGCGGCGTCACGGTGGTGGCGGAGGCGGCGTTCCAGCACCACGTCTGGGCGCCGCGGCTGGAGTCCTTCCACGGGAGCGTTCGCGTGCGCATCGTCCTGTGCGAGGTGCCCCCGGAACTCGCCCGCGCCCGGCACGTCGAGCGCGGTCTTGCCGACCCGGGCCGGGAGCGGTTGCATCACGACTACGTGGTGCGAGTGGCCCGTGCGGGCCGGGACTGGCGGGCGCTGCCGATCGGGGCCTACGAGCCGCTGCGCTCGGACCTGCCCACGCTGGCGGTGGATACTACAGCTGGGTATCGCCCCGAGTTCGAGGAGATCGTCGCGTTTGCGCGTGCGTGAGCGCGGCAGCAGAGTGTGCCCTCGCCGTGCGGCCTAACGAAGCGTTGCAGCTGACGTACGGGCGGCGGACTGCCTCGGCTGCGCCTCGGCTTTGATTGCCTCCGTACGCAGCTGAACGTGGGCGTTAGGCCGCCCCAGCCCGTCTCGTAACGCGCGGTCTCGCCAAGCACTATCTTCCGGGCACCCTTCCGCCGCCCGAGGCCGCCGATGAGTGACGCCACCGCCAAGCAGCTCGCCCTGCGCGCCCTGGAGCAGCTGCCCGAGGATGCGACCCTGGAGGACGCGATGGAGCGCCTCTACTTCCTCGAGAAGATCGAGCGCGGGCGTGCCGAGGCCCGCGCGGGCCGCACGGTCACCCACGAGGACGTCGTCGCCCGCTTCGGGCTCCGGTAAGCGTCGGCGATAGGCGACGCTCCGGATGCCGCCGGTCGCTGTCCTGTGGTCGGCGCAAGCCGCCGACGACCTGCAGGAGATCCACGACTACATCGCCCGGCAGTCGCCGCGCTACGCGGCGGTCGTGGCCGGGCGCCTCGTGGCCGCCGTGGACCGGGTACGCGAGTTCCCGGAGTCGGGGCGCATCGTGCCGGAGCTGAATGACCCGGCCGTGCGCGAGGTGATCCACGGGGCGTACCGGATCGTTTACGAGTTGCAGCCCGATGTCGCGGTGGTGCTCACGGTGTTCCGGGCGTCGCGCGCATTCCCGCTGGACTGAGCACGCCCGGCTCTGCACGTGGCGGCCTAACGAAACGTTGCAGCTGACGTAGGAGCTAACGATTGGCCTCGGCTCCGCCTCGGTTCCATTGGGTTCCTACGCAGCTGAACGCGGGCGTCAGGGAGCGCACCCGCATCGTCCGATGATCGAGATTCGCGCGAACGACTCCGCCTTCACCGCCGACGCCTTCCTGGCGCTGGTCCAGCGCGTCTGGCCGCGTGACTACGACACGGCCGCAGTGGCCGCGGCGCTCACGCGGACCATGAACATCGGTGCCTGGGACGGCGACCGGCTGGTGGGCGCGGTGCGGGTCCTCTCGGACGGCTATCTCTTCGCCTGCGTCAGCGAGATCCTCGTAGAGCCGACGTACCAGGGGCAGGGGCTCGGCCGCCGGCTGATGGACGCCGCGCTGGCGCAGGCGCCGCGCGGCAAGCTGTTCCTCGGGGCGCAGCCCCAGGCGGTCGGGTTCTTCGAGCGGCTCGGGTATGCGCGCGGGCCGGTCGGCTTCGTGGCGGCCCGCCTGGACGCGCATGGCGCTCCCGAGCGCGCTTCCTGACCTGGCGTTGCAGCTGACCACGGGGCTATGGTGTGCCTCGCTGCGCTCGGCATTGTGCGGTCCCGTGGCAGCCGAACGTGGGCGTTAGGTGGCCACGAGCCGAGTCGTTCGTCCACCGCTAGATGCGATTCCCTCGACCGACGTGGCGACGGCGCTCGCGCATGCTCCTGCTCCTCCTGCCGTGGCTCGCCAGCTGCTCGGGGCAGCGGTCGCGGTGGGCCGACTGCTCGCCGTCCGCCAGACAACCCCGGAGCACCAGCATGCAAACGTCCGACCTGCCGGCGACCCTCGCCGGCGGGGTCCATGGCGCGCACGATGCGCGACCGGCGCTCCAGCATGTGGCCGTGCGCCTGATCGGAGCGGAGACGGACACGGCGCGGGTGACGTACACGGACAGCGCGGGCACCTTCCGATTCGACGGGCTTGCGGCAGGGCGCTACACGCTCGAGTTCCGCCGCATCGGCTACGAGACGCGCAGGCTCGCCGCGCTCTCGGTCGACCCCACTCGCGGCACGCGGGTGGTGGTGCCGCTGCAGCGCTACCTGCTGTGCGAGCGCTGGGACCTGCAGGCGCCGCGCTCGCCGAGCGCCGGGCGCACCGAACCGGCGCAGCGCGCACCCGCGCGGCCCACCTGACCAACCGTTGCAGCTGACAACCCCGTGGGACCATCATGGTGCTTCCGGCTCGGCCGCCTCACGCTGCTCGGCTTCAAGGCGCACGCTCGGCTGCGAGCGCCGCAGCTGAACGTGGGCGTTCGGCCGCAACCACTCCCGTAGACCTTCACGAGGTGCGCATGCAGATCCAGGCGTCGGTGCAGAGCTCCGCGGCAGGGCACCAGGTGGTCGTGCGCACGGATGGTCGCGCCTCGATGATCGACGTCCCTGGGCGCCCGGGCGGTGGCTCGGCGCTCAACGGCGGCGAGTTGCTGTGCGCGGCGCTGGCGACGTGCTATTGCAACGACGTCTATCGGGAGGCCGCGCGCCGCGGCGTCATCGTCGCCCAGGTCGAGGTGGCGGTCGAGGCGGAGTTCGGCGGGCGTGGGGAGCCGGCGCGGCGGATCACGTACACCGCCCGGGTCACGAGCGACGCCCCCGCGGAGGTGATCGAGGCGCTGCTGCGGGAGACCGACGCCGTCGCGGAGGTGCAGAACACGCTCCGGGCCGGGCTCGCCGTGGAGCTGCGCCTGGCACCCGACGCGTCGGCCGTCGTGTCCTGAGTCCGTCCCGCCGGCGGCCTAGCGAAGCGTTGCAGCTGACAAGGCGTGCGCAGCATCAGGTTGCTCCCGGATCGGCTGCGGTGCTCGCCCCGGCACCCGTGCGCGCGCTCGGCTAGGATCCTTGCAGCTGGACTTGGGCGTGAGACCGCACACATCCTCCGTCGCGATTCCCGTGAGCGTCCCCGCACCCGCCCCGCCCCGCGGTCAGTACGCGCAGCTCCGCGCCCGCACGCGAGAGCGACGTCTGGCGGAGCGCGTGGCACGCACGCCCACGGCCGCCGGTGCGGCCCGCGGCGCGGCGCTGGGCTTCCTGCTCGCTGCGGCCGACTGGGTCCTGGTGCTCGACCCCGGCACGCTCCGCCCCGGCCCACAGGCGCTGCGGGCCGCGCTCCTGGTGGTCGGCGTCGCTCTCGTCTGGGCCGCCGCTGGGGCAGCGGGTGCCGGCGCGCTGCGCGCGCTTCGCCGTCGCGGCTGGCCGTGGTGACGCCGCATCGCGCATGCGGCCTGACGAGACGTTGCCGCTGACGTCCGGGCTTACGGACTTGCCTGGCTGCCCCTCGGCTCTTGTTGCGTCCGTCCGCAGCTGAACGTGGGCGGTCGGCCGCACCCGGATCCCCGGGACCAGGTCTGCCGCACCGCCGACCCTGACGGCGCGCGACACCACGCGGTCCAACGTCGCGTGGCGGTCGCAGGCCGCCACCGGCCGAGGGCGGCGAGGGAGCGGTGGCGGGACCCGACCGCGAGTCGGGCGGCCGCGGCTGGCACGGCGGCGAGTGTCTAGCTTTCCTACGCCCGGGCCCATTCCGCGCCCCAGACTCTCGCTCCACCAGCCTCTGCGTGACTCTCCTCTCGCTGTCCAACGTCGGCGTCTCCTTCGGCGCGACCGAGCTCTTCAAGAACGTCACCTTCACCGTCGGCGACGGCGAGCGGTGGGGCATCATCGGGCGCAATGGCGCCGGCAAGTCGTCGATCTTCAAGCTCATCACCGGGGAGCTCCAGCCGACGGTGGGAAGCGTCGCGCGCCGGCCGGGCCTGCGGCACGCCCTGCTCGACCAGCACCGCGCGTTCGAGGGGGCGACGACCGTGTGGGAGGCGGGGGCGGCGGCGTGGCGCGACGTGATCGCGCTCGAGAAGCGCATCGCCGAGCAGGCCATGGAGCTCGGTGAGCTCGGCGACCGCGTGACGGACGAGGTCCTCGAGCGCTTCGGGCGCGACCAGGAGCGCTTCGAGGCCCTCGGGGGATACGTCTACCACGCGCGCGTCGACGCGGTGCTCCAGGGGCTGGGCTTCGACGCCGAGGAGTCGAGGACGCGGCCCGTGGCGTCGCTGTCGGGCGGAGAGCGCGGGCGCGTCGGCCTCGCGGCGCAGCTCATCGCGCCGGCCGACCTGCTGCTCCTCGACGAGCCCACCAACCACCTCGACCTCGACACGACGACGTGGCTGCAGGAGTGGCTCCAGGACGCCGACGAGACGGTCATCGTCGTGTCGCACGACCGCGCGTTCCTCGACGCGATCTGCACGCACATCCTCCACGTGGAGGGGCGCACGAGCGAGTGGTATCGCGGCAACTACAGCCAGTTCGTGCCGCAACGCGCCGAGCGCCGGTTGACGCGCGATCGCGAGCGCGAGAAGCAGATCGCGTACGTGAAGAAGGAGGAGGAGTACATCCGGCGGAACCTCGCGGGCGTCAACTCCTTCCAGGCGAAGGGCAAGCGCAAGCGGCTCGAGCGCCTGCCGCGGCTCGCGCCGCCGCCCGGTGACCCGGCGGCGATGTCGCTCCACTTCGAGCTGGCGGAGCGCGGCGGCGATCAGGTGATCGCCATCGACGACCTGTCGGTGGAGGTGCCCGGCCGCGTGCTCGTCGAGAAGTTCACCGCCGTGCTGCGACGGAACGACTTCGTCGCGCTCGTCGGGCCGAACGGCGCCGGCAAGTCGTCGTTCATCTCCACGATCATCGGCGATCGCGCGCCGGCGAGCGGCCAGGCGCGCATCGGCGGATCGATCACGCCCGCGTGGTTCCGACAGGACCTCGGCGACCTGCCGCTGCGGAAGTCGCTGTACGACACGATCCAGGACCTGCGGCCGCTCTGGAGCCGGGGCCAGATCCAGAACTGCCTCGGCGCGTTCGGCTTCAGCGGCGACGAGGTGCAGCGCGAGATCGGCACGCTCAGCGGAGGCGAGCGGGCGCGCGTCGCGCTCGCGCGCATGACGCTCGCGCACGCGAACCTGCTGATCCTCGACGAGCCGACCAACCATCTCGACGTCGAGAACATCGAGGCGCTCGAGGACGCGCTCGAGGACTACGAGGGCACGGTCCTCCTCGTGAGTCACGACCGCGCCTTCCTGCGCGAGGTCGCCACGCGCGTCTGGGCGTTCGACGGCACGCGCCTGAGGGACTTCGACGGCCCGTTCGTGGAGTGGGAGCAGGAGCGCGCGCGTCGCGCCGGAAAGCCGTAGCGCGTTCCGCCGGTGTGCGGCACCCATCTCTCCGTCGACCGAACGTGGCTCCGGCGCCCGACTACCCGATTCTTCTCTTCCCTGACCGCACCGCGTTCCGGGCGTGGCTCGCTGCGCATCATGCCTCCCAGCCGGGTCTCTGGCTGCGGATCGCGAAGGCCGGATCGCCGCTGCGATCCGTGACCTATGCGGAAGCGCTCGATCTCGCCCTCTGCTTCGGCTGGATCGACGGGCAGAAGAAGAGCTTCGACGCGGATTCCTTCCTCCAGAAGTTCACCCCGCGGCAGAAGCGCAGTCCCTGGTCGAAGCGGAACCGCGAGCATGTGGAGCGTCTGGTCGCAGCCGGCGAGATGCACGCCGCGGGGCTGGCCGCCGTCGAAGCCGCCAGGGCCGACGGCCGGTGGGACCGCGCCTACGATTCACCGGGCACGATGACCGTGCCGGACGACCTCCGCGCGGCGCTCGCCGAGCATCCGGAGGCGAGCGCCTTCTTCGAGACGTTGAAGGGCGCGAACCGGTACGCGATCCTCTACCGCATCCAGACGGCGGTCAGGCCGGAGACGCGCGCGCGCCGGATCGCCGATTTCGTCGCGATGCTGCAGCGCGGGGAGACGCTGCATCCATAGCGGCCCCACACGCCTCGACTCCGGTGCTCATGCGGAAGCAGTACCACCTGCGGCAGTCCGCGACTGGCCTGCTCGCGTGGGACGTGGATCGGCTCATCGCGCTGACGGCCGGCCTCCCCGCACGCGAGGTGCCCCTCGCCGCCATCCGCGAGCTGGACGAGCCGTTCTGGTTCGGCGGTGGGAGCGAGGCGGCGACGTGCCGCGCCGTCGCCGAGCACGCGCGGCTGATCGCTGCGGCGGACCTGCGCTACCCGATCATCCTGGGCGCGGACGGCCGGGTGATGGACGGCATGCACCGCGTCGCGAAGGCCTACCTCGAGGGCCGCAGCGTCATCGCGGCGGTGCAGCTCACCGTCGATCCCGCGCCGGACTTCGTCGGGGTGGACGAGGCGGCGCTGCCCTACGAGGCGATCGCCTGACGCGCATCCCGGGTTCGCTCGCAGCTGACCTCGGGCGTTGGCAAGACGATCGCACCGCGCGCCCGCCGCCCTGGTGGTGGCCCGTCGTCCCGCGGCCCGCGCTCCTGGCGATCGCCGCCTGTCGCCGCCCACGTCCGGCAGCGCGTGCGGGCGGCCGGCGGCGCGTCGGCGCTGATAGCTTCCTTCCCGGCTGCACGTGGGCATCGCACCGGTACCGACATCCGAACACGCGAGAGGAGCATCGTGAGCAGGGTCTTCGTCAACATCGGGCTGAGCCTCGACGGCTACATGGCGCCGGAAGGCATGCGCATGGACGACCCCGGGTACCTGAACTGGGGCGCCAAGTGGGGCGCGATGATGAGGTGGATCCTCAAGCAGCAGCACTTCCGCGAGAACCTCGGCTTCGGACCCGGCGGCGAGACCGGCCCGGTGAACGACCACGTGCGCCACACCATGGAGCGCATCGGCGCCAACATCATGGGCAAGCGGATGTTCGATCAGGGCGAGGTCGCGTGGCCGGAGGACGCGCCGTTCCACACGCCGGTCTACGTGCTCACGCACGAGCAGCGCGAGCCCTGGGTGCGGCCCGGCGGGACGACCTTCCACTTCGTCAACGACGGGCCGGAGCGCGCGCTGGAGCTGGCGCGCGAAGCCGCCGGTGATCGCGACGTGCGCATCGCGGGCGGCGCGGACGTGATCCAGCAGTACCTCAACCTCGGCGCCGTCGACGAGCTGGAGATCGCCCTCGCACTGGTGCTGTTCGGCGGCGGGCGGCGCCTCTTCGAGAACCTGCGCGATCCCGGCCCGCAGCTCCGCATCGACCGCGTGCTCGATGGGCCCGACGCCACGCACCTGCGCTACGTGCGTCCGTGACGGCGCCCGTCGTGCTGCACGCCCGCGCCCTGCTCTTCGACCTGGATGGCGTCCTCGCGGACTCCACCGCTTCCGTGGAGATGCACTGGCGCCGCTGGGCCGCGCGCCACGCGCTCGATGCCGATGCGCTCCTGCGCGTCGTCCACGGGCGCCGGGCCGTGGACACCATCCGCGCGGTGGCGCCGCAGCTCGACGCCGAGGCGGAGCTGGCCTGGCTCGTGGCGGCCGAGGCGGGGGACACGGCGGGCGTCGTGGCCGCGCCGGGAGCGGCCGCCCTGCTGGCCAGCCTGCCGAGCGACGCATGGGCGATCGCGACGTCGGGCGTGCGCGCCGTGGCCGTGGCCCGGCTGCGGGCGAGCGACCTGCCGGTGCCGCCCGTGCTAATCGCGGCCGACGAGATCGCGCGCGGCAAGCCGGACCCCGAGGGCTACCTCGCGGCGGCGGCCCGACTCGGCTGGCCGCCCGCGGCGTGCGTGGTCCTCGAGGACGCGCCGGCGGGCATCGCCGCGGCGCGCGCCGCGGGCATGGCCTGCGTCGCGCTCACGACGACGCACTCCGCGTCGGAGGTGGCGGGGGCGGACCTGGTGGTGCCCACGCTGGCCGCGCTCCAGGTGACGCGCGCCGCGCATCCGGACGGTGGCGTGCAGTACACGCTCGCCGCGAAGCCCGGGCACGCGTCGGCCGACGTCTGACGCCGCGTTGCAGCTGACGCGCGCGATCAGTCGCCGCCGCCACGCAGCCGCTGCGTCCCGGATTCGCCGAGCGTGCGCTCGATGGCATCGCCGCGACCGCCAGGCAGCTCGCGCCGACTCGCGCGCCTGGCCAGCGCGAGCGAGCCGGCGGCGCACACCGCGCACGCCACCGCGAACGCGGCGTGGATCGCCAGCACCTCGCTCCCGCCGAGCGACGCCCGCCAGACGAAGAAGGCCGAGAGCAGCAGGCCGCCCACGGCGCCCCACGCCGCGAAGCGCGGCAGCGACATCTGCTCGAACCGGCGGCGGCCCTCGGTCAGCGCGAGGAGCGCGGCGAAGACGATCCCGGCGATGAAGCCGAAGACGCCGAAGATCAGCGGGAACGGTGCGTCGGGCGTGAAGCCGAGCACCCAGCGCGGGACGAGACCCACGGCGGACCAGGCGACCGCCCAGGTGACGCCCATCCCGATCGCTCCGCGAACGCGTCGCCGCCACTTCCGCATGCTCGCCTCCGACGCCAGCGTCGTGCATCCTTCCCGACCGACGCCTTCAATCGGGCGCCGCGCCCCGGACCTCGCAAGTGCGCGTCCGGAGCGCGCGCCATGAGCGCCGCGCGCATGCGCACCCTCCTCATCCTCCTCCTCGCCGGCGCCCTGTGCGCGGCCCCCACGACGCTCGACGCGCAGCGACGCACGGCGCCCGTCGCGGCCACGCCGCCGCGCGCGCGACCGGCGCGCGACGCGCACGCGCTTCAACCGATGGCTCGCGCGCGCGACGGCGCGCGCCGGCGACCGTGGATCCGCAACGCGCTCGTGGGCGCCGCGGTCGGCGGCGCGGTGGGCTACGGCATCGGGCACTCGAGCTGCGACGCCTGCGACGACCCCGCGCCGATCTATGCGGCCGCGGTGCTCGGCGCCGGCCTGGGGGCGGCGGTCGGGCTCGCGATCACGCTCGCGCCGCAGGGCGCGCAGGTGCGCTGGCACCCGCGGGCACCCGCGCGGGCACCCGCACGCTGACGAGGCGCTGACCGCGCACCTCGGCTACCACCTGGGCGAGCTGGCGCGATGGCGCGCCGCGGCCCTATGATCGCCTCTCGCCACGCGCGCCGAGCGCGGACACCCCGAGAAGACACGCGATGCACATCCTGTTGTGGGTCCTGCAGGGCCTCGCCGCGCTCGTGTACGGCGCGTCCGGCGTCATGAAGCTCTTCATGTTCGACAGGATCAGCGCAGAGGTGCCCTCCTTCGGCGCGCTGCCGCGCGAGGTCTGGATGGCCCTCGGCGTCCTGGAGCTCGTCTGCGTGGTGGGGCTCATCGTCCCCGCCGCCCTCCACTGGCGTCCCGCGCTCACCGGAGTCGCCGCCGCGCTGCTGGCGCTCGAGAGCCTCGTGTTCATCGGCGTGCACGTGAAGTACGCCGAGGTCCCGTCCATCGTCATGAGCGCCGTGCTGGGGCTCGTGATGGCGTTCATCGCGTACGGCCGGCTGGTCCTGCGGCCGATCGTTTGAGGCACGCCGCAGCCATGGTCGTCCCGCCGCACCGACTCGCACGCACGCTCGTCGTGGCGCTGGCTGGCGTGGCGCTCGTCGCGTTCGCCGCGATCGTGGTCGCCGCGGACCGACGTGCGCTGCCGACCGCGATCCAGCGGCTCTACGCGTGGCCCGGCGGCGACAAGGTCGGCCACGTCGTGCTGCTGGCCGCGCTCGCGTTCGTGTGCGATCTGGCGCTGCAGGGCCGCATCGTCCGGCTCGGGGCGTGGACGCTGTCGCTGGCGGGCGTCCTCGTCGCGGTGGGGATCACGCTCGAGGAGGCGTCGCAGGCGCTCTTCCCGGGCCGCACGCTCTCCGTCGCGGACCTCGCGTGCTCCTACCTCGGCGTGTACCTCGGCGTGCGGGCCGCACGGCGCCTGGCGGGAGCGCTCGCGATGCGCCGCTCCTCCGTGCAGGCCGTGCTCCTGCTCGCGAGCGCGACGCTCGCGCCCACGCCGGCCGATGCGCAGCGTCCGGCGCCGGCGGGCGTCGTCGGCCGATCCGCGACGCTCGCACCGATGACGGACGCGCCGCTGCTGCACGCGCCCACACCGCGCCGCCCGCCAGCCTGGCCCTACGTGCTCGGTGGCGCGGTGCTCGGCGGCGCGGCGATGGCCGGCGGCCTCGCGCTCGCGCTGCGCGACGGCGAGTCGCTCGCGCACCCGATCGCCTACGTGCCGGCCGTCGCCGGGGCCGCGGCGCTGGGCGCGGGCGGCGGCTACCTCGTGTACCGGCTCCGGTTCTGAGCGATGGCCTCGCGTGCGCGGCCCGTGTGGCGTTGCAGCTGACCGACGTCCATGAGCATCCCCGTCCGCCACGCGGAGATCGCCGACGCGCCCGAGATCGCGGCCTGTCTCGCGGTGCTCGGCTACGACACGCCGCCCGCACTGGTGGCCGAGCGGCTCACGGCGTTCGCGGCGAGCGACGTGGACGTGGTGCTCGTCGCGGGTGGGGCGCCGGGCGCGGCGCTGCACGGCGTCGTGAGCGCGCACGCGCTGCCGCTCTTCCACACGACCGGGCGGCTCGTGCGCCTCACCGCGCTCGCGGTGCGTGGGGAGGCGCAGGGCCGCGGCGTCGGGCGGGCGCTGGTGCAGGCGGCGGAGGCGTGGGCCTGGCGCGTCGGCGCGCGGCGGGTGGAGGTGACGAGCGGCGATCACCGTCCCGGCGCCCACGCCTTCTACCAGGCGCTCGGCTACGCGCTGGACGAGCGCCGCTTCATCAAGCACGCGACAGCACGCTGATGGCGACAGACGCCCGCCGATCGCGTCGATCCCGCCCGCGCGGCGCGCGTGGAAGCGCCGCGACCGTTGCCTCCGGGGGCGAGACGCGCGAACATCCTCCGCGTCCCGCGTCACCGGACGAGGGGGTCACCGACGACGGTACCCGAGGGGAGGAACCGACATGAGCACGCAGCACGCGCGCGCCGGCCGTGCCGGCACGGGGGAGGCGAAGGCCCGCCTGGGAGCCGCGCACGGGATGGCGCGCCTGACCGAGCGGCAGGCGTCGGCGATGCGCCGCGCGGCCTGGGCATGGCTGGAGCGGCACGCGGACGCGGAGCGGCTGCCCGCGGCGTTCTTCGAGCGGCAGGCGACACGCTACGGCATCGCGTCCTCGACCGCGCGCGCGGCGGTCCACGGCGACACGTGGTCGTACCTGACCGAGCCGCCGCCCGTGCCGCGCTGACGCACGGGCCGACCAGGCGTTGCAGCTGACGCAGCGCCGCGGCGCTGCGTCGGCGCACCAACTCACGAGCGGGAGGGCCGGATGGATCGTCCGTACACGACCCGGGCGCAGCGCGCGCTCACGCTGGCCGAGGGCACCGCGGCGGCGCGCGGCGACGAGTTCGTCGGCACGGAGCACCTGCTGCTCGGCCTCCTCGCGGAGCGCACGGGCCCCGCCGCGCAGATCCTCGGGCATCTCGGCGTCACGGCCGACCGCGTGGAGCAGCTGCTCGCGGACGCCCGGCCGCGTCCCTGACCGCGGCGCCATGGCGCGCTTCCGGTTCGGGGTCACGCGCTACCCCGGCGTGCTCGATGCGATCGAGCGGCAGCTGGCGCCCGCGGGCGGGCTGACGTGCAGCCTGGGCGCGGGGCGCGTGCATCTCGTCCTGCGCGGCGTGGGCGCCACGCGCTGGAGCGCGGACGCGCAGATCGCCCACGCGCTGGAGATGGCGCGCGCCGCGCGCGCGGTGCTCGCCGCCGATGCCCGCGCGCCCGTGCGCGTGCACGCGCAGCACGCCATCGTGGTGCGCTACGAGGACGTCGCGGTCACGGGCGGCTGCGACGTGCGCGCCCACTGGGAGTGCGTCGTCCCGACCCCGGCCCGCTGACGCGTGGAGCCGTCCATGAGCGATCCGCTCCCGACCTTCCGCTACCATCCCGACCCGCTCGCGACGGGCAGCGTCGCGCGCTCGGACGCGACGTGCCGCTGCTGCCGCCGCCCGCGCGGCTACGTGTACGCGGGACCGGTGTACGCGGACGAGGCGCTCGACGACGCGCTGTGCCCGTGGTGCATCGCCGACGGATCGGCGGCCGCGCGCTTCGACGCCGAGTTCGTGGATCCGGAAGGCGTGGGCGACTACGGCGCGTGGGATCCGGTGCCAGCGTCGGTCGTCGCGGAGGTCTCGCAGCGCACGCCGGGCTTCAGCGGCTGGCAGCAGGAGCGCTGGTGGACGCACTGCGGCGACGCGGCGCAGTATCTCGGACCGGCCGGCGCGGTGGAGCTGCAGGCCGAATGGGCGGCGGCGCTGCCCGCGATCCGCGCGGACGCGGGCTTCGCCGGCGCGGACTGGGACGACTACCTCGCCGCGCTCGATCGCGACCACGCGCCCACGGCGTACGTCTTCCGCTGCCGCCACTGCGGGCAGCTCGGCGGCTACAGCGACGTCGACTGAGGAGGGTTACATGGCCATCGCGCACACCGTCACGGTCGCACGCGGGACGCGCACGCGCGCGCTGCTCCACGAAGTGCTCCTGGGCACGTGGATCGGCCTGCTCGTCCTCGGCGTCGGCGGACGCGCGGTGATGCGCGCGATCGCGCTCGCGACCGATGCGCCGCGCGCGCTGACGCTGGGCGGCACGGTGACCGTGCTCGCCGCCGGCGCGGCCGCGGGCGCCGCCGGCGCCGTGCTCCACGCCGTGAGTCGCGCCGTCGCGGCGCGCGGCGCCGGTGGTCGGACCGTCGTGCGCCTCGTGCTCTTCGCCGCGCTGCTCGCGCTCGTGACGGCGCGCGGGCTCCACGGCTCGCCGGCCGCGCCCGCGCGGGCGTTCTGGCCGCTGGTGGCGCTCTACGGCGTGCTGTTCGCGCGCGCCGTGCGTGCGCGCCGCGCGGGCGACTCACGCGTGGGCTGACCATGCCGACCCCGGACCCGATCGACGACTACATCGCCGGCTTCCCCGCGCCGATCCAGGAGCGGCTCGTCGCGATGCGCCGCACGATCCGCGCGCACGCGCCGCAGGCGACGGAGCGCATCGCCTACCGCATCCCGACCTTCCACCAGGGCGGGAACCTGGTGCACTTCGCCGCGTTCGCGCACCACATCGGGTTCTATCCGGGGCCGAGCGGGATCACGGCGTTCGCGGACGCGCTCGCGTCGTACCGGCAGGCGAAGGGCTCCGTGCAGTTCCCGCACGACGCGCCGCTGCCGCTCGACCTGGTGGCCGCGATCGTCGCGTTCCGCGTGCGGGAGAACGGCGCGAAGCGCGCGCCGAAGCGCGCGTCGAAGCGCGTGCCGAAGTCGTAGCCGCGTGCAGCAGGAGCGCGGGACCGTCGTGCTGGTGCACGGGCTGGGGCGGACGCGCTGGTCGATGGCGCCGCTCGCGTGGGCCGCGCGCCGTCGCGGCTACGCGGTGGTGAACTGGGGCTACCGCTCGCGGCGCGGGACGGTCGCGATGCACGCCGCCGGCCTCGCGGACCGGCTCGCGCAGCTCGCCGCGCAGGGCGTGGGCCCGGTGCATCTCGTCACGCACTCGCTCGGCGGCATCGTCGTGCGGGCGAGCCTGGAGCTGCCGGCGGCGTCCGCGTGGCGGCATCGCCTGGGGCGCATCGTCATGCTCGCGCCGCCGAACCAGGGCTCCGAGCTCGCGGATCGGCTGCGCGCCTGGCGCGTCACGCGGCGCGTGCTCGGTCCCGCGTTCCTGGCGCTCGGCACCGGGCCGGAGTCGGTCGCGCGCCAGCTCGGCGCGCTGCCGGCGGGCATCGAGGTCGGCGTCGTCGCCGGCACGCGCAACTGGAATCCGCTCTTCGGGCGGTGGATGCCGCGGCCGCACGACGGCAAGGTCTCGGTCGCGAGCACGCGGCTCGCGGGGATGACGGACTTCAGCGCGGTCGCGCGCGGGCACACCTTCCTGATGCTCGCGCCCGACGTGCACGCGCGCATCTTCGCCTTCCTCGCGCACGGACGGTTCATGCCGGACCGCCCGCGTCCCGACCCGTCGCCACCGTGAGCACGATCCGCCGCTGCCGCCCCGACGAACACGCCGCGATCCGCGCCATCGTGAACGCGGCCGCCGAACGCTATCGCGGCGTGATCCCCGCGGACTGCTGGCACGAGCCGTACATGTCGGCCGAGCAGCTCGCGCGCGACGTCGCCGCGGGCGTGGCGTTCTGGGGATGCGAGGACGAGGACGGCGCGCTCGCCGGGGTGATGGGCATCCAGCCGGTGCAGGACGTCCATCTGGTGCGGCACGCCTACGTCCGGCCGGACCGGCAGGGGCACGGCATCGGCGGGCGGCTGCTCGCGCACCTCGAAGCGCTCGGGGGGCGGCGGATCCTGATCGGCACGTGGGCGGACGCGACGTGGGCGATCCGCTTCTACGAGCGGCACGGCTACACGCTGGTGCCGGCGCACGAGACGGCGGCGCTGCTGCGGCGGTACTGGACGGTGTCGCCGCGCCAGATCGAGACGTCGGTCGTGCTCGCGAAGCCGCCGCTCGACGATGCATGATGCTCGCGTGACTCCGTCGTCGCCCCCCACCGCACCGATCGTGCGCCCACTCGCCCGACTCCTTCTCGCGGCGCTGCTCGGCGGCTGCGCCAGCGCCGCGACGCGCCGCACGCCCGCCGACGATGCGGCCGACCGCGCGGCGCTGCTGCGGCTGCACGCGGAGCAGCGTACCGCGCACCTGGAGCGCCGCGCGGCGCTGATCGTCGGCAGCCAGGCGGACACGATGCTGAGCGTGTCGAACGGCCGCGTCTCCACCGCCACGCGCGAGCGCACGCGGGCGTCCTTCCAGTCGTACTTCGACGCGTCGACGTTCCAGGCGTGGGACGACGTCGCGCCGCCGCGGATCCGCATCTCGCCCGACGGCCGCATGGCGTACGTGATCGTCGAGAAGCGCGTGCACGTGACGTCGGCGTCGCCGACCGGTGGCGCGCCGGTCGTGGAGCGCCTGCGGTACGCGTGGCTCTCGGTCTACGAGAAGCAGGGCGGCGAGTGGCGGATGACGGCGATCGCGTCGACCGAGCGGCCCGACTCGACGTGATCCGCGGCCTTCGCGCGCTCGTCGCCTGCACGCTGCTCGGCATCGTCCTCGCGCTCGCGTCGAGCGTGGTGCGCGGCACGCGGCTCGAGGTGCAGGATTGGGACTGCCCGCCGGCGCCCGCGTCGTGCGCGCGGCCCGTGCTGGTGCGCGGCTTCCCGCTGCCCTACATCTCCGACCACCACGGCATCTCGCCCGTCGGCAGCGCGGACCTCGTGGGCGCGCTGCTCGGCATGGACCACCTGCACGAGGGTGCGCTCACGGTGGACGCGGCGCTCTACGCGCTGCTGGCCGCCGCGGTGCACGCGGCGACGACGCGCGCCCGGCGCCGCCGCTGATCGGACGATGCGCGAGCCGGCGTTGCCACGAGCACGCCCGCACGCGCATGATGTCGTGGCGCCGGCCGACGTCGGCCACGGCCGCCTCACGTCCCGCACACGCCCCATGTCCGCGACCCGCTCCGCACGTCCCGACGCCTCCCCACTCGCCCTCATCACCGCGATCGCAGGATCGTTCGTGCTCGCCGCCTGCGCGACGGCGCGCCCGGACGGCGCCGCATCGACGCCGTCGGCGTCCGCGGCGATCGCGAGCGCCGCGGGCTGCGGCACGACGCGGCTCGACTCGCTGGAGGTGATCGACGCGTTCCGGCGCATCGCCGCCTCGACGGAGCCGGGGCCGGCGAAGATGCGCGCGGGCGTCGGGATCACGGCGCCGGTGCTGGCCGCCGGCGACAGCGTGCGCTTCAGCGACGATCCCGAGGTCTGCCGGCGCGCCGCCGCGGCGTACGCGCGGTCGTTCGGGGCCGCGCCGGCCGGCCGCGGCGTGCTCGTGACGCGCTTCGGCCCGTACTGGCTCGTCGCGCGGCCCGACGGTCGTCCACGTCCGTACGGGATGCTCCTGGACGACGCGTTCCAGCAGCGCGGGTTGTGGGGGCTCTGACGCACGGGGGACGCGCATGCGAACGGTCCCGGTGCTCGGCGCGCTGCTCGGCGCGCAGCTCGGCCTCGCCGCGGCGTGCGTGGTTCCCACGGACGGCTGCGGCTGCCCGCCGGCGCTGCCGCCGTTCCGGCTGCGCGTCGCGGCCACCGTCGCGACCGCGGACGCGACGCCGGTGTCGGGCGTGATCGTGCAGGCGCGCGCGTTCCCGACGACCTGCCTGCCCACGGACTCCGGCGCCGTCGACGTGACCGGCAGCTTCGGCCCGACGGACGCGCAGGGACGCTTCGCGTTCGAGGTGGTGACGGCGACGCTCGACTCGCTGCGCGTGGACCTCGTCGCGCGCTGACCATGGAGCTCGTCTGCCCGACGTGCCGCCTGCGCCCGCCGCGGCCCGGCGACGCCGCGGCGCTCGCACGCCACGCGAACGACCGCGAGATCTGGCTCAACCTGCGCGACCGCTTCCCGCATCCATACGCGCTCTCCGATGCGGAGGCGTACATCGCGCGCGTGCGCGAAGCGGCGGAGGATCCGCCGACCGCGTTCGCGATCGAGGTCGACGGCGAGGTCGCCGGCGGCATCACGCTCATGCCCGGCCACGACATCGAGCGCGTCAGCGCCGAGTTGGGCTACTGGCTGGGGCGCGCGCACTGGGGGCGCGGCATCGTCACGGACGCGGTGCGCGCGGTGACCGGCCACGCGTTCGCGACGCTCGGCCTGCGGCGCGTGTTCGCCGTGCCGTTCGCGCACAACGCGGCGTCGCGGCGGGTGCTGGAGAAGGCGGGCTACGTGCGCGAGGGGACGATGCGGCGGAGCGCGATCAAGGACGGCGTGCTGCTGGACCAGCACCTCTACGCCGCCTACGACGATCGGTGGCCGGCGTGAGGTCGCGCCGGGCTGCCGGCTGCGCACGGCGGCCCGCGCCCACATCTTGAGGGCGGAGTCCCACGCGGCCGGCCGGAGGTCGGGCGGCCTCCACACTCCGCCTCGAACCCGATGGGCGCCGGCGTCGAGTCCACGAGCTCCTACACGTGCCCCGGCTGTGGCTACCACGTGGACCGCATGGTGAGCGGCTACGCGGCCGGGCCGGAGACGCAGGTCGTCGGGGTCAGCTGCGACGACTGCCGCGCGCTGCGCATCGCGCGCATCCCGGGCCGGCCCACCGAGGCGAGCGCGCACGCGGCCGCCGCCGCGGTGGCCGCGGGCCACATCCCCGCGGGCGTGCGCTGCCCGCACTCGGCGCGGCACCACCTCACGCTGTGGACCGCACCCGGGCCGTGTCCGCGGTGCGGGACGACGCTGCGCCAGGAGAAGGAGCGGCAGCGCCGCGACTGATCACGCGCGCTGCCTGCCCGATCACCGTCGCTACGACTTGCGGTCGCCGCGGTCGCCCTGCCCCTTCCTGGACGCCGTCTTCGCGTGCTGCTTCTGGTCCTGGGCGGCCGAGCGGCCGACGTCGTCCTGCGAATCCGTGAACCGTCCCTGCTCGTCGCGCCGCACGTAGCGCTGGTCCCCCTCGTGCGGCTCGATCCTCTCGCGGTCGCGGGCCATCCGAACCTCCTGTCAGTGAGACGTGCACCGCAGCGGAGCAGGAGGTGTGCCCCTGCCGATGTCACACTTCGACGTGCCGGCCTGATGCAGCCGCGTGCGCGCGCTCGTGCGCTCGGCCGCGCGGGCGCGGCGGTCCTGCTCGTCAGCGCGGCGCTCGCGTGCCGCTCGACGCCCGCAGGGCCCGTCGCGCCGCTGCCCGAGGGCATCGCCGCCGACGTCGCGTTCCTCGCCAGCCCGACGCTCGCCGGCCGCGCGACGGGCACGCCCGGCAGCGAGCGGGCCGCGGCGTACATCGCGCGCCACCACGAGCGCCTCGGCCTCGCCGGCGCGTTCCCGTCGAAGTGCGTCGCGGAGGCGTCGTGCGCGCCGTCCCTCTACCAGCGCTTCCATGTCCAGGGGAAGATCGGACGGAACGTCGGCGTCGTGGTGCCCGGCGCCGATTCCGCGCTGCGCGGCGAGTACGTGGTGGTCGGCGCGCACTACGATCACATCGGGCGCGCCGAGTGGGCGTCGGACGACCCCGAGCTCGGCTCGGCCGTGCGGCCGGGCGCGGACGACAACGCCTCGGGCACCGCCGCGGTCCTCGAGCTCGCGCGCCGCCTCGCGGCGCGTCCACCGCGGCGCTCGGTGCTGCTCCTGCACTTCGACGCCGAGGAGCTGGGGCTGGTCGGATCGCGGGTGTTCGTGGACAATGCGCCGGTCGCGCGGGAGCGCATGGTCCTGATGGTCAACCTCGACATGGTCGGGCGGCTGCGCGACGCGCGGCTCACGGTGCAGGCACCCGTCGCGCCCGCGCACGTGCGCGCCGCGATCGACCAGGCGGCGGCCGGGGCGGGCCTGCGCGTGGAGTACTCGACGACGCTCGACGGACGCTCGGACCACGCGAGCTTCGTGCACGCGCACGTGCCGAGCGTCGCGCTCTTCACCGGCTTCCACGGCGACTACCACCGGGCGACCGACATCGCGGCGCGGCTCGACCTGCGCGGGCTGGCGCGCGTCGTCGACGTCGCGGAGGCGATCGTGCGGACCGCGGGCGACCGCGCGGCGGACCGCTGACCCGCACCGACCGGCGGCGATTCCCGCGCGCGCGGGCATGGCGCTATGGTACGGCCTGAAGGAAGTCCGACCCTCCGACCGATCGCACCTCGCGTGACCCCGACGCCTCCACCCCCGCCCGAGCGCCCGCCCGAATCCGGCGAGACGCGCGACGCGCTGCTGACGTTCGCGCCCGCCATCCTCGTCGCGTTCGTGCTCAACTGGACGCTCACCGCGCAGCGCGGCTGGCCGTCGCGGCGCGCGCTCGTCGTGAGCGTCGTCGTGGGCATCGTCGTCGCGCTCCTGCTGCAGCGCGCGGTCGCGCGCCGGCCGCGCGCGTGAACGCGCGCGTGAGCGCCTGACGTGTCCGGCCCCGCCGCGCCGATGCTCGTCTTCCTCGTCGGGCCGCCCGCGGTCGGCAAGATGACCGTGGGCCACGCGCTCGCCGCGCGCACGGGGCTGCGCCTCTTCCACAACCACCACACGATCGACCTCGCGCTCCGCTTCTTCGCGTACGGCACGCCGCCGTTCCAGCGCCTGGTGAGCGAGTTCCGCCGCCGCGTGTTCGAGGAGGTGGCGGCGAGCGACCTGCCCGGGCTGATCTTCACGTACGTGTGGGCGTTCGACGATCCGCGCGACGCGGCCGCGGTGGCGGCGTGGGCGGCGATCTTCGAGGCGCGCGGCGGCCGCGTGGCGTACGTGGAGCTGCAGGCGACCCAGGCGGAGCGGCTGCGCCGCAACACGACCGAGCTCCGGCTGGCGGAGAAGCCGTTCAAGCGCGACCTCGACGCGTCGCGGCGCCGCCTGCTGGAGGACGACGCGCGCTTCCAGCTCGACTCGCGCGGCGCGTTCGACGGTCGGCCGGACTGGCTGCGCCTCGAGACCACGGCGCTCTCCGCCGACGAGGCAGCGGAGCGGATCGTCGCGCACTTCGGACTGACGCCGCTGGCGTGACGCGCGTGGCCCGCGCATCGTGCAGAGCCACGCACGAACCCACCGTCTTTCAGGAGCCCCGCATGGCCGGAGGAGGCGCCGTCGTCGCCATCATCGCTGCCGCGCACGCGCAGCGCGTCCAGGCCGTGACGGACGCGTTCCGGCTCGCCGGCGCGACCGCGCCCGAGCGCGCGCGCCCGCTCGCCGCGCTCGGCGTCGGCCACGAGTCGGTGGTCGACGAGCTGGCGCGCGCCGGCGTGCTGCTGCGCGGGCCGGGCGGTGACACGTGGTACCTGAGCGAGGCGGCCGTCGTCGCGCGGCGCGACGCGCGCCGCAACGTCCCGCGCGTGGTGCTCGCCATCATCGCGATCCTCGTCGGCGTGGCGGTGTTCCTGGTGGGGACGCTGATGCGGCGCGCGCAGTGAGGCCGTCGTGAGCGCGCCCTGCCCGGAGTACGGCTTCACCTTCGCGTGCCGGCTCGCGCCGGGGCTCGACGCCGATGCAGTGCGCGCGCTGCGCGACGCGTTCGTCGGCGTGCTGGAATCGCGCGGGCTCGCGGCCGCGGGCGGTGGCGATGCGACGTGGCACCACGTCATCTCGCGCGACGGCGGGCAGGCGATCGACGCCGACCGCGAGGCGCTGGAGGCGTGGGCGGACGCGCGCGCCGAGATCGTCGAGGCGACGGTCGGCCCGCTGCAGGACCTCACCGACGTGGAGAGTCGGAATGCCATCGGTTGACCTGACGCGCACTGCCGCGCTGCTCGCGTCCCTGCTGCTCGCCGCGTCGCCGGGGCGCGCCCAGACGTCGGCGCCGGTGCCCGTGCGCAAGTCCGTGCCCGACACGATCGCGGGCGTCGCGCCGCTGGCGATCGGGGAGACGTTCACGATCGCGTCCACCGTGCTGGGCGAGACGCGGCGCATCAACGTGTACGTGCCGCCGGGCTACGACCGCGGCCCCGACGTGCGGCTGCCCGTGCTCTACATGCCGGACGGCGGGATGGCCGAGGACTTCCTGCACGTCGCGGGGCTGGTGCAGGTGCTGACCGGCAACGGCGGGATGCGGCCCTTCATACTGGTCGGCATCGAGAACACCGAGCGGCGGCGTGACATGACCGGTCCCACCGACGTCGCCAGTGACCGGAAGATCGCGCCGCGCGTGGGTGGGTCGGCGGCGTTCCGCACGTTCATCCGCGCGGAGCTGATGCCGCGCGTGCGCGCGCGCTACCGCACGACCGGCGAGACCGCGATCGTGGGCGAGTCGCTCGCCGGCCTGTTCGTCGTCGAGACCTTCCTCCGCGAGCCCGACCTGTTCGACACGTACGTCGCGCTCGACCCGAGCCTGTGGTGGAACGGCGCGCAGCTGCTCGCGCAGGCCGGCCCGACGCTGCGCAGCCGCGACGTCGGGCCGAAGACGCTGTTCCTCGCCAACAGCGACGAGCCGCAGATCGCGACGCACACGCGGCAGCTGGCGGACGTGCTCCGCGACGGGGCGTTCCGCGACCTGCGCTGGCACTACCTTCCGATGCCTGAGGAGACGCACGCGACCATCTACCATCCGGCCGCGCTGCGCGCGTTCCGCACGCTGTTCCCGCCCGCGGCGCCGAAGTAGCCGCGCGATCGTCCGCCCTGCCGTCATGCCCGCTCCTCGTCCCGCGCTCGCTTCGCTGCTCACCGCGCTGCTCACCGCGCTGCTCGTCGGCCATGCCGCCGCGTGCGGCGACCCGTGCACCAACACCGAGCGCGCGCGCGTGCGCTCGCCCGACGGCCGCCGGGAGGCCGTCGTGTTCGGCCGCGCGTGCGGCGCGAAGACCGGCGTGAGCGCGCAGGTGGCGCTGGTCGCGCCCGGCGAGCGGGCGGTGGGCGTCGGCAACGTCTTCGCGGCCGAGCGGGACGTGCCGGTCGCGGTGCGGTGGGAGGGGGCGACGACGCTGGTCGTGCGCTACCGCGGCGCGGGCGAGGTCGGCACGCGCCCGCAGATCGACGACGTGCGGCTGCGCTACGATTCGCTGGACGTGCCCTGACCCCTCGCCGCCTCGTGATCTCGACCGTCGTCTCCCGCCTCAGCGCCGCGCTGCTTCTCCTTGCCGGCGTCGCGCTCCTCTTCGCCGCCGACGCGGTGCTGCCGATGCTGTCGCCCGGTCTCCCCGCCTCCGCGGCATGGCTCGGCCAGCTGCTCGGCGCCGCGTGGCTCGGCGTCGCGGCGCTCAACTGGCTGCAGCGCAACCAGCTGCTCGGCGGCATCTATGGCCGGCCGGTCGTGTTCGCGAACCTCGTGCTCTACTTCGTGGGCGCGCTGTCGCTGCTCGGCGCGCTGCGCGACCCGGCGGCGCCGCGCGGGCTGTGGTGGATCGCGGGGCCCGCGACGCTGCTCGCGGCGGTCTACGGCGCGCTGCTGCTGCGCGGCCCGTTCGATCCGCTCCAGCCCGCGGCGCGCTGACGGCGCGCTGACGCGATGCCGCACCGCTACGTCGCCAGCGGCCCGACGCTGCCCGCCGCGCCGTCGCCCATCAGCCAGGCGGTGGTCGCGGGCACGCACTGCTACGTCAGCGGCCAGCTCGCCGTCGACGCGGACGGCGTGTTCCGCCCCGGCACCGCGCGCGAGGAGGCCGAGCGGGCGTTCTGCAACGTGTTCGCGGCGGTGGAGGCGGCGGGGTTCGGGCGCCACGAGATCGTCTACGTCGACGTCGCGTTCGTCGACCTCGGGGACGTGCCCGCGGTGAACGCGCTGTGGGCGGAGCTGTTCGCCGAGGACCGCCGGCCCGCGCGCACGATCTACCAGGCCGCGGCGCTGCCGTACGGCGGGCGCGTGAAGGTGCAGGCGATCGCGGTGAGAGAGGCCTGATGGAGATCCTGGTCGCCACGTCGAACGACTTCGCCATGCTGCGCGACGGCCGCCCGGTCGCGAGCGGCGTGTGGGACGACGTCGTGCAGGCGCACGCCGACACGCGGGCCGGCACGGTGTGCCTGACGCTGCGGCTGCGCGACGGCGCGGCGTTCGTCGCCCGCGACGACATGCCCGGCTGGGACGACCTGCTGGACGCGGCCGAGTCGGCGCTCGACCTGCCGCGGCGCCATCGGTGGTGGGCCGACGCGCTGGCGGCGGACGCCGCGCACCCGCTCGCGCTGTTCGCGCGCGGCGGCGCGCGCTAACGTGTAGAGGTCATCGTCGCACACCGGAGGCGTGCCATGAGCTCGCGACCGCATCACGTGCGTCACCTCTCGCTGGGGCTGCGCATGGCCCTGCTGCCCGCGCTGCTCGCCGTCGTCGCGCGCCTGCTGGTCGTGGGCGTCGGCGTGCACGGGCAGGGGCTCGCCTCCGCGCTGGCCCTCGGGCTCGCGGTGCTGCTCGGCATCGCGCTGCCGGTGGACTGGCTCAGGCGGCGGCGCGCGCCGGCGACGCACGCGCGGCCCGGTGCGGCGCGCGGCGGGCGCGCGCGGTCCGCCCGTCATCGATCGCGCTGACGCCACCGCACCGGGCGCCGGCACACGTCCTCTCCATCGCCCGATGCCGGACCACGCGCCCGACCCGACCTCCCACGACGACCTCGCGGCGCTCCACGCGCTGCTGGCCGTGCACGGCGACGCGGAGTTCCCCGAGGCGCTCGCGGGTGGCGCGCCGGTCGCGGACGTGTCGCCCATCATGCTGGAGGCGGACGTGACGGCGCTCGCGACGGCGTTCGCGCGGTCGGGCGGCACGCTGCGCCGCGACCAGTGGTGGACGCTGCGCGAGTGCGCGGCCGATGCACGCACGCTCGTCCCGAAGCTCACCGGCGAGTCCTGGGTGTACTTCGCGCGCGTCTACGCGATCGCGCAGGCGGTGCTCCGCCACGCGCCGGCATCGTCGACGCCGTGACGCGCCGCGCGCTGCGGATCGCGGTGCTCGCGGGGCTGCTCGCGCCTGTGCTCGTCGGCGGGTGCCGGACGTGGAAGTCGCGCGCCGGCGCGCCGCGCGACGCGGTGGCCAGCGCCTACGGCCGTACGCTGCGCGTGACCTTCGTGCGCCGCGACGACCCGGGCGCGCTCGACACCCTCGTGCTGCGCGACGCGCGGGTGGACGGCGACAGCATCGTCGGATCGTCCGGCTGGACCGGGGACGCCGCACAGCGGCGCCGCGCGATCGCGCTCGCGGACGTGCGGGAGGTGGCGTCGCCGCGGGTGCATCCGATGCGCACGGCGGCGCTCGTCGTCGGGCCGCTGGCGCTCGTCGCGAGCGCCGTCGCGGCCTTCGTGGTGTGGACGCCGATCTCGTACTGATGGCGACGCGCACCGCGCGACTGGGCCACGCGGCCGCCGCGGTCGCCACGATCGTGCTCGGCCTCGCGCTGCGCGCCAACCGCCGCGCGCTTCCCGCGGCGCTCGCCGACGTGCTGGGCGACGCGCTGTGGGCCGCGATGATGTTCTGGTGGATCGGCGCGCTCGCGCCGCGCGCGTCGCTGCGGGCGCGCGCCGGCGCGGCGCTGGCCGTCGCGTGGGCGGTGGAGCTGAGCCAGCGCTGGCGCGCGCCGTGGCTGGTCGCGCTGCGCGCCACGCGGCTCGGGCACCTCGTGCTCGGCGCCGACTTCGACGCGCGCGACCTGGCGGCCTACGCGGTCGGGGTGGCAGGCGCCGCCGCGTGTGCCGCGGCATTCGCCGCCGTGCTCGCGTGGCGCCCGTCGCGCGCCCGGCCAGGGTGAGCGGCCGCGCGCGCGCGCGACGGCGCGCCACGTGCGCAGCCTGGTGCACATGCGGCACATCGTCCTGCTCGGCGACTCCATCCTCGACAACGCGGCCTACGTGCGCGGTGGGCCCGACGTGGTCGCCCAGCTGCGCGACCGGCTCCCACCCGGCGACCGCGCCACGCTGCTGGCGGTCGACGGCGCCGTGACCGCCGACGTCGCGCGCCAGCTCGCGCGGCTGCCGGCCGACGCGACGGACCTCGTGCTGAGCGTCGGCGGCAACGACGCGCTCGGCCACGTCGGGCTGCTGCAGCGGCGCGCGCAGCACGGCGCGGAGGTGCTCGAGTGGTTCGACGCGGCGGTCGCGGCGTTCGCGGACGACTACCGCCGCCTCGTGGACGCGCTGGCGCGGCGGGGGCCGTCGGCGACGGTGTGCACGATCTACGAGGGGCAGCTGGAGCCCGCGATGCGCCGGCCCGCGCGCGCGGCGCTGGCGATCTTCAACGACGCGATCCAGCGCGCCGCGCGCGCCGCCGCCCTGCCGGTGATCGAGCTGCGCGACGTCTGCACCGAGCCCGCCGACTACGCGAACCCGATCGAGCCGTCGGTGCAGGGCGGGGCGAAGATCGCCGCAGCGATCGTCCGCCAGGTGCTCGCGTGACCGCGACGATGCCCGCCACCTCGCCCGATCCCGAGCGCACGCTCCGCACGACGGCGGGCGACTTCCCGCTGCGCGAGTACCGCCTGCACGTCGCGGAGCGCGAGTGGGCGGTGCTGCACACCGACGCGGTGCTCAGCGCCGCGGACGAGTCGCACTTCCTGGGTGGGGGGCAGCAGCAGCGCCCATACGGCGTGGTGCTCTGGCCCGCGGCCATCGCGCTCGCGCACGACGTGGGCGCGCGCGCCGACGCCTTCCGCGGCGCGCGCGTGCTGGAGCTGGGCGCGGGCACCGGGCTGCCGGGCATCGTCGCCGCGTCGCTCGGCGCGCGCGTGACGCAGACCGACCGCAACGAGCTGGCGATGTCGGTCTGTCGGCGCAACGTCGCGCGCAACGGGCTCGCGGACGCCATCGAGCACCGGCTCGCCGACTGGACCGCGTGGGACGACGCGACGCGCTACGACTGGATCCTCGGCTCCGACATCCTGTACGCGCCGCGGATGCACGAGCACGTGCGCCGCATCCTCGACACGAACCTCGCGCCGGGCGGGCGCGTCCTGCTCTCGGATCCCTTCCGCAGGGCGAGCCTGCCGCTGCTGGAGGCGATGGAGGCGGACGGCTGGGCGATCTCGCTCGGCAAGTGGCGCGTGGGCGAGGACGCGGCGGCGCGCCCCATCGGCGTGTACGAGCTGACGCGAGGCGGCTGACAGACGCGCCGGACCCGAACGGCAACGGCATTAGCAAGGATGAAGATCGGATAAGGTCTGATAACCGCCGATGCTCCACGATGGGCGACGTTCGTCGCCGCCACACGGAGCATCGGCGGTTATCAGATCTTCTCGGACTTTCATCCTTGCCAATGCCGTTCGTCGTTCGGTTCCGCCACGCCAGCGTGCCTCGCCGCATCTCATCCTTGCGTGCGGCACGAAAGCGGCGGTGGCCCCGGCCATGGACCTCCATCGGCTGATCCCGGCCGCCGCCCGCATGGTGGAGCTGGTCGGCGTGGCCATCCTCCTGCTCGGCGCGCTGCTCGCGCTCGGCGCGTTCGTCGTGCGGCTGGGGCGCGGGGGCCCGTTCGCCGCGGTCTACGACGACCTGCGCGCGAACCTCGGCCGCGCGATCCTGCTCGGCCTCGAGTTCCTCGTCATCGCCGACATCATCGGCACCGTCGCGGTCGAGCCCACGCTCGCCAACCTCGCGGTGCTGGCGGTGATCGTCGCGATCCGTACCTTCCTCTCGTTCGCGCTCGAGCTGGAGGTCACCGGCCGCTGGCCCTGGCAGCCGCGGAGCGAGCGCGCCGACGCGACCGAGCCGCGGGAGGTGTCCCGATGATGATGATGGTCCTCGCGCCCCACGCCTCCCACGCGCCCGCGCAGGCGCCGCGGGCCACGGTCTACACGGTGCTCGCCGACGCCGCGCGCACGCGCTCCACGCGCTGGCTCGCCACCGAGGGCGCCGTCACGGTGGCGGTCGTCGCGGGCGTGCTCCTGCTCGCGCCGCGCTGGTGGCCGCTGGCCGCGCTGCTGGCGAGCGTCGCCGCCTACGCCGCGTGGGGGCTGCTCGACCGCGCGCCGGCGGGGCACGCGCGCGCCTGGCGCGCCGTGCAGCGGCTGCTCGTGGTGGCCGCGACCGCGAGCGTCGTGGCGGCGCTGGCGGGCACCGCGGTGCGGCTGTTCTGGGGCGACGCGCCCGGCCCGTACGGCGCCTGCTACCGCGACGACGGCCGCGCCATCCCGTGCAGGGCGAGGGACGGCCTGCCGCCGGCGCGCGGCCCGGTCATCTGACCGATACCGGGATCGGCCGTCCTGCCGCACATTGCGCAGGGCCGGTGATCCCGCCGGCGCCCGCCACCACCACCCGCCGGCCATGTACGTCCCCGCCTCGAACGCCGAGCATCGCCCCGAGGTCCTGTTCGACTTCATCGAGGCGCACTCGCTGGGTGCGCTCGTCACCGCGTCGGCGGACGGGCTGTTCGCCACGCACCTGCCGTTCGTGCTCGATCGCGCGCGCGGCCCGCACGGCACGCTGGAGGGCCACCTCGCGCGCGCCAACCCGCACCACCGCCACGCGCCGACGACCGACGAGGCGCTGGTGATCTTCACGGGCCCCGATGCCTACGTCACGCCGTCGTGGTACCCGAGCAAGGCGGAGCACGGGAAGGTGGTGCCGACGTGGAACTACGTCGCCGTGCACGCCTACGGCACGCTGCGCTTCCGCGAGGACGCCGACTACCTGCGCCGCCACCTCGACCAGCTCACCGACCGTCACGAGGCGGGACGCGAGCATCCCTGGACGACCGCCGACGCGCCGGCCGAGTACATCGCGCAGCTGCAGCGCGCGATCGTGGGCGTGGAGCTGGAGATCACGCGGCTGGAAGGGAAGTGGAAGATGAGCCAGAACCGCCCCGCCGCCGACATCGACGGCGTGGTGCGCGGGCTGGCCGCGTCGAGCGCCGCGGAGGAGCGCGCGGTGGCGGCGATCGTGGACGCGCGCCGGCCGACGGACCGCTCGTGATGCGGCGCGCACGGACGACGATCGTCGCCGGCGCGCTGGCCGTCGCGTCGTGCAGCCTCTCGCTGGAGCCGAAGGAGCCGCTCGTCCCCGACGCGCAGATGTCGAGCGTCGCGCGCCGCCACGTCGACGAGTTCCTCGGCATCCTGCAGCAGCACTCGATCAACCGCCTCACCATCGACTGGCCGGAGGTGCGCCGGAAGGCCGAGGCGCTGGCACCGCTGGCGCAGACCATCGAGGAGACGGCCCCGATCATCCAGGACGCGATGATCGCGCTGCGCGACGGGCACAGCACGTATCGCGCGGCGAACGGCCGCTTCTTCTACTACCCGCTGCGCACCTGCGTGCGCTCGGGCGCGGTGCCGCCCACGTCGCTGCCATCCGACGTCGGCTACGTGCGCGTGGGGACGTTCAGCGGCGGTGGGCCGGGCGGCGTCGCGTTCGCGGACAGCATCCAGGCGATCATCCGCGCGGGCGACCGCGAGGGGATGAGCGGCTGGATCGTCGACCTGCGCGGCAACGGCGGCGGCAACATGTGGCCGATGCTGGCGGCGCTCTCGCCCGTCCTCGGCGACGGCGTGGTGGGGCACTTCATCGATCCCGTGGGCGTCGTCACCGTGTGGGAGATGCGCGACGGCGCGGCGCGCCTGAACGGCGCGCTGCAGCAGGTGGCGACGGCGCCCTACCGCCTGAAGCGCGAGCGGCCGCGCGTCGCGGTGCTCCTCGACAACGGCGTCGCCAGCTCGGGCGAGGCGGTGGCGATCGCGTTCCGCGAGCGGCCCGACACGCGCTCCTTCGGCCTCGCGACGTGCGGGCAGTCCACCGCCAACGCCGCCTTCGTTCTGCAGGACGGCTCGCTGCTCAACCTCACCGTCGCGACGATGGCCGACCGCACGCGCCGCGCGTACGGCGCGCAGGTCGCGCCCGACGAGACGGTGCAGGACCCCGACGAGATGGTGCGCCGCGCGATCGCGTGGCTGCAGCGGCCCTGAGGAGGTGCACATGCAGCTCGACGTCGTCCTGAAGCGCTTCGAGTCGCCCGACGAGGTGCGCGAGATGGTGAAGGGCCGCTTCGAGCTCGTGCACGTGGGCGGCCTCACGATCGGCCGCGCGACGTACGAGCCGGGGTGGCGCTGGTCCGAGCACGTCGGCCCGACGGTCGGCGCCACGCGCTGCACGGTGGAGCACGTGGGGCTCGTGCTGGCCGGCGCGGCGACGGCGGCGTTCGCGGACGGGCGCGTGGTCCCGCTGCGCGCCGGAGACCTCTTCCACATCCCCGCCGAGCCGCACGACAGCTGGGTGCTGGGCGACGAGCCGTACGTGTCGCTGCACTTCCTGGGCGCCGACCACTACGCCCGCAAGGCGTGACGGAGCTCGTCCCACCGGAGCTCGTCGCCGCGGAGCTGCGCACGGAGCGCCTGCTGCTGCGCCGCTGGCGGCCGGAGGACGCCTCGCCGCTGCACGACGCGCTGGCGCCGAGCGTGGCGCACCTGAAGCCGTGGATCCCGTGGACGGTGGCCGAGCCGGCGCCGGTCCCGCAGCTGGAGGCGCGGCTGGCGCGCTTCGCGGAGGCGATCGCCGAGCGTCGCGCGTGGCAGTGGGGCATCTTCGCCGCCGACACGGGCGCGCTGCTGGGCGGCATCAGCCTGCATCCGCGCGACGCGCACACGCGCGTGCCGTTCGACGCCGCGGACCGCGTGGAGATCGGCTACTGGCTCCGCGTCGACGCGACGGGGCAGGGGTACGCGACGGAGGCCGTGCGCGCGGTGCTCGCGGTGGCGCGCGCGCTGCCGCACGTCTCGCACGTCGAGATCCGCTGCGACGCGCGCAACGCGCCCAGCGCCGCGATCCCGCGCCGGCTCGGCTTCCGCCACGCGCGCACGCTCGACCAGCTGATGGTGTGGGAGCATCCGGCATGAGCGCATCGGGCGAGGACACGGTCGCGCTGCGGCTGATCGTCGAGCGGCCGCCGGCGGGCGCGACGTGGCGCCTGCAGCGCGGGCGCGACGCGCTGGTGGCGCCGGTGCACGCGACGCCCGAGGCGATCGCGTTCGCGCTGTCGCTGCGCGTGGCCGACGGTCCCGACGGCGCGCCGACGCTGCGCGGTCCCGAGGCGCAGGGGGCGCCGGCCTCGCGCTTCGTCTACCTGAACTCCGGCACGTACGCGGGGCAGGCCGACACGCCGTGGTCGCGGCGCGCGAAGGTGCCGCTCACCGGCATCCCGCCCGCGCTGCTGGCGCGTGCGCGGGCGACGCCCGGCGCAGTGCTGGAGGCGCGGATCGCCGGCACCGCCCGCGACGGCGGGCCCGCCTGCGCGACGGTGCAGCTGCTGGGCGAGGGGTGGCGGCTGGTGACGGACGAGGGTGCCTGACGCGGGTGGCCGCGCGCCCGAGCCCGGCGAGTCGGCGCCGCGGCTGCGGCCGCGCACGGCGCGTGCGATGATCCGGATCGACCCGACCGCCTCCCCGACCATCTGCACGAGGACCGCTGTGGCGCACCGCGACGATCCGCCGGACCTGCTCGTCGAACGGGGCGAGTTCGTGATCGCGCCGGACGGCAGCCGCATCCAGGGCTGGCTGGAGCTGAGCGAGTCGTGCGACGGCTGCGGCGCGCCGCGCGTGTACGCGGTCGCGTTCGACGCCTACCTGTGCATGCGCTGCAACGAGTGGGTGGAGCCGGCGTGCGACGATCCGGACTGCGAGTACTGCCGCCGCCGCCCCGAGAAGCCGCTCACCGCCGGCGGCGGCTGCGCGCCCGACGTCGAGTGCTGACGACGTGCTGACGCCGTGCTGAGCGCGCGCGATCCCGGCTTCGAGGCGCGCGTGCGTGCCAGCTTCGCGCGCCAGCAGTTCATGACGCTGCTCGGTGCGCGGCTGGAGCGCGTGGTGGCGGGCGAGGTGTGCATCCGGCTGCCGTTCCAGCCCGCGCTCACGCAGCAGCACGGCTTCCTGCACGCCGGCGTGGTCACCAGCGTCGTCGACAGCGCGTGCGGCTACGCCGCGCTGACGCTGATGGAGCCCGGCGCCGCGGTGCTGAGCGTCGAGTTCAAGGTCAACCTGCTGGCGCCGGCGCGCGGGCGCGAGTTCGTCGCGGTGGGCCGGGTCGTCCGCGCGGGCCGCACGCTGACCGTGTGCACCGGCGAGGTGCGCGCGCTGCCGGAAGGCGAGGGTGGCGACGAGGTGCCGGTCGCGATCATGCAGGCGACGATCATGGCGGTGCGCGAGCGCGGAGGGCTCAGCGACTGACGGCCCCGCATCCATGACGCGAATGTCAGCGATGCGGCGCGCACGCGAGGTCACTACTCGACGCCGAGCCGATTAGGTTGCGGCTCCCCTTTCAATCTGGAGTACGCTGGTGATGCGCAGGATCAGTCGCACGGATCCCGAGTACGAAGCCGCGATGCGTGAGGCGAAGGCGCTCTTCGACGCGGCGATGGCGAAGAGCGCGATCAAGGGCCGCGGCCGTCCGCCGGCCGCCGCCGCGGCCGCGGCGACGGCCGTGGTGGACGATCCCGCCGAGGCCGAGATCGAAGAGGCGATGGAGGAGGTGGGGCCGGAGGTGGAGGCGCCGCAGGAGCGCGCCGCGAAGCCGGCCAAGCCGACCAAGACGGCGGCCAAGTCCGCGACCAAGACCGCGGCGAAGCCGGCCGAGAAGTCGGCCGAGAAGTCGGCCGAGAAGCCGGCGGCGAAGCCCGCCGCGAAGACGGCCGCCAAGACCGCGACCAAGACCGCCGCCAAGTCGGCGACGAAGACGGCCGCCAAGGCGGCGCCCGCGGCCGAGCCGCCGGCCGCGCCGCGCGTGCGCCGGCGTCCGGCCGCGACGACCTAGCCGACCGCGGGGCTCGGATCGCATCATCGGCAGGGCCGGCCCGCGTTCGCGGGCCGGCCCTGTCCCCTTTTGCGTGAGGCCGTCCGATGGTCCCGATGCGACGCTCCATCCCCGTCCGCGCGCTCCTGCCGCTGCTGCTGCCGTCCGTCCTGACGCTGCTCGCCGCCGGCTGCGGTGGCGGCGCGGCGAACACGGGCGACACGGCGGCCGACACGACGGCGGTGGTCGCGCCTGCTGCCGCGTCGAGCGAGGAGGCGGCGTACGCGTTCACCGAGGCGGACCTGGACGCGTGGGAGCGCGGGCTGGCGAAGGAGATCGAGCTGGTGCGCGCGGCGCAGGCCCGCGCGAGCGCGGCCGCCACGCCGCAGGCGCGCGGCGAGGCGACCCAGGCGCAGTGGGCCGAGACGACCGTCCCGCAGGCCGCGCAGTCGCTGGGGGCGGCGGGCGTCAGCTACGCGGCCACGCGCCGCACCGTGCACCGCGTGCTCGAGACGCTCGACTTCCAGGGGAAGATCGACGGCCCGATGTCGCTCGACACGACGAACGTCGCGCCCGAGCTGCGCGCGCGGATGACGATGGATCCGTACGCGGAGCTCGCGCCCGCGTCGGCGGCGGCGCTGAGGGCGCGGCTGGACCGCGTGGTGCCGCGGTGGATCGAGTACGTGAAGCTGACGGCGGTCGCGGGCTGAGCGCGCGATGCGCGCCCCGACCGTGCTCGCGTGTGGAGCGCTGCTGGCCGGTGCCGCGTCGACGGCGCGCGCGCAGGGGTGCTCGTACCCGGCACCGCCGGAGGATGCGCGCGGCGCGGCACGGGCCGGCCTGCCGGCGGACGTCTCCTGGCCGCCCTGGTTCTATGCGCGGGCCGACCGCGTCGCACGCCTCGCGCGCCTGACGCCGCTCGATCGCCGCGTGCTGCCCGACGGCGTGCGCGAGGTGCGCATCTGGCTGGTCGGCCCGGGGATCACCTCGCACATGATCCGCTTCACGGAGCAGGGCGGACGCACGCGCGGCGAGGTCGTGATCCACTGGGAGGTGACGCCCGTCGACAGCGCGTGCGGCGAGCCCGCCGGCGAGTCGATGCACGATCTCATGCTCTACACCCTGCCGGGGCAGTGCGGGCCCATCGCGTCGGGCGTCGACGTGGCGGCGTGCCGGGCGCGCTTCGCGCGCGCACCGGACTGGCGCGCGACGCTGCAGGCGCTCGCCGCCGACGGACTGTGGGAGCTGCCGGACCAGTCCACGCTGCCGCCGCGGAACTTCGTCGTGTTCGACGGCTGGGGCATGGTCGTCGAGCTGCGCGACGGCGCGCGCTACCGCGCCTACGAGTTCAACAATCCCGGCATGGGCCAATCGCTCCCCGAGCAGCGCGCGGCGCGCATGGGCGAGCGCTTTCGCGCGCTGCTCGCCCTCCTCCGCGAGCCGGACGTCGTGCGCGACTACCGTGGCATCTACACCGGTCCGGTCGGGCCGCGCGCCCGCCTGGACCTCGACAGCACGGCGAGCTTCCGCGCCTGCGGCGGCGCCGAGACGTGGGGCGTGAGCGGGTGGGTGCCCTCGCTCACCGCGCTCCACGACGTGCCCGTCACCGATTCCGGCGTGCCCGTTCGACGCCTGTACGTCGAGGGGCGTGGCGAGCTGACGCCAGCCTGGCTCGCCCGGCGATGGGAGTCGCGCTTCGCGCGCGTGCTGCAGCTGCGGGAGATGCGCGTCGCGCGCCCGTGGACCGCTGCTGGGTGCCCACCGCGATGACCGCACCCGGCGATCCCCTCGCGCTCTTCCACGCGGAGGAGCAGGCGCTGACGCGCGACCCGCCGACCCTTCTGTCGCGCGCGTCCCGCGCGCACCTTTGCGCGATGCCCGACATGACGCCCCGCATGCAGATCCGCGCCTACCGCGCCACCGACCACGGCGAGTGGCAGCGCCTCCGCCGCGCGCTCTGGCCCGGCGAGACGCCCGAGGCGGAGCTGGCCGACATGGCCGCGTGGCTCGCGCGCCCCAACACCGAGGTGCTGGTGGCGGAGCGGCCCGACGGCGCGGGCCTCGCCGGCTTCGCGGAGGTCGGCATGCGCGCCTACGCCGACGGCTGCGAGACGAGCCCCGTCGCCTACCTGGAGGGCTGGTACGTCGACGCCGACGTGCGGCGCCAGGGCGTGGGCGCGGCGCTCGTGCGCGGGGCCGAGGCGTGGGCGCGCGGGCAGGGGTTCCGCGAGCTGGCGTCCGACACGCACCTCGACAACACGGTCTCGCAGCAGGCGCACCGCGCGCTCGGCTTCGAGGAGGTGGACCGCGTGGTCGAGTACCGGAAGATGCTGTGAGCCGCCGTTAACGCGATGACGACTGCGACCACGATCCCGACGATGCGCACCGCCGCCGGCGCGCCCACGGCCTTCGGCTACGCGCCGCCGCCGCCCACCGATCCCGAGACCGCGACCCGGAACCTCGAGGCCGCGCGCCGCTACCTGGCGGCGATCGAGGGCGGCGCGACCGGCGCGGCGCTGGCCGCGTTCTACACGCCCGACGTCGAGCAGGTGGAGTATCCCAACCGCCTGCTGCCCATGGGCGCGACGCGCGACCTCGCGGCGCTGCTCGACGGCGCGGTGCGCGGCCAGCAGGTGGTGCGCGCGCAGCGCTACGAGGTGCGCGCCGCGCACGCCTCGGGCGACCACGTCGTCCTCGAGCTGCTGTGGGTCGCGACGCTCGCGCGCTCCATCGGCATGCTGCTGCCGGGGCACGAGATGCGCGCGCACTTCGCGGTGGTGCTGGAGTACCGCGACGGCCGCATCGCCCGCCAGCGCAACTACGACTGCTTCGAGCCGTTCTGAAGGCGCGATGCAGCCCGCCTGCCCGCCGCTGCCGCGCGACACGGCGCCGGTGTACGTCGCCTGTCAGCTGGACGCGTTGCCGGTCCCCGTCGCCGACGGCGCGGGACCGCGCTATCCGGAGATCCTGCGCAGCGTCGGCGTGCCCGGCGTCGTGCAGGCCAC
The DNA here is from genome assembly GCF_030159095.1 of Roseisolibacter agri. Taxonomy (NCBI): domain Bacteria; kingdom Pseudomonadati; phylum Gemmatimonadota; class Gemmatimonadia; order Gemmatimonadales; family Gemmatimonadaceae; genus Roseisolibacter; species Roseisolibacter agri. The sequence continues at coordinate 252,231 of NZ_BRXS01000002.1, forward strand.
GGTCGTCGTCGACCGCGGTGGGCGCGTGCGCGACGTGCGCGTGCGATCGACGACGCACGAGCTCTTCACGCAGGCGACGCGCGCCGGCGCGCGTGCGATGCGCTTCGAGCCGGCGCGTCGCGGCGGTCGTGCGGTCGCCGCCGCGGTGCCGATGGAGGTGCGCTTCCTGCTGGCGCCGCGCGGCGAGCCGGCGCGCGCGGTCGCCCGCACGCACGCCGGCACGCTCGGCGTGCGCATCGCGGTCGGCCACGAGCCCGTCGCGCGCGTGACGCCCGTGCCGCCGCTCGCCGCGGACGAGCGGCGCGCGGTGCAGCGCGCGGTGTTCGAGGCGATGCTCCCCGTGCCGGAGCCCGGCGCGACCGACCCGGGACGCGTGACCTGCCTCGCCGTGGGCCGCGACGAGCCGCGCGATCCCGAGCCCGCGCTGGTCGCCGCGCTCGCCGCGCGCGTGCCGGGCCTCGTGGCGAGGTCCGCGTGTCCGCGCACGTACGCGTCGATGATCTACCGGGTGGACTCGCTGGGCCGCGTGAACGGCCGTCCGCCGGGCGCGCTCGATCCCACGATCGTGGAGCTCGGGCCGCTGGACGTGTGGGCGCCCGGGATCGTCGTCGCGCGCGTGCGCACGCGGCAGGGCACCGGCGGCACGCACTACGTCTGTCAGGCCGCGCGCGCGCCGGACGGTACGTGGGCCGCGGCGTGCGAGATGGGCGCGCGCTGGGTCTCGTAGAGGCCCGCGGGCAGGCGCCAGCCGCGGCCGTGCACGCCAGGGGGGCGCCAGCGGTCGCGGCGCCCGGCGCCCCGGCTATCTTGCGTCAGCCGCCGCGTGCGGCGGGCGTGCCGACCGGGCGCGTCACCCGACCCCAACGGCACGACAGGAGCGGAGACTCCCCCATTGGCGAGAAAGCCCAACTACGATTTCGAGAAGCGCCAGAAGGAGATGCAGCGCAAGGCGAAGAAGGACGCCAAGCGCGAGGAGCGGGAGCGCCGCCGCCGCGAGGGTGGGTCCGACGAGTCGGCGGAGCCCGGCGAGGGCGGTGAGGGCGGCGAGGACGCCGCCGACGCAGAGGACGGCACGACGACCCGGGAGTGACGCCGGCAGCGGGCAGTCGCGCGCGGGCGGAGGAGCCCATGGAAGACCCCATGTCGGAGCCACCGTACGCCGCGCGCCTGCGCGCCGTGATCGACGCCGCCGAGCCGCGGCTCCTCGCCCTGGACGCCGCCGCCACCGCGCGCCGGCCCGCGCCCGGCGCCTGGTCGCCGCGTGAGATCGTCGGCCACCTGATCGACTCGGCCAGCCACAACCACCAGCGCTTCGTGCGCGCGCGCTGGCAGGACGACCTCGTGTTCGACGGCTACGCGCAGGACGCGTGGGTCGACGCGCAGCGCTACGTCGACGCCGACTGGCGCGAGCTGGTCGCGCTGTGGGCGCTCTACAACCGCCACGTCGCGCGCGTCATGTCCGCGACGCCCGACGCGGTGCGCACGCGCGAGCACGCGCGCCACGCGCTCGACCGCATCGCGTGGCGCACGGTGCCCGCGGACCGGCCGGCGACGCTCGACTACTTCATGGCCGATTACGTCGGCCACCTCGAGCATCACCTGCGCCAGGTCCTCGGCGACGACTGGGCGCTCAGGACGCCTTGAGCACCACCTTCTCGCAGCCGTCCAGCTTCTCGTTGAAGATCTTGTAGCCGTGCGCCGCCTGATCGAGCGGCAGCCGGTGCGAGATCACGAACGTGGGGTCGATGTCGCCCCGCTGGATGCGCTCCAGCAGCGGCTGCATGTAGCGGTGCACGTGGCACTGCCCGGTCTTGATCGTGAGCGAGCGGTTCATCACGGCGTTCATCGGGAACTTGTCGATCAGCCCCGTATAGACGCCGATCACCGACACGGTCCCGCCGTTGCGGCACGACATGATCGCCTCGCGCAGCGCGATCGGCCGGTCGGTCTGCATGCGCAGCGCCTGCTTCGCGCGGTCGTGCACGTACTGCAGGCCGTGCGTGTGCCCCTCCACGCCCACCGCGTCGATGCAGTGGTCCGGCCCGCGCCCCGCGGTGAGGTCCTTGAGCACGTCCGGGATGTTGTCGACCTCCGTGTAGTTGATCGTGATCGCGCCCGCCTGCTCGCGCGCGCGCTTCAGCCGGTAGTCGAAGCGGTCGATCGCGATCACCTTCTCGGCGCCCAGCATGTACGCGCTCGCGATCGCGAACAGCCCCACCGGGCCGCAGCCCCACACCGCGATCGTGTCGCCGGGCTGGATGCCGCACATCTCCGCGCCCATGTAGCCGGTGGGCAGGATGTCCGACAGGAAGAGCACCTGCTCGTCGGTGAGCTCCTCGGGCACCTTGAGCGGCCCCACGTCCGCGAACGGCACGCGCGCGTACTCCGCCTGCCCGCCCGCGAAGCCGCCCGTGAGGTGCGAGTAGCCGAAGATCCCCGACGGCGAGTGGCCGAGCATCTTCTCGGCGACGTACGCGTTGGGGTTGGAGTTCTCGCACAGCGAGGTCGCGCCCGCCTCGCACGCGCCGCAGTTGCCGCACGCGATCGGGAACGGCACCACGACGCGGTCGCCGATCTTGAGGTTGCTGACGCGATTGCCCACCTCCACGACCTCGCCCATGAACTCGTGGCCGAGGATGTCGCCGGGCTCCATCATCGGCAGGAAGCCGTTGTAGAGGTGGAGGTCCGACCCGCAGATCGCGGTGCTCGTGATCTTCACGATGCAGTCCCGCTGGTTCAGGATCTTCGGGTCCGGCACCTCGCGCACCTGCATGCGGTTCGGCCCCATCCAGCACGTCGCCTTCATCACGTCACCTCAGAGCTGCACGGGTTTGTCGTCGGGCTGCGCCGGATGCGGGCCCCGCTGCTTGGTCGCGTCGGAGAGCACGATCTCCCCGGTCTCCATCACCTGCTTGAAGTGCCGCAGGTCGTCCTGCACCTGCTGGCCGGGCTCCTCGCGGAAGAGCATCGCGACCTTGGAGCCGAGCTTGCCGAGCGGCGGATCGTACTCCAGCGTCACGCGCACCTCGGTGCCGCGGCCGCCCGGCGCGGGCGCGAACTCGACGACGCCCCGGTTCTGGACGTCGGCGCCCGGCAGCGAGCGCCACGCGATGCACTGGTTCGGCACGTCGTCGGTCGTCTCGGCGTCCCACTCCACGGTGCGGCCCGCGGGCGCGAGCGCCTTCCAGTGCGAGCGGCCATCGCCGGTGACCTGCACCGACTCGAGGTGCCGCATGAAGCGCGGCAGGTTCTCGAAGTCGTGCCAGAACGCGTAGACCTCCTCCACCGGACGGCGCACGGTGATGCTGCGCTTGGTCCGCACGACCCCCTGCTCCATGCGCGCGGCGGTCGCGGTGCGCGGCTGCTTCGAGAGCTGGCGCGCGGTCATGACGTCGAGCGCCGTCACGGCGAGCACGTTCGCGATCGCGAAGGTGGTGCGCCCGCGGTCGTTCTCCGGGTTCGCCATCGTGCGGCCGAGCAGCGCGAGGTCGAGCATGTCGCCCGCGACGCGCGACCAGACCGCCTTCTCCGGGTGCTGGTTGCTGAGGATGGCGAGCCCGTGCCCGATCTCGCGCAGCCCCATCGCGCGCATCGTGGCGATGTTCGTGTCGTCGGGCTCCTTCACGCCGATCACGCGCGTCATGACCTTCGGCGCCAGCGCCTCCGCGAGGCCGAGCCCGATGCTGAAGTAGCCGAGGAAGTCGGCGGAGCTCTCGCCGCCGGTGCCGCGGTCGTCGTTCGCGATGCGCTGGTACGGCATCGTCCGCGCGGCGTCCGGCCGCGCCTCGGCGCCCAGCGCCGTGCCGAGCCGTCCTCCCATTGGTCCGTTCGTGCTCCCTGCGTCGCGCTCCAGCGCGGTGTCCATGACGCGCTCCCGTGTGCTCGTTGGTGGTCGCCTGAGATGTGGGGACGCGGCGTGCGCGCAGGCAGCGTGCCTCGGACGACCGCGACGCGCGGGTGGACGCGCGGGTGGACGCGCGGGTGGGCGCGCGGGTGGACGCCCGCCCTGGCGCACTGCCGTCGGGGGCGTCATGCTGACGACCGCGTCCACGCGTGCACGCCACCCTCCCGTCCGCTGCCCTGTGCCCACGCTCGCCCACGCGCCCACGCGCGCCGCCATGCTCGCGCGCCTCGCGCGCCTCACGCCCGACGCCACGCCCGCGTGGGGCCGCATGACCGCGCCGCAGGTGCTCGCGCACCTCACCGACGCGTTCCGCATGGCGTTCGGCGAGCTGCCGTGCGCGCCGCGGCACGTCGCGGCACGTCGCGGCCGCGCGGCGGTTCCCGGTGAAGCACCTCCTGCTGTACGTGCTGCCGATGCCGAAGGGCGTGCCCACCGCGCCCGAGCTGCTCGGGCGCACGGCCGAGGACTGGGACGCCGAGCAGGCGCGCTGCGCGGCGCTGATCGGGCGCTTCGACGCGCCGCCGACGTCGTGGCCCGAGCATCCGTTCTTCGGGCCGCTCACCGCGGCGCAGTGGGGGCGGCTGGGCTACAAGCACCTGGACCACCACCTGCGGCAGTTCGGCGTCTGACGCGTCACGCCGGCGACCTCGGGCGCAGTGTGGCCCGCGTCACGCTGATCACGGGGGGCTGGCGTCGCCCTCGCTTTGGGGAGGGGCATGACCGACGCCCCGAGCGATCCACCCAGCCATTCGCAGCTCTCCGATCCCCCGGAGATCGCGGCGCTCGTCGCGGAGCTCGTGCGACGCCTGCGCCCGGTGACCGACGGGATGCCGGAGAGCGAGTTCCTGGACCTCGTGCGCGCCATCGCGCGCCGCCGCCATCGGTGGGAGCAGCAGGCGCGCGTGCGCGGGCCCTGACGCGCGACGACCCGCGTGCGACACGTCATCGTGTCGTGCGCGCAGCGCGATCGACTCGGGCGCGCTCACCAACTCCGTCGCCGTCACGGGAGCGATGACGATCACTCGGTGGCTCTGCGTCGCGCTCGGCGCGGTTCTCGTGGTGGGCGGACTGACGCACACCGAGTGGAAGCCTGGCCACGGGTGGGGCCGCGAACCGGGGCGTCCAGCGACCATCTGGAGCCGGCTCTGGTTCGTCGGTGGTGGGCTGTTCTGGATGTGGCTCGCGGTGACCGGTCGGGTGTGAAGCTCGGCGCGTCGGCCGACGCAGTGTTGCAGCTGAGGCGTCTCGCGAGTCGTCACGTCTGATGACCGACCGTCTGCGTCACCCCACCCTTCTCGTGGCCCTGCTGGCGCTGGGTCCGGCGCTGGCCTCCGCCGGCGCGCAGGCAGCGCCGAGCGCCGCGCCGCCGCTGGCACCGCTTCCACCCGGCTGCTCGGTCGCGGAGCTCCGCGGCAGCCGCACCGCGGCCGAGTGGCACGCCCGGGCCGCGAACGTCGAGGGACTCTGCGCCGGTCTCCCGTCGCTGCGCGACGGCGCGCTGGCGCCGGCCGATCTCGAGGCGCGGATCTGGCGCTTCGCGATGGGCTGCGAGGCCGTCGTGCTGCGTCGCACCGCCGGGCAGTGGTCGGCGTTCCGGGTGCGCGATGAGCGCACGCCGACGGGCCGCGGCCACGTCGTGCGCGCGCTGCCCGCCGACTCCGTCGCGTCGACGTGGGCCGCGCTGCAGCGCGCGGGCGTGGAAACGCTCGTCGACGACGCCGGCCGCGTCCCGCCGGACGCCGCCATGTTCGACGGTCTGAGCGTGGTCGTGGAGGTGCGCCGCGGGACGCGCTACCGGGTGGCGGCGTTCCCGTTCGTGGACGGCCATCCGGGCCGGGTGACGGAGCCCGCGCTCGCGCTGTGGGACATCGCGGCGCGGCTCATTCCTGCGACCACGCGGTGACCGCGCGTCGCGATCGCCGATCACCGATCCACACGCCTCGCGCATGGGCCTGGACATCGTCGAGACCTTCATCGCCGTCGAGCAGGCGCTCGACATCGAGGTGCCGAACGCGGAGGCCGCGCGCATGGCGACCGTCGGCTCGCTGTTCGACTACGTGCGCGCGCACGTGCCGCTGAGCGACGCCGACGCCACGCCCTACGCCGGGCCGCTCTGGGAGCGCTACCTCGACGTCCTCCAGCGCGAGATCGGCGTGCGGCGCGACGCGCTCCGGCCCGAGGCCAGCTGGACCCACGACCTCCGGATGGACTAGCGGCTCACGCCGCGCGCTCGGCGCGCCGCCACGCCTCCTCGTCCACGCCCTTCACCAGCAGCCAGGCGATGAGCGGGATGATCGCGAGCGGCGCCGTCGCCAGCAGCAGCACCGACGCGTACCTCGGCGCGAGGATCAGTAGGAACGTGCGCAGCGCGAACGCGACGCCGGTGATCACCATCGCGACGCCGAACGCGCGCGGCACGAGGCGCGAGCGGTAGAGCAGCCCGCCGAAGAGGACGTTCGCGACGCCGTAGAACGTGCTGAAGAGCGCGCCCCCGAAGCCGCCGATGCGCAGCAGCAGGTACGCGAGCGCCTCCGCCTGGCCCGGTGGCAGCGCCGCGAGCGACGGCGCGGTGCGCAGCGTCGTCAGCGCGCCGAAGTGGAACACCTGGGCCGCCGCGAAGCCGCACGTCGAGATGATCCGGAGCACCACCATCAGCATGGCGAGGTTCCGGTGCACCGGGCGCACGAGCACCCAGAACGCCATCGTGAGCGTCGCGTCGCACAGCGACTCCACGAGGAAGCCCGCGAAGCCCCAGCGGAACAGCGACTCCTGGCCGAGGATGCGCTGCGCGGTGGCGGCGGCGTCTCCGGCGACGAGCATCACGGTGGGCACGTAGCCCTCGCCGAAGCCGCCCGCGACGACGCTGATCAGGCCGAGGATGCCGGCGAGCCGCGCGTACGACTGGACGGACCGCGGCTCGTGGTCGCTGCGTGCGGAGATGGCGGCGCCGTGCGTCATGCGGGCCCCGGGGTCGCGAGAGGGCGTGACCTGCTCGTATCCTGTACGGGTCGCTCCGGCGCGGGTTTCGTGCGGCGGACCTTCACGCTTCGACGGCTGACATCGTGGACGATTCCGGGACGGGACCCGTGGACCTCGCGACGTTCCTCACCGCGCACGGCTTCGCGGCCGTGCCGCTGCAGGTGAACGCGGTCGGCCACTTCGAGTGCGAGGCGCACGTGAACGGCCAGCCGGCGCGGCTGCTGCTCGACACGGGCGCGTCGCACACGGTGCTGGCGACGCCGAGCGCGGAGCGACTCGGCCTGCGCACGACGCCGTCGGCGGAGCGGGCGCACGGCGTCGGGGCATCACACCACGCGACGGAGACGGCGGTGCTGGACGAGCTGCGCCTCGGCGCCGTGCGGCTGCGCGACGTGGCGGTGTGGACCTTCGACCTCTCGCACGTCAATCACGCGCTCGCGGCCCGCGGCGGCGCGCCCGTGGATGGCGCCCTGGGTGGCGACGTGCTGCGGCCGGCCGAGGCGGTGATCGACTACGCGCGGGCGACGCTGTACCTGCGGCCGGCGCGCGCATGAGCGTCTCCTACGGCGGGGAGTTCACCGCGAAGCTGCGTCGGTATCCCGGCAAGGGTGGGTGGACGTTCGCGCCCGTGCCCGAGGAGTACGCGCCGCGCGTGACGCACGGCTGGGGGCGGACGCCGGTGCACGCCACCGTCGACGGCGTGACGTGGGAGACGAGCGTCTGGCGCGGCAAGAACGGCGAGACGCTGCTCGCGATCCCGAAGCACGTGCGCCGCGGCAAGGGCGACGGCGACGCGGTCCGCGTGGCGATCCGGTTCACCGCGCTCTGACCATGGCATCGCCACTCGATCCGATTCGTCGCGAGGTCGCCGCCTTCCTCGCGGGCGGCGCCTACGCACCGCTGCGCGCGGTGGTCGTGGACGCGGCCGCGAGCGTCGACGAGGACGCGCGCCTGACCGAGGCGGAGCGCGACTGGTTCGACGAGCTGTACGACGCGGTCTACATGGGCGGCGAGGACCCGGTGAGCCCCTCGGACGCGCGGGCCGGCATCCTCGGCGCGGCGGCGCTGCGCGTGCACCTGCGCGAGCTGGGGCTGGACCGCTTTCGCGCGCCGCCCGCCTGACCCGGTGTTGCGCCCGACGCGGTCGCCCGCGCATCCTCGTGGCATCCCGTCGCGCCCGGACGACCGACTCGAAGTGGGAGGTCATCGCATGCATCCATCGGAGCAGCTGCGTTCGCGTGTCGCTGTCGTCGTCACCCTGACCGCCGTCGTGGCGGCCGGCTGCTCGCGCCCACCGCAGCGCGCGACGCCGGCCGCGGGCGAGGCGCGCGCCACGCGCTTCGACTCCGCCACCGTGGCGCGCCTGTGCGCGACGCCCGACAGCGCGACGCTCGTCGTGGGTGGATGCCAGCTGCGCGACCAGGCGCCGCCGCCCGAGCTGCGTCGCCGGCCGCGCCCCTGACGCGATCCTACACGAGTGACCACGGAAACTCATGAGGCGACGCTCGCGCGCGACGGCTACGCGATCGTGCCCGACGCGCTCGAGGCAGCGTCCGTCGACGCGCTGCTGACGGCGGTCGCTCCGCTCGCCGACCTCGCCGCGGGCACGCGCGGCGGCGTGCGCCACCTGCTGCGCGACGTGCCGGCCGTGCGCGCGCTCGCGCGCCATCCGGCGATGCGCGACGTGGCCGAGTCGGCGCTCGGGCCGGGCGCGTTCGCGGTGCGCGGACTGCTGTTCGACAAGACGCCGGGCGCGAACTGGAAGGTCATCTGGCACCAGGACCTCACCATCGCCGTGCGCGAGCGGCGTGAGGTCGCAGGCTTCGGGCCGTGGACGGAGAAGGACGGCGTGCCGCACGTGCAGCCGCCGGCCGCGCTGCTCGCGCGCATGGTCGCCGTGCGGCTGCATCTCGACGACTGCACCGCGACCAACGGCCCGGTGCGCGTCATTCCCGGCTCGCATCGCGACGGGCGCCTGTCGGCCGCGGACGTGGAGCGCTGGCGCGCCGCGGTGCCCGAGGTGACGTGCACGGTGCCGCGCGGCGGCATCCTCGCGTTCCACTCGCTGCTGCTGCACGCGTCGTCGCCGGCGCAGGACGCGTCGCACCGCCGCGTGGTGCACGTCGAGTACGCGGCGGCGGAATGGAGCGAGCTGCCGGGCGGGCTCGCGTGGCACGAGCGGCACTGCGCGGCACTGCGCGGCACTGAGCGGCACTGAGCGGCAGCAAGCTCGCCCCGGCCCTTGTTCGTGACCGCGCTCCTCTCGCGCGCTTAGCGGATACGTAGCATGCGTGAGTTCGCCCGCACCTATCGGTTCGACTTGGGTGCCGGAACGGAGTTGCGGAAGAGCCATCAGCCAAGGATCGCCAATCCTCGCACCGCATTCCGGAGCTTTTCCCTCGGAATACCTGCCTGGTAGGGTGCTCGCCGCGACGTGCCTTCTGCCGGCTTACGCGCCGGTCTGGAAACAGACGTCTTGCGGCTCGCTCGCGTTGCTCCCAATATCGCTACGGCGGCCGACGCTGGTCCCACCTCTACTTTCCCTCCGTAGACCCTACCATGAGCCTGCGTCGCGTCATTCCGCTTCTCACAACACTTGCTTGCCTCGGCTGTGCCACCGCACCGATGTCGTTCACGTCGCCTACACCGAGACTCGCAGAAGATGCCTATTCGTGCTCACTTCGAAAAGTGAACGAGCTTGGCTATACGCTCACCAATACCAGCAAGGAAGCAGGATTCATCACTGCTACTAAGCAGACGTCCGGTATGGGGACCAAGCTGCTGACGGGGAGCGAGTACCACGATCAGCTGACGATCTCGATCTTCGGTGACTCTGCAAGCGGAAGGAAGATCCGCGCAACGGCTGGACGTACCGACCGGAAGTCGAACCTGTTTGGTACCTCGTCGCAAGCAATGAAGCCCAGTGAAGCCGGAAAGGCGGATGCTAACGCGCTCCTGCAATCGTGTGCTGACGGCTCCATGCCTACTCAGGGTCTCAACTGAACTGTTTGTACTGCCAGGGAACCGAGTCAACGATTCACTCGCAGAGCCAGCTGAAACCAGCATCAGTCTTTCGGCCCCCTTAGGTGCCCTCGCTGGCACTTAGGGGGGCCGTAGACTGCGCGGCAAGCAGGGGATAGGTCGATTGGAATTCGCATCCAACTCTCATGCGTACGTACCTCGACACGTACTGCCTCTCTGCGCTTGAGCAGGCGCTCAAGAAACAACCGCAGGAAGCAGTCCGATTCCTAGATACGTGGCGTGACGCTGGTTGTGTCTTGACGCTTACTCAAGCACACCTGCTTGAGATCGGACAACTTGCAAACGAACAGCTGATCGCCGAGCGCCTCAGCGCCGTTGCACTTCTCGGACCGGCTCTTCTCTCTACCACGGACCCTCGGCCACGGGAAGCGCTCGTGCAGCTTCTGGTCGCCAATGAGGTAGAACATCCGGAACTGACCAACTTCGACGCCTGCTTTCCGTCGTACGAGTACCTGCGCAGCTGGCTCTTTGTGCCGGCATCGCACGACCAAATCCAGACCTTAGTTCTTCGGCTCCGCGATAAGGCTCTTGCTGCGAGACAACTCAGGGTGCGCGCAGCAGCGCAGAACACACGCACGCGAATAGAGCGGCAGCAGATCAAGAAGAGCGATCCTGCTTTCGAACTTCGTTTCCGTAAATGGTACGAAAGTGGACTGGTCCGCGAGTATGCGTTCGTACATCGGACGGAGAAACGACCGGATGTTCACGACTATGAAATGATTGGTCGTGAGTTCTTCTACCCGCTCGGTTTCCCGCCATTCTTTGATCGCATCGCGGTTTGGGCGGAGACGCTGCCAAGCGACCGCATGAGTGCCATCGTTCATGCATTGGACCCCTATCACGCACCAGCGATGAGTTACACTCTCATGGCGAATCGCGTGCACGAACGGAGCACTCGTCGCGCAAAGCCCAGCGATCTGCCAGACTGGGGGCATCTCGCGTATGCACCCTATGTCGATCTCGCGTTCGCCGACAAAGCGACCGTTAACGCGGTGGAAAGCGAGATCCGCGATAGACCCCAGCTAGTGTCGCCTTGGGGCAATCGCCGCATCACCAGGGCTGCGAGCATCGGAGCGATGCGCGAAGCCATCGTGGCCGCGAGGGAAAGTCTTTCTCGAGAATGACCGGTACTGACTTAGGCATAGAAGCAATTGCTCCGCCCACAAGGCGTGATGCCTGCTCTCGCGCGATGCCGACACCAGTCAAGCGTTGAGCCATGTCTGGCAACGCCTCGTAGCGCAGCGCTACGGTACCTCGTGCTGCCCGGCAGGTCGCCGATTCTCTTGGTGAGCCCACTACCCAAGCATGGCTGCCACTAGCGCGGCGCCATCTCACGATACCGGAAGCAGCAGGTGAGGTGGTCGTTCACCACGCCCACGGCCTGCAGGTACGCGTAGCAGATCGTCGAGCCCACGAAGCTGAACCCACGCTTCTTGAGCTCCCTGCTCACCGCGTCCGAGAGCGGCGTGCGCGCCGGGATCTCGGCGTGCTCGCGCCACGCGTTGACCACCGGCACGCCGTCGACGAAGCGCCAGAGAAACGCGTCGAACGACCCGAACTCCCGCTGCACCGCGAGGAACGCGCGCGCGCCCGTCACCGCGCCCGCCACCTTCTGCCGGTGGCGCACGATCCCCGGATCCTGCAGCAGCCGCGCGACGTCCGCGTCGGTGAAGCGCGCGACGATTTCCGGATCGAACTCCGCGAACAGCCGGCGGTAGTGCTCGCGCTTCGCGAGCACGGTGCTCCAGCTTAGCCCCGCCTGCGCCGCCTCGAGGATCAGGAACTCGAACAGCACGCGGTCGTCGTGCACCGGCACGCCCCACTCCGCGTCGTGGTACGCGACGTCCAGCGGGAGGCGCGGCCACGTGCAGCGCACGCGCGCGTCGGAGAGGTCGCTCATGCGGGCTTGTACTCCGTCACCATCCCCATCGCGCGGAAGCCGAGCCGCGCATAGACGCCCGCGCCGTCGGCCGAGGCCTCCAGCACGCCGCGCCGCGCACCGGCCACGTGCGCGTCGCGCAGCGCGTGCGCCGTCACCGCGCCGCCGATCCCGCGCCGCCGGAACGCCGTGCGCGTCGCGACGTTGAACACGCCCGCGCTCCCACCCGCGAGCGTCACCTCCGCCGTCGCCACGGGCACGCCGTCCAGGTAGGCGACGTGGAAGCGCTGCGGGCTGCCGTCGGCCAGCAGCGCGCTGGCCGCGCGCTCGTAGAAGCGCACGACATGCGCGTCCGGCGGCGACCAGTTCTCCGCGTTCACCGTCGCGAAGTCGGCGAGCGTCCGCGCGTCGCGCGCGCGCACGATCGTCAGGCCGCCTGGCACCGCAACCTCCGCCAGCGCCGCGAGGTCGTCGCACGCCATCACCACCTCCGACTCGGCCGCCGCCAGCCCCTCCGCCTCCAGCAGCGCGCCCAGCGCCTGCGGCCGGTCCTCGGGCCGCACCCACCACGAGAACGGCCGGCCCGCGTCGCGGAAGTGCGCGACGGCGGCGCGCACGCGCGTCACCGCGTCCGTCCCGTCCAGCCGCGCGCGGCAGACGTGGTTGAACGTGTCGCACGCGAGCCCCGAGTCCACGAGCACCAGCGCGTCGTCGGCCAGCACGCGCATCCCGGGCGTGCGCGCGGGCGCCCACGCGGAATGCGTCACGTACGGATCGTCGGCGTCGGGAGGGCGCGTGCGGGTGCGTGTCATCGCGCCAATGATGCCCGCACGTGCGCGCCGCGACAAGCGCGAAGGGGGCGAGTCGTGTCTCGCTCAGCGCGGCTCGCGGAACGCGCGCAGGCACTCCTCCACCGCGCGCGCGAGCAGCGTGTCCACGATGCCGAGCGCGCGCGCGACGTCGGGGGCGGCGGGCGTGAGCCGGCGCACGGTGTCGTGCACCGTCTCGCGCAGCACCTCGTAGTCGCGGCGCACCTCGGCCTCGCTCCAGCCCAGGCGCGCACGCTGCGCGCCGTGGCGCGCGGCGATCAGCTGCTGGATGGTCGAGCCGTCGCGCAGCATCTGCGCGGCGTCCGGGCCGTCCTCGCCGATGACCGTCAGCGACTGCGCCAGGTCGGCCAGGAAGGTCGCCGTGTGGTCCAGCAGCTGCGCGTCGCCCAGCCCGTGCGCGCTCGGCGTCGCCGGCTCGGTGCGCAGCGCGGCCGCGTACCGCGTGAGCATGCGCTCCGTCTCGCCCAGCAGCGCGTCCGCGACCGCGTGCAGCCCGGCCGCGTCGCGCGCGGCGCCCGGGACGCGCACGGGCGCCGCCGTCGCGGCGTCGGCCGCGCCGCGCGCCGCGTCGCGGGCGCGCGCCACCGCCTCCTCGTCCGCCGCGGGGAGCCAGAGCATGAACGAGGAGCCGAGGCCGGGCTGGCTGCGCACCGTGATGTCGCCGCCCATCAGGCGGGCGAGGTGGCGGCTGATGGTGAGCCCGAGCCCCGATCCGCCCACGCGCCGGGTGCGGCCCTGGTCCGCCTGCACGAACGCCTCCCAGATGCGCTCGAGCTGCTCCGGCGGGATGCCGACGCCCGTGTCCTCGACGCGCACGAACGACCACGCGCGCGTCGCGCCCGGCGCGCCCGGCGCGCCCGGCGCGCCCGCATGCGCCACCGCGGCCTCGGGCGCCGCGGCGTCGGCCTCGCCGCACGTCACCGTCACGCGGCCGCCCGCCTCGGTGAACCGCACCGCGTTCGACAGCAGGTTCGCGAGCACCTGCCGCACGCGCGCCGCGTCGCCGCAGTAGGCGGTCGTCGTCTGCTCGGTGCAGCCGTTCACGAGCGCGATGCGCCGCGCGCGCGCCTGCGGCTCCACGAGCTGCAGCGCCGCCGACACGGCATCGCGCACCAGCGCGGGCTCGCGCGCCGCGTGCATCTGCCCGGCCTCGATCTTCGCCAGGTCCAGCACGTCGTTCACGAGCGCCAGCAGGTGGCGGCTCGTCGCCTGGATGCGCGCGACGTACGCGCGCTGCGACTCCGTGAGCGTGCCGCCCAGCCCCATGTCGAGCAGCTCCGCGTAGCCGATGATCGCGTTCAGCGGCGTGCGGATCTCGTGGCTGGTGGTGGCGAGGAACTGCGACTTCGCGGTGCTCGCCGTCTCGGCGGCCGCGATCGCGCGCTCCAGCGTGGCCTCGCGCTCGCGCTCCGCGGTGAGGTCCTGCATGATCATCGAGAAGCCCACCAGCCGCCCGCCCTCGCGCAGCGCGGTCAGCACCACGCGCGCGACGAACGCGGTGGCGTCGCGCCGCCGGCGCGCGCCCTCGCCGGTGTACTCGCCGTGCAGCGCGGCGTGGCGCAGGTGGTCCTCCGCGCCGCCGTCCTCGGCGCCGCCGGCGGGATAGAGCCGGTGCACCGGCTGGCCGGTCATCGCCTCCGCGCGCCAGCCCGTCATGCGCTCCGCGCCCGGGCCCCAGTGCGTGACGACGCCGTGGGGATCCATGAGGAAGATCGCGTAGTCGCGCACGCGGTCCACGAGCAGGCGGAACTGCGCCTCGGCGGCCATCGCCTTGTCGTGCGCCGCCGCCAGCGCGCGCGCCTGCCGCGCGCGCTCCTCCTCCAGCCGCTTGCGCGCGGTGACGTCGCGGTAGAACACCGCGAGCCCGCCCTCCTCGGCCGGATACGCCCGGATCTCGTGCCAGACGTCCGCCGCGGGGTAGTGGTGCTCGAACGTCACCGGCACGCCCTCGGCGATCGCGCGCCGGTACTGCCGCTCGACCTCGGTCCCGGCGGTCTCGGGCCAGACGGTCCAGTGGTCGCGCCCCACCAGCGCGGCGGGCGAGGTGCCGTTGAGGCGCGCGGCCTCGCGGTTCGCGTAGGTCACGCGCCAGTCGCGGTCGAGCGAGAGGAAGGCGTCGGACATCCCCTCGACGACGGCCATCACGCTGCGGTCGCGCGCGCGGCGCTCCTCGGCGGCGGCGCGGCGCTCGGCCGCGCCCTCGCCGGAAGCCGACTCGGATCCCGCGGCCCCCTGTTCGAGCGATGACATGCCGGCCGGCCCACCAAGAACCGCGCCGCCGCTGCACGCCCGATCCACGAACTTCCGTGGTGCCGTTCACCCTGCCGGCGGACGGCTCGGCACGCCGGCGGCGCGGCTCGTCGCGGGCGCGTGGCGGCGGACCCGGCCACGGCCCATCATCGCCCCATGCGACCGCCCTCCGAGAGCCCGCGCAGGCTCGCCGCACCGCTGGCGCTCGCCGCCCTGCTGGCGCTCGCGTCGGCGGGCGCGGCGCTCGTCGCGACCGCGCAGCAGGTCGCGCAGCAGGTCGCGCAGCAGGCCGCGCGACAGCCGGACGGGCCGCCGGTCTGGCACCAGACGCTCGACCAGCCCACGAGCAGCGCGATCCTCGCCACGCTCCCGGACGGCGAGGCGAAGCGCCGCTTCGTGCTCGACTGCACGGGCTGCCACCAGCTCAACGTGCGCACCGCGTACCCCACCGGCACCGCGCGCACGGCCGACGACTGGGAGGCGACGGTCACGCGCATGCTGCGCTACGGCAGCGCACGCGGCAGCTTCCCGGTGATCCACGACGGCCGCGAGGCGAAGGCGACCGCGGCCTGGCTCGCGACGCACCTGCCGGCGGCGCCGCCGAAGGCCGTGCGGGAGGCGGACGCGCCGTGGCGCGCGCTGGTCGCGCCGCGCGAGCGGTGGACGCTCACCGAGTACGCCCTCTCGCCCGCCTGGGAGCTGCCGCACGACGTCGCGGTGGACGGCGCGGGGCGCGTGGTCATCACGGGGATGATGACGCACCGCATGTACGTGCTCGATCCGCGCACGGGCGCGCTGGACACGGTCGCGGTGCCGGTGCCGCGCGCCAACCCGCGCGCCGTCGAGGTGGACGCCGCCGGCCGCTGGTGGATCGCCCTCGGCGCGCCGCACCGCGTCGCCGTGCACGATCCCGCGAAGGGCGCGGGCGCCGACGCGTGGCGCACCTTCGCGACGGGGATGTACCCGCACAGCGTCGCGCTGGGTGCCGACGGCACGGGGTGGTTCAACGGGCACTTCACGCGCGCGCCGGAGCTGATCGGGCGCGTGACCCTGGAAGGGGCGGGGCGCGTGGACTCGGTCGCCGTCACGCCGCACCCGACGCTCGCCGACGTGCCGGGCGGGCCGATCCCGTACGAGATCCGCGTGGCCCCGGACGGCGTCGTGTGGACGTCGGAGCTGTCGGGGAACCGCCTGGTGGCGCACGACCCGCGCACGCGGCGCACGTGGGCGGTGCCGATGCCCGGGCCGCACGACGGCCCGCGCCGCTTCGACGTGGACGCGCAGGGCGTGCTCTGGATCCCGGCGTACGCCGCGAACGCGCTGGTGCGCTACGACCCGAGGACGGAGCGCTTCACGCGCGTCGCGCTGCCGATCCCGGACGCGGTCCCGTACGTCGCCCGCGTGGACCGTGCGAGCGGCGACGTCTGGCTCGGCACCTCGGCCGCCGACGCGGTGCTGCGCTACACGCCGCGCACGGGGCGCTTCGCGGTGTACCCGCTCCCCACGCGCGGCGCGCTGGTGCGGCACCTGGCGGTCGATCCGCGGACGCGCGACCTCTGGATCGCGTACGGCGCCGCGCCGGGCCCGGCGGCGAGGGTGGCGCGGCTGTCGGTGAAGTGACGTGAGCGCGCGACGGCGGGTTATGCGGGCAGGACCCGTCCGCCCTCGAGCACCGCATGCGACGCCCACCTCTCCTCGCCCTCCTGCCCGCCGTCGCCGCGCTCGGCTGCGGGAACGGCCGCGACCTCCTCGCGATCACCGATCCGTGCGCGGTGCCGCCGGAGGTGTCGGCCGTGCCGATCGCCGTCGGTGGCGACTGGTGGACCGAGGGCGCGATGCCGCCGACGCTGCACGTCGAGCAGGACGGGAGCGCGCTGCGCGCGGAGCTCGCGTTCTCGGGCGTGATCCGGCAGGGCGGCACGGGCCGCGTGCGCGGCAGCTGCGTGGAGCTGTCGTTCCCGGGCCGCGCGGGCACGTCGGAGCCGGCGATGCCCGTGCACGGGCAGCTGCAGCTGACGACCGGCAAGCTGCGCATCGCGCTCCCCAATGGTACGGCGTTCACGCTCGTGCGCCGTCCGGCGGGGCAGTAGTTGCAGCGATCGTCGCAGCGCTGCGGAACTGCAAAGAGCAGCAAGGATGCAAATCTGACAAGATCTGACAAGTGCGGATGGCTCCGCGTGGCGCGACGTACCTCGCACCCGGACGGAGCCATCCGTCGTTCTCAGACTTTCTCCGATCTTCATCCTCGCAAATGCCGTTCGGGGCCGGCGCGCCAGGGCCCGAAAAGCGTTGGACGGGATTCACAGGATCTACAGGATTCACGGCTCCGCGTGGTGCGACGCGCCGTACCGCCATGCGGAGCGTGATCCTGTCAATCCTGTGAATCCTGTCTGAAGCAGTTCGCCGTTCCGATCCCCGCGCTCGCCTCTCGATGTCCGCCCCACTCTCCCTCCGCGCCCTCAACCGAGCCACGCTCGCGCGCCAGCATCTGCTCGCGCGCACGACCGCCGACGCGGTGACCGTGGTGCACGACGTCGCCGGGCTGCAGGCGCAGCTCGCGCGGCCGCCGTTCGTGGGGCTCTGGACGCGCATCGCGGGCTTCACGCGCGAGGGGCTCACCGCGCCCGTGCACGGGCGGCGGCTCGTGCGCGCGACGGCGATGCGCGGCACGCTGCACGTCATGACCGCCGCCGACTACCTCGCGCTGCGCGCCCCGCTCGCGACGATGCTCGCCGCCGGCGCGGCGGGCGTGCTCGGCGCGCGGAGCGATGGCTTCGACGCCGATCGGCTCCTCGCCGAGGCGCGCGAGATCCTGCACGCGCGCGGCCCGCTCCCGTTCGACGCGCTGCGCGACGCGCTCGCCGCGCGGTGGCCCGACGCCGACGTGCGCGCGATGGGCTACACGGTCCGCATGCACCTCCCGCTCGTGCAGGTCCCCACCGACGGCGCGCCGTGGGCGTGGGACGGCAAGGCGCCGTTCACGCCCGCCGACACGTGGCTCGGTGCCTCGTGCGCGACGGACGCCGGGCCCGCGGCGCTCGTGCGGCGCTACCTCGCGGCGTTCGGGCCCGCCACGCCCGCCGACGCGCAGGCGTGGTCGGGCCTCAAGGGGCTGCGCGCGACGTTCGACGCGATGCGCGACGCGCTGGTGACGCTGCGCGACGACCGCGGGCGCGAGCTGTTCGACCTCCCCGACGCGCCGCGTCCCGGCGAGGACGCCGACGCGCCCGTGCGGCTCCTCCCCGAGTTCGACAACCTCGTGCTCGCGCACCACGACCGCACGCGCATCGTCGCCGACGCGCAGCGCCCGCGCATCGTCTCGAAGAACCTGCAGGTCGCGGCGACGTTCCTCGTGGATGGCATGGTCGCGGGGACGTGGACGGTCGCGACGGCGCGCGGCACCGCGACGCTGACGCTCCACCCCTTCGCGGCGCTGGCCCCGCGGGCGCGCCGCGCGCTGGAGGCCGAGGGGGAGGCGCTCGTGCGGTTCGTCGAGCCGGAGGCCCGCGCGCACGCCGTGGTCGTGGCGACAGGAGACTGACGCCGTCACGGCGTGCCCCTTGCGCGGGGGCGTGACCGGACGGTTCTTCAGGCGCGTCGTGGCCGCACGCCCGCGATCCCCGCCCGGTCCTCACGCTCGCCCACCATGCTCCGCGCCCTCCGCGACGAACACGGCGCCACCCTGACGGAGTACGCGCTCCTCGTCGCCTGCATCGCCGTCGTGGTCATCGGCGCCGTGCAGCTGCTGGGGACCGGCTCGTCGAACGGGCTGACGTCCGCCGGCACGACCATCTCGAGCGGCCGCCACGTCCCCGGCAGCGGCAACGGCGGCGGGAACGGCAACGGGGGCGGGAACAGCGGCTGCGGCACCCAGTGCTGACGGCGTGACGCTCGCGAGCGCCCGCCGCCGTCAGCGGCCGCCGCGCCCCGCGTACTGCTTCGTCCAGGCGTAGACCGCGCCGCACTCCGTGAAGCCCGGATTCAGCTCGTACGGGATGGCCGCGGGGCGCGTGTAGACCTCGAGCGCGGCCAGCTCCTGGGGCGGCGGCAGCTGATCGAGGTTGCCCGGCGTGCCCCCGGACCGCGCCGAGACGCTGCCCAGCGAGCCGCCGTTGCCCGACCCCCGCTCGACGCGCGAGCCGTCGATGTAGACGTCCGGCTGGCACGACGAGAGCCCCTGCCGGAACGCGACGGAGCGGCTGCCGCGGTTGTAGCCCACGCTCACGCGCGGGACCGTGCGGAGCGCCGCGCCGACGTCGGGCAGCGCGTCCAGCTGCTCGCGCGTGAGGACGGTCCCGAAGCCGCGCAGCCGCCGCGTCTCGAGCCCCTGGTGGAAGCGCGCGACCGCGGCCGCCGTCACGCTCACCGTCGCCAGCAGCCGCGCGCGGCGCAGCGTCACCGTCACCTCCGCCGGCCGCGCGGCGGTGAGGTCCACCGGCCGCCGCTCGGGGGAGAAGCCGATGGCCATCACGTCCACCATCTGCGTCCCCTCGGGCAGGCCGGCGAGCGCGAAGCGGCCCGCCGCGTCGGTGCGCGCGGTGGGTGCCGCGTCGTCCTCCGCGTCGCCGCCGCCGAACGCGATGCGCGCGCCCACCACCGGCGCGCCGGCCGAGTCGCGCACGACGCCCTGCAGCACCGCGGGGCCCGTGAGGCCCGTGGCCGCGCCGACCATCAGGTCCTGCCGCAGCAGCCGCGTCGCGGGGAGCAGCACGTCGAGCAGCCCGCTGCGTCCCCGGTCGGTGGCGGCGACGAGGGTGAGCCCCTGGTCGACGACGACGCCGCACATCGCGTACATCCCGCGCCCGTCGGACGTCGCGACGCGCCGCTCGCTGCTCCCGAACCGCGGATCGCGCGGATCGACCAGCCGCGTCCACTCGGCGCTCACCTGCGCGCCCTCGAACAGCGTGCCGCGCGTGTCGGAGACGCTCCCGAAGACGATGCCCGCGTCAGGGGGCACCGCGCCGCCGCACAGCCGCCCCGCGAACGTCGCGAACGAGGGTCCCGCGAGCGTCAGCGTGCGCGTCTCGCCGGCGGCCAGCGTCGCCTCCGCGCGCAGGTCGGTCAGCCCCAGCGAGTCGAGCGCGGGGTGCGCGTACGTGAGCGTGACGCGCCCCGCGGGCACGTTGCCCAGCGTCCAGCGGCCCAGCGAGTCGGTGACCGCGCTGCGGTCGCTCCCCGCGAGCCACACGAGCGCGCCCGGCAGCGGCCGCGCGCCGACGCTGTCGTGGACGATGCCGTCGAGCCGCGCGTGCTGCGCGTGCGCGAGCGTCGGCGTGGCGAGGAGGGAGAGCACGACGACCGCGCGTCCCGCGAGGCGGAGGAGCATGGCGCCGAAATGGCGGCGCAGATGCGGGACTGTCAAGCCGAGCGTCGGTGCGCCAGACCCGAACGGCCCTTGCAAGGATGAAGATCGGACAAGATCTGATGACGACGGATGCTCCGCGTCGGGCGACGATCGTCGCCGCCACACGGAGCATCGGCGGTCATCCGATCTTCTCGGACTTTCATCCTTGCTGCCTTTGCAGTTCGGGGCCGGCGCTCACTTCGGCGTTCCGATGTACTGCGCCGGGATCGGGTTGTCCGGGCGCTCGCCCTCCCAGAACACCGTCACCACCCACCAGCGCGTCCCGTCGTTCCACAGCTGGATGCTGTTGATCCCGCGCGCGAACGGCTGCGGATCCGCGGCGGTGCGGCGGCTGTCGTAGGCGCTGAAGGCGTGCACGATGTTGCCGTACGTCTCCGTGCGCCGCCCGATCTCGCGCTCGAAGAACCCGTTCGTCTCGAGGCCCACGCCGGCGTTCGCGATGTACTCCTCGACGGTCCACGTGCGCTGGCGGAAGCTGCCGTCCGCCGTGCGGCCCGTGGGGATGAGCCGCGCGCCCGGCGCGAACAGCGATCGCATGCGGTCCCAGTCGCGCTTCTGCCCCGCGGGACCAGAGATCACGTCGTAGAGCGCCGCGAGGATCGCGTCCACCGACGCGACGTCGGCGGCGCGCGCGGCGGGCGTGGACGTCGCGGCGGCCGATGCGGCGGCGGCAGCGGCGCCCGGGCAGGGCACGCGGCGCATCGGATAGTCGACGGTGCGCGTCTGCCCGCCGCGCGGCCCCTCGATCTGCGCCAGCAGCGAGTCGCGGCCCACGGCGCGGTAGCGGATGACCTGCGGGAAGTCGTGCGCGCGGTTCTCGAACGCGAGCGCGCTCCACGTCGCGGGCGTCGCGGTCGCGGGGCGCGCCATGCGGAACTCGGTCGGCGTCTGCCCCGACGGGTTGGCGGCGTACACCAGCGCGCCGTCGGGCGCGTCGTAGAGGCGCGTCGTCTCCCACTCGCGCAGCGTGTCGCCGCGCGTCGTGCGCGCGGTGCCGAGCATCGTGCCGCCGCGCGGCGCGCTCCACTGCTCCTCGACGAGCGTGGCGCCATCGCGCCGCTCCCAGCATCCCGCGAGCCAGCCGAGGGCCGCGGTGCCGGACGGTGGCGCGCTCGCCTGGGCGGCGGCGGGCGACGGGAGCAGCGCCAGCGCGACGACTACGGGCGCGGCGCGGCGGAGGCGAGGAAGCGTGCGCATGAGCGGGGCGGGTGAGGGGGCGCCGCCACGTTAGCGCGCCGCCACACGCGCGTCGAGCGCCTCGGGCCCACCCATCTGTGAGATGTCGCTCAACTTCGCGCGTCGACGTGCCGAGACTCCCGGGGGCAACTCAGCAACGAGGGACCCATGATTCGAGGAGTATCGAGCGCGCTCGGTGCGCTCACCGCCAGCTCGGCGCGTTTCGAGCGGGCGGCGACCAGCGTGGCCGCCAGCACCACCGCCGATCCGACGGCGATGGCGGCCGGCGGCGTGGCGACGGGCGAGGCGATGGTGAGCATGGCCGCGGCGCAGTTCGCGCTGATGGCGTCCGTGCGCGCCGCGGAAGCGTCGACGGAGATGGTGGCGCAGGTGGTGGCGACGTACCGGTAGGGCGCCGCGTGCTGCGGGCTGCGGATCCTGAATCCGGGACGCGCCGGCGCGCCGGACCAGAACGGCAAACGGCATTGCAAGGATCGAAGATCTGAACAGATCGGATAACGACGGATGGCTCCGTGTGGTGCGAAGATCGTCGCACTCCACCGGAGCCATCCGTCGTTATCAGATGTTCTCAGACTTTCATCCTTGCTGCCGTTAGCGGTTCAAGGATCCGCAGCCCGCAGTCCGCAGCATCACAGGCTCCTGAGGTACCGGTAGATCGCCCGCAGGTCCTCCTCCGGCATCTTCTGGAACGCCTCCCACTCCATCGGCGAGTGCGGATGCGCGCGGCCGGCGCGGATGCGCGCCACGAACTGCGCCTCCGTCCACGTGGCCATCGGCCCCGTACCCGGCGCGAGGCGCGGCGACACGATCGGCCGGCCCTGCGCGTCCCGCTCGCGGAACACCGTGCCGCCGCCGTACGGCGGGCCGACGTACTTCCCGGTGCGCAGGTCGCGCTTCGTGTGGCAGCCGTCGCAGCCCGCGACCACGTTGGCCAGGTACGCGCCGGCCGCCGCGTCCGAGCCGCGCGGCGCGGTGCGCGGCGGCGGTGCTGCCGGTGACCGCGGCGCGAAGCCGAACGCCAGCATCGCGCGCCCGATCACGTTCACGCGGCGCGGCGGCACCGCGTGCCGCACCGGCGGCTGCGCGCGCAGGAACGACAGCAGCGCGACGATGTCGTCGTCCGCCAGCTCCTGGTACTCCATCGCCGGGAAGAGCACGCGGCCGTCGTGGCGCACGCCGCCGCGCAGCACGCGCGCGATCTGCCCGTCGCTCCAGCGGCCGATCCCCGTCGCGCTGTCGGGCGTGAGGTTGGCCGCGTACCAGCGGCCCACCGGCGGCCTGAACTCCGTGCCGCCCACCAGCGGCGGCTGCCCGCCCGCGCGCAGGCGCGCCCGGTCCGACGGCGCGACGTGGCAGCTCGCGCAGTGCGCGGGGCCGTACGCGAGGTAGCGCCCGCGCGCGATCGTCGCGGAGTCCGTGCGCGCGTGCAGCGCGGGGAGCGGCACGTCGAAGGTGCGCTGCCAGCGCAGCTGCACGACCACGAGCAGCGCGGCCAGCACGAGGGCGAGCGCGGCGGCGGCGCGTGCGATGCCGCGGACGAGCGCGCGGCGGGAGGGGAAGCGGGGCATGGGCGGCGTCGGTGATGGAGTCGCCCACAGTCTGCCCCGCCCCGACGGCCCGCGGATGGGACGTTCGTCCCGGTGCCGCCGATCCCTACATCGGCTCCAGCAGCAGCGGCGCGACGGCCGAGCGGTTCGAGACGCGCAGCTTCGCCATCATCTGCTCGGCGTGGTTGCGCACGGTGAAGAAGCTGAGCCCCAGCCGGCTCGCGATCTCCGCGTTCGTGCACCCCTCGGCCACCAGGCGCGCGACCGTGATCTGCCGCCCCGTGAGGCCGAAGCGTGCGCGCAGCTCGTCGTCGGCCAGCGTGCGCATCGCGCCCTGCGGCACCGCGGCCGTCGCGCGCCGCGTGCGGCGCAGCAGCGCGGAGATGCGCGCCAGCAGCTCCAGCGCGCCGAACGGCTTCGTCACGTAGTCGTCGGCGCCGAGCCGGAAGCCCTCGACCTTGTCGGACTCCAGCGACCGCGCGCTGAGGATCAGCACCGGACACTCCTCGCCGCGGCCGCGCAGCTCGCGCAGCACGTGGTAGCCGTCGCGGTCGGGGAGGCCGAGGTCGAGCACCACGAGGTCGGGCGGCTCGTGCGTCGCGCGTGCGAGCGCCTCCTGCGCGCGCGTCGCCAGCAGCACGTGGTGTCCCTCCAGCGCCAGCGTCCGCTCCAGCGCCTCGGCCAGCGGCGTCGAGTCCTCGACGATGAGGATGCGGTGCATGCGGTGACCCTCCGTGTGTGCGCTCCGTGAGCGCTCAGTCCTCCCGGCGCCGCGCGGGCCGCGCGACGAGGGGGACCGCGAGGTGGAACGTCGTCCCGTGTCCCGGCCGCGACGCGACGCGCAGCGTGCCGTCGTGCGCCTCGGCGACCGCGCGCGCGATCCAGAGCCCCAGCCCCGCGCCCTGCGGATCGCGGCGGTCGCGGCGCCAGAACGCGGTGAACAGGTGCGGCAGGTCGTCGGCGTCGATGCCCGCGCCGGTGTCCGCGACCGATGCCGTCAGCGCGTCGTCCGTGACCGCGTAGCGCACCGTCACCGCGCCGCCCGGCGGCGTGAACTTCACCGCGTTGCCGACGAGGTTCGAGAGCAGCTGCACGACGCGCGGCCCGTCCACCGCCACCACGCGCTCGGCGGCGCCGTCGTCCGCCGCGACGGTGAGCGCGAGCCCGCGCGCCTCCGCCATCGGGCGCAGCATCCGCTCCGCCTCGTCGAACACCGCGCCGGCGCGCACGTCGGCGCGCACGATGCGCAGTGCATCGCCGCGCAGCGTGCTGGCGTCCAGCAGGTCCTCCACCAGCCGCTGCATCCCGACGGTGCTGGAATGAATGGTCGCCAGCGCGCCGCGCACGTACGCGTCGCCGACGTCGGGCTGCAGGCTGCCGAGCATCTCCGCGTACAGCGCGACGGCGCCGAGTGGGTTGCGGAGGTCGTGGGCGACCACGGCGAGGAGGCGCTCGCGCTCGCGCGTCGCCAGCTCCGCGGCCGCCAGCAGCCGCGCATGCTCGGCCGCCAGCCCCGCGCGCGCCGCCAGCTCGTCGACCAGCGCGCCGTCCACCGCGTCGTGCGCGACGATCGTCGCCACCACGCGCTCCGCGTCGGCGACCGGCGCGCTGTGCGCGTCGTCGGGCGGCGGCACGTCGGGCGCGAGAACCTCGCAGGCGCGCGCCCAGCGCGGCACCAGCAGGTGCGGCAGCTGCGCCAGCGCCGTCGCCGGGTCCATCGACGCGGCCAGCAGCCCGCTCCACGCCGCCAGCAGCGACACGCGCTCGCGCCCCGCGCGCTCGGCGGCGTGCAGCGTGCGCGCCTCCAGCAGGTTCTCGACGCGCAGCAGCACCTCCGTGGCCTCGAACGGCTTGGTCACGAAGTCGCGCGCGCCGCACGCCAGCGCGCGCTCGCGCGCCTCCCACGTCGCGTCGGCGGTGAGCACCAGCACCGGACGGTAGTCCCACGGCGGTGTCGCGGCCTGGAGGTCGGCCAGCACGTCCAGCCCGTGCCGGTGCGGCATGTGGAGGTCGAGCAGCACGAGGTCGGGCGCGTGCGCCGCGACGAGCGCGGGCACCGTGCGCGGGTCCTGCGTGCGCACGAGATGCACGTAGCCCTCGTCGTTCAGCAGCGCCTCCAGCAGGTCGAGGTTCGCCTCCTCGTCGTCGACCAGCAGGATCGTGCACGCGCGCAGCCGCGCGCGCCGCGCGTCGTCCGTCGCGCGCATCGCGACCGCGCCGCTCATGGCTCGCCCGCCGGCAGGAAGCGCTCGACGACGCGCAGGAACTCGTCGACGTCGAGCGGCTTCGTGAGGTACGCGTCCGCGCCCGCTGCGCGCAGCCGCTCCAGCGACGCCGACGTCGCGTCCGCGCTGACGACGATCACCGGGATCGGGGCGGTGCGCGGATCGGCGCGCAGCCGGCGCAGCACCTCGTCGCCCGGCAGGTCGGGGAGGTGCAGGTCGAGCAGCACGACGTCGGGCAGGTGCTCGCGCGCCAGCTCCACGCCCAGGCCGCCCTGCAGCGCGGGGAGCGTGCGCCAGCGCGGCCGCGCGAGCAGGATCGTGTCGACGAGGCTGAGGTTCGCGAGGTTGTCCTCGACGTAGAGGATGGTCGCGTCGCGGTGCGCGACGGGCGCTTCCGGCCCCGGCGCCGCCGCCAGCAGCTCGCGCCGCGGATCCTCGGCGCCGCTCAACTCCACGCGGAAGACGCTGCCCGCCTCACCGCTCGTCTCCAGCGTCAGCGCGCCGCCCATCGCCTCGCACAGCCGCTGCGACAGCGCGAGCCCGAGCCCCGTGCCCTCGACCTCCGTCTGCTCCGCGCCCAGCCGCGCGAACGGCGTGAAGAGCTGGTCGATGCGGTCCGCCGGGATGCCGCGCCCCGCGTCCTCCACGCGCACGACCCAGCCGTCGCTGCCGGCACTACCCTCACCACCCTCGCGCGGCGCGCACGCGAGGCGCACCCACCCGCCCGCGCGGTTGTACTTGATCGCGTTCGAGAGGAGGTTGAGCAGCACCTGCACCAGCCGGTGGCGGTCCGCGCGCACGAACGCCTCGCGCGGCCACGCGCCCTCGCGCAGCTCCACGCCGCCCTGCTGCGCGAGCGGCCGCACCAGCCCGATCACCTCCTGCAGCGCCGGCGCGAGCGCCACCGGCTCCAGCGAGAAGTGCTCGCGCCCCGCCTCGATGCGCGAGATCTCGAGCACCTCGTTGATGAGGTGCAGCAGGTGGCGCCCCGCCTTCAGGATGTGCTGCACCGACCGCCCCTGCGCCGCCGGCAGCTCGGCGCGCGCCAGCAGCTGCGCGAAGCCGAGGATGCTGTTCATGGGCGTGCGGAGCTCGTGGCTCATGCGGCTGAGGAACTCGCTCTTCGCGCGGTTGGCGCGCTCGGCGTCCTCCTTGGCGCGCGCCAGCTCGGCGGTGCGCACCTCGACGCGCCGCTCCAGCTCCTCGTTCGCCTGCCGCAGCGCCGCCTCGGCCGCCTTGCGGTCGTTGATGTCGCGCCCGGTGGCGAGGATGCGGTCGACACCGTCGATCGTGACGCGCCGCAGCCGCATCTCCAGCCAGACGTCGCGCCCGTCCCTGTGGGGGCCGAGCCACTCGAAGCGCTGCGGCTCGCCCGCGGCGGCGGCCGTGATGTAGCGGAACGCGTCGTCGAGGCTGAACGGCGGATAGCCCGCGCTCAGCCCGCCCACGCCGATCGCACGCGTCTCGTCGGCCGTGCGGCCGAACACCTCGCACGCCGCGTCGTTCACCTCGATGAAGGCGCCCGTGTCGACGTCGTGCAGCCACATCGCGTCGGACGCGTGGCGGAAGATCGTGCGGTAGCTCTCCTCGCGTGCCTGCAGCGCGCGCTCGGCGCGCTTGCGCTCGCGGATGTCGCGCACCAGCGCCAGCACGCGGTCCGTGCCGCCGATCGCCACGCGCTGCAGGCTCACCTCCACCCACAGCTCCTCGCCCGTGTCGTGGAGCAGCGACATCCACTCGAAGCGCACCGGCTCGCCCGCCGCGGCCTGCTGCATGAGCGCCGCCGCGCGGTCGGGCGTGAACGGTGGCGGGCCGTTGGCGATGATCCGCAGCCCGTCGCGCCGCAGCTCGTCGAGCGTCACCTGGCTGAACTCGCACGCCGCGCGGTTGGCGTCGACGATCGCGCCCGTCTCGACGTCGTGCACGAACACCGCGTCGATGGACGCGTCGAAGATCGCGCGGTAGCTCGCCTCGGAGACGCGCAGCGCCAGCTCGGTCTCGCGCCGGTCGGTGATGTCGAGCGCCGCGCCGACGACGCGCGGGCGCCCGTCCTCGCCCGCGTGCACCAGCTGCCCGCGCGTCTGGATCAGCCGCACGGCGCCGTCGGGGCGCACCACGCGGTACTCGGCGCTCACGGGCGCGTCGTCCTCGCGCAGCCGCGCGAAGCGCGCGAGCACGCCCGGCAGGTCGTCGGGGTGGATGAGCGCGTGCTGCTCGGCCTGCGTGCGCGGGGCGCGCGACGGGTCGATGCCGTGGATGCGGCACTGCTCGTCGGACCAGTGCACGCGGTCGTGCAGCACGTCCACCGACCAGCTGCCCATGCCCATGATGCGCTCGACGTCGCGCACCAGCGCCTCGCGCTCCGCGAGCGTCCGCTCGGCGCCGGCGCGCGACGTCACCAGGACCTCGGGCGCGAGCCGGTCGGCGACGCCGGCGAGGAAGGCGCGCTCCTCGTCGGTGAAGGGCGCCGACGCGCGCGACGTGCGCAGCGCGCCCGCGAGTGCGCCGCGCACGCGGATCGCGACGTCGAGCGCGCCGTCACCGATCGCGACGCTGTCGTGCGCGTCGAGCGTCGCGTGGTCGGGCGGCGGCGCGTCGGCGAAGGCGGCCGCCTGCTCGGGCGTCCTCATGCAGGGCGCCGGGCGCGGCGGGTGGTGCAGCAGCGCATGGGCACCGGCCGCGTCGCCGAACAGCCAGAGCGCGCAGGCGTCCGCGCGCACGGCGTCGGCCGCCAGCTCCAGCAGCGCGCGCGCGGCGGCGACCGGGTCGTCCCACCCCTGCCGGCGCAGCGTGGCCAGCAGCTCGCCCAGGCGCGCGGACGGAGGTGCCGCGGGCGGAGTGGCGAGGGGGCGGTCGGCGGGCGCGGTGTGCGGCATCGGACGACGGGACTGCGGAGGGAGGACGGCGGCCGGACCAAGATACGGGTGGCGGCGCGGTGGGCCAGCGAGTCAGCCGGTAGGGACGATGGCGCCCCGACGGGCGCGGGACATGGGACGAACGTCCCGGGTGCCGCACCGGCAAGGGCGCCGCGGGCGGCGGGCCGCGGGCTGCGTGGGGGCCGTTGAGGTGTCATCCCGAGCGCAGCGAGGGATCCGCTCTCCACGGCGGGGAGCATCCCACGTGTGACGCACGCCAGGTCCCTCTCCTTCGCTGCGCTCAGGATCGGGACGACATGCCGGTGTCACGCAGCCCGCAGTCCGCTGCCCCTACTCGTCGCTCCCCGGCGCCAGCCCCGCGTACCACGCCGCGTACGGCGTGTTGCGCGCCAGGCGGCGGTTGTGGTCCGGCGCGCCGTCGGTCCACCACACCGGGCCACGTTCGCCCAGGGCGTGCTTCGCCGCATCCACCGCGTCGCGCGCGGCGCGCAGGGCGTCAGCGTCGTTGCTCCGGCGCGCGGCCGCGACGGCGCGGCGCGCGTCCATCAACGCGTGCACGTGGCGTGCGCGCTCGGCGTCCGGGAGCGCGGGGTTCGCGCAGCGCCACAGCCGGCCGCGGACGACGAAGTAGCGGCCGTCCGGCGTGACGGGAAAGCGCACGCGGCGCGCGCGCCCCGCTACTCGACCGCGATGCGCGGGTAGGTGCCGTGCTCCAGCCGCTCCGCGTAGTACGCGTCGAACGCGTCGAGCGAGTCGCTGCGCATCAGGTCCCAGTACACCCCCGCGCGGACGCCCTGGTACTGCACGACGACGCCGTGCTTGTACTCCACCTCGAGCAGCGCGCCGACGACGTCGTAGCCGACGGCGGCGAGGGTCTCGGACTCGACGGGGATGCGCTTCATCGGACGACGTCTCGGAGGCCGCGTGGCGGGACGCGGCGCGTCGGATCACGCGCCGCGCGGGAGCGGCGCTCTCGCCTGCACCAGACGATCCACCCGCCGAGACGGAACCGCCAGTGGGTGATCGTGAAGATTCCGGCATGCAGCCGCGCCGGCCGCGGCAGCGCCGGTCTGCTCAGCAGCCGGCGCTGCCGCCGCCGGCATTGCCGCAGCGCGCGCGGACCAGCAGGTCGAGCAGCTCGCGGTACTGCGCATGCGAGACCGACCGGCCCTCGCCGGGGCGCGTCTTGTGGGCGACCACCAGGTCGAGCGCCGGGAGCACCGAGATGTGCTGCCCGACGGCGCCCAGCCCCGTGTAGGCGCCGCGGTAGGCGCCGGTGGCGTGCGGCCCGTCCCACACCCACCAGAGGTAGCCGTAGCCGAACGGGCCCGCGCGGTGCGAGGCGGGGTTCATGCGGGACACGGGCGTGGTGGCGCGCGTGCTCTCGCGCACCCAGTCGCGCGGCACGAGCTGGCGTCCCGCCCAGCTGCCCTCGCGCAGCATCAGGTACCCGAGGCGCGCCATGTCGCGCGTCGAGAGGTTGATGTGGTAGGCGAGGTGCACCGAGCGCGTGGTGTCGCCGGACTTCCGCTGCGCCGCGCGATCCCAGTCCTGCATGCCGATCGGTCGCGCGAGGTCGGTGTCGAGCGCGTCGTAGATGTCGCGCCCGGTCATCTTCTCGAACGCGGTGCCGAGCGCGTTGAAGTCCCAGTTGCTGTAGAGGAAGTACGTGCCGGGCGCCTGCGACCCGCGCGGCGGCGCGCTGGCGAGGTCGTCGCCGGCGTTCGACGCGGCGTGGTACACGCCGGAGCGCGCCGTCAGCAGGTCGCGCACGGTCGCGCGGCGCTCCTGCGGCGTGAGCCCGCCCACGTCGTCGATCCCGAGGTCGGCGAGCGTGCGGTCGAGGCGCACGGTGCCGTCGGCGACGTAGCGGCCGAACAGCATCGAGAGCACGCTCTTGCGCACCGACGCCAGGTAGCTGACGGCCTGCACGTCGCCGTACTCCATCAGCACGCGCCCGCCGACGACGGCGACGAACCCGGTGGACGGCATCGTCGCCAGCCGCGCGCGCACGCTGTCGAGCCCCGCGCGCGACCAGCCGAGCGACTCGGGCGCCGCGATCCGCTCCCACGACGCACCGGGATAGACCGCGCGCGCCGCGACCGATGCAGGCGCCGGCGCGACGACGCTCGCGCGCGACGCGCAGCCGAGGCTCGTGCCGAGCGCGCCCGCGAGGAGGAGGCGCGCGACGACGACGCGGAGGCGCGCGGGGCGGGGACGGCGCAGGCGGATCGGCATGTCCGGGGTGATGGAGGGTGGGGTGGTTCCGTCAGGGCTCCGGACGCGGGGCGGGCTGCAGGTCCACGCTCGTGTGCCGGTCGCGCGAGCGCACGGTCACCAGCACCAGCTGCCGGACCCGCGTCCCGCCGCGCCGCTCGGCCGGGCGGAAGCGCCACTGCGGGAGCACCGCCAGCAGCCGCTCGGCCAGCTCGGCGTCGGAGCCGGGGAGGATCTCGACCAGCCCGGGCTCCACGCGCCCGCGGGCGCTGACCACCACGTGCGCGCGCACCTCGCCGTCGACGCGCGACACGACGGCCCGCGCGCGGTCGGCCAGGATGGCCGTGCGCGCGACCTCGCCGGCGACGTGGACGCGGCGTGTGGCGACGGTATCGCGGAGCGCGGCCCGCAGCGCGGGCACGGGTGCTTCGAAGGCGGCGCGTGGGCGGTGCGCGCAGCCACCAACGAGAACGGCGAGCACGATGAGGCGGAGGACCATGACGCGGAGAACGATAGGGCGTGAGACGATGAAGCGGAGGCTACGAGCTCGCAGCTTCAAGCGCAGTGCCGCCCGTCCGTCTCACGCTGCATCGTCCTCCGCCGTTCCGTTCTCCGCCTCATCGTCCTCCGCGTCAGATGGTGAAGTCGAACTCCGCGCCTTCCCCGACCGACGACTGCACGCTGATCCTTCCACCGTGCGCCTGCACGATCCCCTGCGCGATCGCGAGGCCGAGACCCGCGCCGGCGCGCCGCGTCTCGCGCGCCTGCCAGAAGCGGTCGAACAGGTGCGGCAGGTGCTCGGGCGCGATGCCCGGGCCGCTGTCGCGCACCGCGAAGCGCACGCCGCGCGGCGCCTCGGTGGCCGTCAGCCACACCGTCCCGCCGCGCGGCGTGAACTTGAGCGCGTTCCCCAGCAGGTTGCCCAGCGCCTGCAGCAGCCGCTCGCCGTCGGCGTTCAGAGACGGGAGGTCGGGTGCCGCGTCGGCGACGAGCGTCAGCCCGCGCTCCGCGGCCAGCGGTGCGAACTGCTCGCGCGCGCGCGCGATCACCGCCGCCGGGTCGAGTGGCGCGCGGTCGATCGTCAGCCGCCCCGCCTCGATCGCGGTCACGTCCAGCAGGTCGCGGATGATGCGCTCCATCCAGTCGGCGGCGTTGCGCACGACGCCCGAGAGCTCGGCCGCCTGCGCGGGCTCGGGCGCCGCGCCCAGCGCGGCCGCGCACATCTTGATCGTCGACAGCGGGTTGCGCAGGTCGTGCGCGACGACGCCGAGCACCACGTCGCGCGCGGCGGTGGCGCGCTGCGCGGCGTCGACGAGGCGCTGGCGCTCGACCGCGTGGCGCACCGCGCGGCGCAGCCCCGGTGCGGTCACGGTGCCCTTCACGAGGTAGTCCTGCGCGCCCGCGCGCATCGCGCGCACGGCCAGCGCCTCGTCGTCGAGGCCCGTGAGCACGACGATCGGCAGCGTCGGCGCGGCGGCGCGCATCTGCGCGACCGTGCTCAGGCCGCGCGCATCGGGGAGCGAGAGGTCGAGCAGCACGACGTCCGCCGGCGCATCGGCGAGCGCGGCCCGCGCGTCGCGCAGCCGCTCCACCCAGCGCACCGCGATCTGCAGCGGCGGCGGGGCGTCGCCGTCCTCCTCGTCGTCGTCGCCGGTGGCCGTGGGCTCCTCCGCCTCGTCCAGCAGCACGCGCAGCAGCTCGGCGTCGCCGGGATTGTCCTCGACGATCAGCACCGACAGCGGCGCGCCGTCACGTGAGGTCCCGCGCAGCGGCATCGTCGTCAGCCCTCGCGCGCGCGCAGCGCCACCGTGCCCCAGAACTCGACCACCGCGCGCACGGCCGCGAGATGCTGGTCCAGGTCCACCGGCTTGGCGACGTACGCGTTGGCGTGCAGCGCGTAGGCGCGCCGCACGTCCGACGCCGCCTGCGAGCTGGTGAGCACGACGATGGGGATGTCGCGCAGCTCGGCGTCGCCCTTCGCCTCGGCCAGCACGCCGCGGCCGTCGAGCTTCGGCACGTTGAGGTCGAGCAGCACGAGGTCGGGGCGCGGCGCGTCGGCGTGCGCGCCCGTGCGCCGCAGGAACGCCAGCGCCTCCACGCCGTCGTGCACCACCGACAGGTGATGCGGCACCGTGACGTCGCGCAGCGCCTCGCGCGCCAGCTCCACGTCGCCGGGGTTGTCCTCCACCAGCAGCAGCTCGAGCGCGCGCGGCGCGTCGGCGGGCATGCTCACGGGGCGTCCGGCAGGGTGAAGTGGAACGCCGCGCCCTCGCCCGGCGTCCCCTCCGCGCGGATGGTGCCGCCGTGCCGCTCCACGATCTTGCGGCAGATCGCCAGTCCGACGCCCGTGCCCGGATACTCGGTGCGCGTGTGCAGCCGCTGGAACACGGTGAAGATCTGCTCCGCGAACTGCGGCTCGAAGCCGATGCCGTTGTCGCGCACCGTGAACTCCCACATCGCGCCGCCCGCGGCGCGCGCCGCGCGGATCACCACGCGCGGCGGCACGCCCGCCTTCCGGAACTTGAGCGCGTTCGCGACGAGGTTCTGGAAGAGCTGCTCCAGCTGCCCCGCGTCGCCGAGCACCGTCGGCAGCGCGCCCTCGACCTCCACGGTGCCGCCGCTCTCCTCGAGCGCGCTCCCGAGCCAGCGCAGCACGCCCGTGAGGACCTTCGCGGTGTCCACCGGGCGATGCGGGCGCTCCTGCGTGCCCACGCGCGACAGCGCGAGCAGGTCGTGGATGAGCACCTGCATGCGCTGCGCGCCGTCGACCGCGAAGCGGATGTACGTGTCGGCCTGCGCGTCGAGCTTCCCCTGGTAGCGGCGCGCCAGCAGCTGCGTGTAGCTGGCCACCATGCGCAGCGGCTCCTGCAGGTCGTGGCTGGCGACGTACGCGAACTGCTCCAGCTCCGCGTTGCTGCGCGCCAGCGCCTCGCCGCGCGCGCGCAGCGCGGCCTCGGTGCGGCGGCGCTCGGTGACGTCGCGCACGACGGCGTTGTACATGCGCCGCCCGTCCACGTCCACCTTGGAGATCGACACCTCGGCCGGGAACTCCTCGCCGCTCTTGCGCCGCCCGTACACCTCGCGCCGCTCGCCCATGCGCCGCGACGTCTCGTGCGCGCCGGCGAAGTGCGGCAGGTGCTCGGCGTGGTGCCGGCCGCGGTAGCGCTCGGGGATCAGCAGCTCCAGCGGCCGGCCCAGCACCTCGTCCGCGCGGTAGCCGAAGATCTCCTCGGCGCCGCGGTTGAAGAGGTGGATGCGCTCCTCGGCGTCGACCGACAGGATGCCCTCGCTCGCCAGCTGCACGATGCCCTCGAGCAGGGCGGCGGACCTCGCAAGGGTGGGATCGAAAGGCGCCGTCATGGCTGGAAGCTAAACAGCGGAGGACGGAAAGGCGGAGAACGGAACGGCGGAGAACGGAACGGCGGAGAACGATGGAGCGTGAGACGGTGGGGCGGACCTTTCGAGCGCGAAGCTTCAAGCCGGGAGGTCCG
Source organism: Roseisolibacter agri (assembly GCF_030159095.1). NCBI lineage: Bacteria > Pseudomonadati > Gemmatimonadota > Gemmatimonadia > Gemmatimonadales > Gemmatimonadaceae > Roseisolibacter > Roseisolibacter agri. The sequence continues at coordinate 286,033 of NZ_BRXS01000002.1, forward strand.
CCCCACCGTATCGCGCCCCTCCGTCCTCCGCACTATCGTCCTCCGCACCATCGTCCTCCGCCGTTCACTTCCCGTGCCCATTCTGCTTCAGCTGCGCTGCACGCTGCCGGCCAGCGCGGACGCGTATCCGTTCACGGTGCCCGCCGTCCGCGCCCTGGCCGACTTGAACGACGGCCTCGCGCTCGACGCGCCGGTGACCTGCTTCGTGGGCGAGAACGGCTCCGGGAAGTCGACGCTGCTGGAGGGGCTGGCCGTAGCCGCGGCGCTGCCCACGGTCGGGAGCGACGAGACGGCGCTCGACCCGACGCTGGCGCCGGCGCGCGCGCTCGCGAAGCGGCTCAAGCTCGCGTGGCGCGTGCGCACGACGCGCGGCTTCTTCCTGCGCGCCGAGGACTTCTTCGGCTTCGCCAAGCGCATCGCGCGCACGCGCGCCGAGCTGCAGGCGCGCATCGCCGAGGTGAAGGAGGAGTACGCCGCGCAGGACCGGTCGGCGTGGGCCACCGGCCTCGCGCTCGGCCCGCTGCAGGGATCGATCGCCGACATGGAGCGCCGCTACGGCGCCGATCCCGACGCGCGCTCGCACGGCGAGAGCTTCCTCGCGCTCTTCCAGTCGCGGCTCGTGCCGAAGGGGCTCTACCTGCTGGACGAGCCCGAGGCCGCGCTGTCGCCGCAGCGGCAGCTGGCGCTGCTGTCGCTGCTGCGCGAGGCGGTGGAGCAGGGCTCGCAGTTCGTGATCGCCACGCACTCGCCGCTGCTGCTGGCGTATCCCGGTGCGCGCCTGTACAGCTTCGACGACGGCCCGCCGGCCGCCGTGGCGTGGGACGCGCTGGAGCACGTGCGGCTGACGCGCGACTTCCTCGCCGCGCCCGAGCGGTTCCTGCGGCATCTGTGAACGTCAACCACTGAAAGGCAGGCAAGGATGAAGATCTGAGAAGATCGGATAACCGCCGATGCTCCGCGTGGCGGCGAGGCACGTCGCCCGACGCGGAGCCATCCGTCGTTATCAGACTCTGTCAGATCTTCATCCTTGCTCGCCGTTTCGCTCTCGAAGGGTCCGATGCCTGACAACTCCCTCCGCCGCGTCCTGCCGTTCGTCGTCCTCGGCGTCGCCGTCGTCGCGGTCGTGTACGTGGTGCGCATGTGGACCGACGTCCGCGCGGGCGCGCACGCCGTCGGCCGCGCGGCCTCGTGCTACTACGACGGCGCGCCGCAGTCCGGCTGCCCGACGCCGCGCACCGGCCCCGCCGCCGACACCGCGTGGCTGTGGGCCGCGGCGATCGACACGCTCTACACGCGCGCGCCGGGCACCGTCGGGCCGGCGACGCTGATCGCGCTCGACGAGCGGCTGGCGACGCTCGCGCCCGCGTCGCGCGCGGCCACCGACTCGCTGGCGGGCGCGCTGGTGACCGTGGCGCCCGCGCTGCCGCGCGCCACCGCCGACACGCTGGCGGCCGGCCTGCGCCGCGCCGCCACCGCCGGCACGCTGGCCACGCCCATCTGGACCGTGGGCGCGAAGCAGCGCCGCTACGACGCGCCCACCGCCGCCCGCGCCGTCGCCGGCAAGGCGAAGGGCCGCGACGAGGCGATCCCGCCGCGCGGCCTGCTCGCCCTCTCGCGCCCGGCCATCGTGGGCCAGTGGGCCGTCCTGTACGCCGAGCGCACCATCGTCCCCGAGCGCGCCGACCAGACCGCGGCCGTCGAGCGCCGCCTGGTGCTTCTGTCGCAGCTGCCGGACGGCCGGTGGCGGGCGGTGCGGATCGTCGACGCCTGAAAGGCATCGCAGGATGCGTCGGCGCGCCGGAATCCTGTGCTCTTGGGGAGGATACGGATGCTTCGGATGAGAACGGATTCCTCGGATCGCTCCATGTAGCACGCGGGGCGTCGCCGCCACACGGGACGATCCGAAGCATCCGTCGTGATCCGGAGCATCCGCATCCTCCCCAAAGGACAAAGGACCCGCCGCGCCGACGCCTCCCGGGCAGCCGGTCACACGGCACCGAGCACGCAGCACGCAGCCGTCGATCCGCGTAGTCCATCCAACCCCTCTCCGGAGTTCCCGCATGCGTCGCCCCCTGGCCGCCGCGCTGCTCGCCGCGGCCGCGCTCGCCCATCCCCGCGCCGCCGCGGCGCAGGCCGCACTCCCCACGCCCGCCGCGTTCCTCGGCTTCGAGCCGGGGGACGACCGCAAGCTGCCGCAGTGGAAGCAGGTCGTCGACTACTTCCAGGCGCTCGACAAGGCCTCGCCGCGCGTCACCGTGCGCACCCTCGGCAAGACGACGCTCGGCCGCCCGTTCCTGGCCGCGTTCTTCGCCGACTCGGCCACGCTCGCGAACCTGCCGCGCTACGAGGAGATCCAGCGCAAGCTCGCCGATCCGCGCCTCCTTTCGGGCGACGCCGAGCGGCGGCAGCTGATCGCCGACGGCAAGGTCGTCGTGCTCGTGACGTCGAGCATCCACTCGACCGAGGTCGGCGGCTTCCTGTCGCCGCTGCGCCTGGCCGAGCGGCTCGCGGGCGGCGAGGACGAGGAGGCGCAGGCGATCCGCAAGAACGCCATCGTCATCATGGTGCCGTCGCTCAACCCCGACGGCATGGACATCGTGACCGACTGGTACAAGTCGTCGCTCGGCACGCCGTGGGAGGGGAGCGGGCCGCCGACGCTGTACCACCACTACACGGGCCACGACAACAACCGCGACTGGTACGCGTTCACGCAGGTCGAGACCCAGATGGTCGTCGACTCGCTGTACGGGAAGTGGCACCCGCAGGTCGCCAACGACATCCACCAGCAGGGCGGCGGCGGGTCGCGCATCTTCATCCCGCCGTACATGGATCCCATCGAGCCGAACATCGACCCGGTGCTGATGGCCGGCGTGGCGCAGATGGGCAAGGCGATGACGTGGCGCATGCTCGCCGACGGCTTCACCGGCATCGCCAACAACACGTCGTACGACGCGTGGACGCCGGCGCGCGCCTACCAGCACTACCACGGCGCGATCCGCATCCTCACCGAGACGGCGAGCGCGCAGCTGGCGACGCCCGTGCGCATCCCGTTCGACTCGCTGCGCGGCGGCTACAACGTCGACGCCAAGGTCGCCAACGTCGACTTCCTCGCGCCGTGGGGCGGGGGCGCGTGGGGGATCGGCGACATCGTGAAGTACCAGACCGCGGCCAGCTGGGCGCTGCTGGCGCAGGCGGCCGACGACCGCGCGCAGTGGCTGCAGAGCTTCGCGCGCGTGCAGGCGAACGCGGTGGCGGGGAAGCGCGCGCCCGGCCGCGCGAGCTGGCCGTCGACGATCGTGATCCCCGCGCAGCCCGCGCGCGACACCGCCGTCAACGCCGTCGTGCGCATCCTGCAGCGCGGCCAGGTGGAGCTGCGCCGCGCGACCGCCGCGTTCACCGCGAACAGGAAGAGCTATCCCGCGGGCTCGCTGCTGATCCACACGGCGCAGCCGTACGGCGCGTTCGCGAAGGCGCTGCTGGAGCCGCAGCAGTACCCGAACCTGCGCGAGTATCCGGGCGGCCCGCCGAAGCGCCCGTACGACGTCACCGCGCACACGCTGCCGCTGCTCTACGGGCTCGACGTCGCGTTCGTGCAGGACTCGGTGACCGCCGCCAGCACCCCGCTCGCGCCGCAGGCGCAGACGCGCTGGGTCGCGCGCGGGCTCTCGGACAGCAAGGCGCGCCGCGTCGGCATCTTCCGCAACGCCTCCGCGTCGATGGACGAGGGGTGGACGCGCTGGCTGCTCGACCAGCACCGCATCCCGTACACGATGGCGACCGCGCGCGACCTGCGCGCCGGCAACCTCGCGTCGCGCTTCGACGTGATCCTCCTCCCCGAGCAGGCGGCGCGGCAGATCGCGCGCGGTCCCGCCGGCGCGTATCCCGACTCGCTCAAGGGCGGCGTCGGCGAGGAAGGGGCCGCGGCGCTGAAGCAGTTCGTCGAGGCGGGCGGCACGCTGGTCGCGCTCAACGACGCCAGCGAGTACGCGATCGAGGCGCTGCAGCTGCCCGTGAAGAACGTGCTCGCCGAGCTGCGGCCGACGCAGTTCTACGCGCCGGGCTCGATCTTCCGGGTGGAGCTGGACCGCGCGCACCCGCTGGCCGCCGGCTACACCGCGCCGCAGCAGATGGTGTGGTTCGAGGCGAGCCCCGCGTTCGAGATCACCGATCCGTCGCGCGCCAGCGTCGTCGCGCGCTACCCGGCGCAGGGCGATCCGCTGCTCTCCGGCTGGCTGCTGGGCGCGGAGAAGATCGCGGGCAGGGCCGCGATGGTGGACGTGGCGATGGGGAAGGGCCACGTCGTGCTGTTCGGCTTCCGCCCGCAGTATCGCGCGCAGAGCATGGCCACCTATCCGCTGCTCTGGAACGCGCTGCGCCCGATCCCGTCGGGCGGGATGCGCGTCACCAAGGCGGTGGAGACGCGCTGACCTCACTCCACTCCATGCATCCGCTCATGCGACTCCGACCCGCCCTCCTCGCCGCGTCGCTGCTCGTCGCCGCGCCGGCGGCCGCGCAGGCGCAGCGCCTGTCGCTCACCAGCACCGACCTGTCGCGCGAGACGAAGATCGGCAACCGGCACGTCTTCAACGGCTTCGGCTGCTCGGGGCAGAACGTCTCGCCGCAGCTGGCGTGGAAGAACGCGCCCGCCGGCACGAAGAGCTTCGCGATCACCGCCTACGACCCCGACGCGCCGACGGGGAGCGGCTGGTGGCACTGGGTCGTCTACGACATCCCGGCGACGACGACCGCGCTCCCGTCCGGTGCCGGCAGCACCACGCCGGCCGCGCTGCCGGCGGGCGCGGTGCAGGGGACCACCGACTTCGGCGCGAAGGGCTACGGCGGCCCGTGTCCGCCGCCGGGCGACAAGCCGCACCGCTACATCTTCACGGTGCACGCGCTCAAGGTGGCGAAGCTCGACGTGCCCGCAACCGCAACCGCGGCGATGATCGGCTTCAACATCAACGCCAACCGGCTCGCCAGCGCGACGCTCACCGCCCGCTACGGCCGCTGACTGGGCGCTGAGTCGCCAGAGTTCGCCGGTCCCGCCGCCGCGTCCCCCTCCGGGACGCGGCGGCGCGGCGTTTCGGGCCCCGACTGCGGCCCGATTCCGGCCCCGGCCGCCACGGCACGGTCCACGCATGGGATGGCGAGGTCCGTACGCCACCGTACCGCGCCCCTCGGAGGAGGCCGTGCACGAGCTCTTCCGCACTTTCTCGCAACGCACCTCCGGCCTGACCGGCAGCCCGCTGGGCTTCGGGATCGCCGTCGCCGTCGTGGTCGTGTGGGCCCTCACCGGCCCGGTCTTCGGCTACTCCGACAGCTGGCAGCTCGTCATCAACACCGGGACGACCATCGTCACCTTCCTGATGGTCTTCCTGATCCAGAACACGCAGAACCGCGACACGCGCGCGGTGCACCTCAAGCTCGACGAGCTCCTGCGCGCCGTGCGCGACGCGCGCAACTCGATGCTCGACCTCGAGAACCTCACCGACGACGAGCTCGATCGCCTGCAGGCGGAGTTCTCCGCGCTCCGCGAGCACGCCCAGGAAGAGGCCAAGCGGCGCGCCCTCGGCGACGACCGCCGCGCGGGCGGCCGCCGCATCGTCGACAAGGTCCAGGAGTGAGCGCCGTGGCGTGAGACGCCGAATCGCGGCATGATGGGGCGCGGTCCCGATCGCCGCCCCGTCTCCCTCACCGCCGCTCCCATGCGCCCCGCCATCTCCCTCGTCTCGCTGCTCGCGGCGTCCGCGACCGGCCTCGCCGCGCAGACACCCGCCGCGCACCCCGCCGGCCACCACGCCGCGCCGCCCGCGGCCGAGCAGATCGCCGCCGCCGTGCTGCCGCTGCCGGCCGAGATGCGCGCGACCGCGACCGTGCTGGGCTACGACGCCGCCGGCAAGCTCGTGACGCTGCGCGAGGGCAGCGGCGCGATGCGCTGCCTCGCCGACGATCCCGCGCAGGAGAACTTCCACGTCGCGTGCTACCACCGCGCGCTGGAGCCGTTCATGGCGCGCGGCCGCTCCCTGCGCGCCGAGGGCGTGAAGGGCACGGAGGTCGACACGGTGCGCTTCCGCGAGATCGCGGCGGGCAAGCTCACGATGCCGCGCGCGGGCGGCGCGCTCTACACGCTCACCGGGCCCGCGGGCAGCTGGAACGCCGCGACGGGCAAGGCGACCGGCGTGCGGCCGCTGTTCGTGTACTACATGCCGGGCGCCACGGGCGCGACGTCGGGCATCACCGAGACGCCGTCGCGCACCGAGCCGTGGCTGATGTTCCCCGGCACGCCGAAGGCGCACGTGATGCTCGTCGGCACGATGACGCCCTGACGACGCGACGTCACGCGTCGGCGCGCACGCGGCGCATGATCAGCGCGACCGCGCGGTCCGCGTCGCGCGCCGACTCGGGCGGCAGCGCCAGCAGCGTGCGCAGCGCGGCGCGCAGCACCGCGTGCGACGGCAGGCACCAGCCGCGAGGCGAGCTGCGGCGCGCGCGCGCGGGACGCCGCAGCGATGGCGGGAGCGCGAGCGTGCGGAGGCGGGGACGGGGGGCCGGCTGGCGCATGATGGAGGGAGCATGACCCGGACGGCGCGACGTTCTGTCGACGCCACGGGCACACTCACGTAACGAGCGAGGCGGGCCGGCCGTTGGCGGCGGGTGATCCAGGTCACCCGTGCCAGCGGCCGGCCCGCCTCACGTACGTCGCGCGCGAGGCTCTCAGCCCACGGTCGACGGCACACGCGCGCCCGGCGGCAGGTTGGCCGGCGCGCCGTCCAGCTGGCTGGTGCAGTGCGGGCAGCGCGACGCCTTCGGATCGAGGTCGCCCATGAAGCAGAACGGGCACGCCTTCACCGTCTTCGGCGGCTCGGCCGGCGTCTCCTTGATGAACGCCTTCGTGAGCCGCCACGCGACGAAGCCGACGATCAGGAAGTTGATGATCGCGTTGATGAGGAGGCCCGGCTTCAGCACGAGGCGCCCGAGCGTCCACGTCATGTTCTGATACGTCGCCGGATCGGGCGTCGCGACCGCGACGATCGGCATGATCAGCCCGTCCACGATGCCCTGCACGACGTTGTTGAGCGCCGCGCCGATCACCACCGCGATCGCCAGGGCGAGCGCGTTCTGCTTGATCAGGAACGCCTTGAACTCCTGCCACATGGAGGCCTCCGCGGTGTGAGGGAAGGAGCCGCGCGCCGGCCGGCGTGCGCATGCCGCCAATCTTCCGCTGTGGCGACCGTCGCCGCCAGGGCATGACGATCCCGCGAGGATGTGACCAGGATCACCGCCCTCCGCGCCCGCCGGGCGGCCCCGACCCTCGCGCGCGGGGGACCGATCCACTACTGATCCACCGTTCCGCGCGTACCGCCCCGGTGGGACGCGTCCATCGCTGCTGCCCATCGTGCCGCCTCGCCGGGGCATCCCGTCCTCGCGCGCGCCCGCGTGCCGACCACCCGACTCCGCCCCCTGCTCGTCGCCGCCGCGCCGGCGCTGCTGATCCTCGCGATCGGCGGGGCCAGCGGGCTCGCGCTGCGGCGTGCCGCGCGCACCGCGGGCGAGGTGCGCCACACGGAGCAGGCGCTGCGCGTCGTCGAGCGCGTGCACGCGCGCGTGGCCGACGCGGTGATCGACGCGCGCGGCTTCGCGCTCACGGGCGACTCGTCGCTGCTCGTGACCACGACGGGCTGGCAGGCGGACGTCATCCGCGACGTCGACGCGATCGACACGCTCGTGCGGGCCGAGCCGGGCATCGCGCCGCGCGTGCGCGCCTTCCGCGCCGCGACGCTGCAGCGCATCGCGCTCACCGACTCGCTGCTGGAGGCGGTGCGCACGCGGCGCGGCCGCTTCCCCAACGCCGCGCTCACCGCACAGGTGCGCCGCGGCTCGCTCGCGATGGACTCGCTGCGCGCCGAGCTGGAGGCGCTGGAGGCGCACGTCGAGCGCACGCTCGCCGAGCGCGAGCGCGACGACGCCAGCGTGCGCGACCTGACGCTGATGCTGCTGGTGGGCGGCGTCCTGCTGGCCGCGGTGGTCGCGGTGGCGGTGCACTTCGCGCTCACGCGCCTGCTCGCCAGCGCGCGCACGCAGGCCGAGGATCTCGCGCGCACCAACGCGCGGCTGCGCGAGCAGGCGGGCGAGCTGGCCAGCCGCCGCGAGCGGCTGGAGGACCAGGCGCTCGCGCTGGAGCTGGCCAACGAGCAGCTGCGCGAGCAGGCCACGGAGCTGGAGCTGCAGACGGCGCAGCTGCAGGACCAGACGGTGGAGCTGGAGGCGGCCAACGACGCGCTGCGCGAGAGCGGGCTGCGCGACCAGCTGCTGTTCGAGCGCGCGCCGCTGCCGATGTGGATGTTCGACGCGGAGACGCTGGCGTTCCTCGCGGTGAACGACGCGGCGGTGGAGCGCTACGGCTGGTCGCGCGAGGAGTTCCTGCGCATGACCATCCGCGACATCCGCCCGCAGCACGACGTGCTGCAGGTCGAGCGGCTCGCGGCCGACCACGCGGACGGCACGACGACGCGGCGCGCGGTGCGGCACATGACGAAGGACGGCCGCCAGCTGGACGTCGTCGTCGTCTCGCACGACGCGATCCTCGGCGGGCGGCAGGTGCGCATCGTGACCGCGGAGGACGAGACCGCGCGCACCGAGGCCGAGCGCGCGCGCGCCGCGCTGGAGCGGCAGCTGCACCAGGCGCAGAAGATGGAGGCCATCGGCCGCGTGGCGAGCGGCGTCGCGCACGACTTCAACAACCTGTTGACGATCGTGCGCGTGAACCTCGACGCGACGCTCGAGGAGCTGCCCGCGGACCATCCGCTGCGCGTCGAGCTCACCGAGGCGGGCGACGCGGTGACGCGCGCGACGTCGCTGACGCGGCAGCTGCTCACCATCGGCCGGCAGCAGCGCGTCGACCGGCGCGCGGTGGACCTCAACCAGGTGGTGCGCGACGCCGAGCGGCTGCTGCGCCGGCTGGCGGGCGACCGCGTGCGCCTGGAGACGCGGCTGAGCGAGACGCCGCTGGTGGTCGACGCCGACGTCGGGCAGCTGGAGCAGGTGATGATGAACCTCGCCGTCAACGCGCGCGACGCGATGCCGACGGGCGGCACGCTCAGCATCGCGACCGAGCGGCGGCGCGCCAGCGCGCCTGGCGTCGAGGAGGCGGAGCCGCGCAGCTGGGCGGTGCTGACGGTGCGCGACACGGGCGTCGGCATGGACACCGCCACGCGCGAGCGCATCTTCGAGCCGTTCTTCACCACCAAGACGCCCGTGCACGGCGCGTCCGCGGCGTCCGGCACGGGGCTCGGCCTCGCGACGGCGTTCAGCATCGTCGACGAGGGCGGCGGCTTCATCGCCGTCGACAGCGCGCCGGGCGCGGGCGCGCGCTTCGAGGTGCACCTGCGCCTCGTCGAGGACGAGGTGGCGCCGTCGCCGGTGACGCGCGCGGACCTGCCGGACGTCGAGCCGGTCGTGGCGCCGGTCGTGGCGCCGGTCGTGGCGCCGGTCGTGGCGCCGGTCGCCACCAACGGCGGGCCGCCCGCGCCGTACGCCGGCCCGCGCGCCGACGCGCCGCGGCGTGCGCCCGCGCGCACCGGTCCCGTCGCGCCCGTGGCACCACCGGCGCCGCGTCCGCCCGCCGTTTCCGGGGATCTGGCCGCGCAATAGAATTGCGGACATGAGCCGCCCGCGCCGCGTCCGTCGCACTCTCCTCGCGGTCGTCGCCGCGCTCGCGCTGCTGCCCGCCGCGCCGGCGCGCGCGTGGGACGACGTCGGCCACATGACCGTGGCGTCGATCGCGTGGCGGCGGCTGTCGCCCGCGGCGCGCGCCCGCGCGGTGGCGCTCCTGCGCGCGGCGCCCAGCGATGCGGGGCTGGCGCAGCTCCGCCCGAACAGCGGCGGGCCCGAGGCGCGCGACCGCGCGCTCTTCGTGCGCGCGGCGACGTGGCCCGACGTCGTGAAGAACCGCCGCGACATGGCGCGCGTGCGCCGCTACAGCCGCTCGCACTGGCACTACGACGACCACTACTGGCGCACCGACGCGGCGGGCCGTCCGGTCGCGGTCCCCGAGCTGCAGGCGCAGCCCGAGAACGCGGCCGAGCGGATCGTGGCGCTCACCGCGGCGCTGCGCGACGCGCGCCGGTCGGATGCCGAGCGCGCGATCGACCTCGCGTGGGTGCTCCATCTCGTGGGCGACATCCACCAGCCGCTGCACGCGAGCTCGCGCGTCACGGACCGCTCGCCCGAGGGCGACCGCGGCGGCAACGACGTGCGCATCGGGAGCACGAACCTGCACGCGCTGTGGGACAACGCGCTCGACCGCTCGCCGGGCCGGCAGCCGGGGCGCCGCGGCGGCCGCCCGCAGGGCGAGGACGCGAAGCTCGCGCGCGCCGACGAGTGGGCCTCGCGCCTGCCCGGCTCGTATCCGGACGCGCGCTGGGCGGCGTGGATCGCCGACACGGTGCCGGAGCGCTGGGCCGTCGAGAGCCTGATCCTCGCGCAGCGCGACGTGTATCCGGGCGTCGTGGACAGCATGCCGCTCACGCCGGACTACCAGGCGCAGGTGCGCCGCGTGTCGGACCCGCAGGTGACGCTCGCAGGCTACCGGCTGGCGGCGCTGCTGGAGCGTGTGCTGGTCTCCAGGTGAGCACCAGGTGAGCATCAGGTGACGCGCCGCGCCGCGCGCGGGTAGCACGGGCATGCGACACACCCTCACCTCCGTCCTGGGCGCGCTCGCGCTGGGCGCGCTCGCCGCCTGCGGCGACGGCGACGCGCTGACGCCCACCGACAGCGCCGGCGCCGACGTGGACCGCGGCGGCGGCATCTGGGCCGGCAACGTCGCCGTGGAGTCCGCCCCCGGTGCGGTCGTCCTCGGCAACAACACGACGCGGCCCGTGGGCTACGCGGTCTATGGCCGCGAGTGGGTCGCGGCCGCGCTCTGGGGACCGTGCGTGCAGCGCACCGGCTGCCCCACGCTCGCGGTGGCGGAGCGGAAGACGGTCCGCGCGTCGGAGATCCCGGGCATCGACGCGACCCGCCGCGAGGTCGTCGTGTACTGGTGGCACCTCGTCGACGACCGCAACGGGGGCCTCAAGCCGGACAGCATCCGGAGCGTCGTCGCGCGCGTCGGGAACTGAGTCGGCGGCGTGCTCGCGCCGGACCCGAACTGCATTGGACAGGATTACAACGGATTCGACGGACAAGAGCCGGATTACGCTCCCCGTGGCGCAAGGGACGTCGCACCACACGGGAGGTAATCCGGCTCTGGTCCGTTCAATCCGTCTAATCCTGTCTAATGCAGTTCGCCGTTTGGGTCCGGCGCAGCGTCAGCCCTTCCGCGCCGCCGCGACGAGCGCCTCCAGCCGCTGGATCGGCACCGCGCCCACCTCGCGCCCCGCCTCGCGCCCGCCCACGAACACGGCGAGCGTCGGGATGCTGCGGATGCCGAAGCGCTGGCTGACGTTCGGCGCGCGGTCCGTGTCGACCTTCGCCACCAGCACGCTCCCCGCGCTGCGCTTCGCGTACGCGTCCAGCTGCGGCGCCATCGCGCGGCAGGGGCCGCACCAGTCGGCGTAGAAGTCCACCAGCACCGGCACCGGGCTGTCCGCCATCACCCGATCGAAGTCCGCGTCGCCCACCGGCACCGGATGGTCGAGCGCCAGCGGCGCCTGGCACTTCGCGCAGCGCGGGCCGTCCGCGATCCGCGACAGGTCCACGCGGTTGAGGGTGCGGCACTGCGCGCAGGGAATGGTGGCCTTGGTGGCGCTCGAGGCGGCGGTCGGGGCGGTCATGACGGGCTCCGGTGGAGACGGGCGACGGTGGAGCGATCACCGTACCACGACGTGCGCCGCGGCGCGACCGGCGTTAGCGTGGGGCCCATGCGCCCCGCCCCCGCCCGCCCGCTCGCGCTCGCCGCGACGTGCGCTCTGCTCGCCGCCTGCGAGCGCCCCGACGCGCGGGCCGACGCGCCGCCGGCCGCCGCGGCTGCTGCCCCGGTCACCGCCACCGCGGCCTTCGACCCCGCGGCCTGGCGGCCCCCCACGGACGCCGAGATCCCCGCGGACTCGCTCGGGGCCAGCATCCGGCGCGGATGGGCGCTCGTGCGCGACACGCCCGACAGCCTCCCGCACTACGCCCCGGGCCGCATCGCCTGCACCAACTGCCACCTCGACGGCGGACGCGCGCCCGGCACCGCGCCCATGGCCGGCGCGTTCGCGCGCTACCCCAAGTACCTCGCACGCAGCGGCACCGTGATCGGCCTCGCCGACCGCGTGAACTACTGCTTCACCCGCTCGCTCGCCGGGCGCCGCCTGCCGCACGAGAGCCGCGAGATGGAGGACATCGTCGCCTACCTCGCCTTCCTCTCGCGCGGCGTCCCCGTGGGCGCCGGCCATCTCCTTCCGGGCGCCGACGGCCAGCCGAAGATCCCCGGCGGCGACGCGCTCGCCCGGTCACTCCCCGGCGACTCGGCCCGCGGCGCGGCCGTGTACGCCGAGCGGTGCGTGGCCTGCCACGGCGCCGACGGCGCGGGGCGCGTCTACGAGAACGGCGGCCGCGTCCCGGCGCTCTGGGGCCCGCGGTCGTACGCGGTCGGCGCGTCGATGGCCCGCCAGGAGCGCGCCGCCGCCTTCATCTGGCACAACATGCCGCTCGGCCAGCCGCGCTCGCTGACCCCCGAGCAGGCGTACGACGTCGCCGCCTACGTCAACGCGCACCCGCGCCCCGACTCGCCCGGCAAGGCCGACGACTGGTCGAACGGCGGCGCGCCCGCCGACGTCCCGTACGCGCTGCGCTCGGGGCACGCGGGCTTCCGCCCGCCGCCGCTCCTCCCGCGCACGGGCGCCGACGCCATCGTGCCCGTGCCACCGCGCGCACCCGCCGCGCGGCGCTGACCGTCCGATGGCGTGGGCGCCTAGTGCGTGTGCGCAAACGTCACGGCATGAGGGAGACCCGTCATCGCTCCGCGGTGCTCCGGGCGCGGCGAGAGGCCGCGCGGCGCCGGCGACGGGTCGCGACGCCAGCGACGGCCGCCAGACCCGTAGCCAGGAGCGCCCAGGTGCCGGGCTCGGGCACGACGGCCGAGGCCACGAGCACGAGTGAGGCGTTGTCCACGACGATCCCGCTCTGGCCGAACCGGTCCGCACCCGCGGGGGTGAAGTCTTCGACGCCGAAACGCACCACCGTGCTCGGACCCGTCGCCGTGAACGCGCGCGTCACGACGCAGGGCGTGAGCACGAGACAGTCGAAGGTGGTGCGCTGCTCGCCGGCCTCGAGGAAGAAGACGAACGGCGCCCCCGGCGCCTTCGTCCCGGTGGTGATCGAGGCGAGGTAGCTCGCGCCGGGCAGGGTTGCGGCCGTCTGCGACAGCGACGCCACACCAGGCCCCGTACCCGGCGTGCCGAACAGGGCACATGTCACACCGAGCGGGCAGCCGGTCGTGGCCGCGACGATATAGCCCGGCGATGCGAAGACCGTGTACCCGGCGAGGCCGCTGTCGAAGCCGCCGTTGACCAGCAGGTTGGGCCCAGTCTGCCCGACGACGGGACGCGGAAGGAGGGCGACGGCGAGGGCGGCGGCTGCTGCGAGGTGGCGGACACGCACGAGTACCTCCGGATGCGGAGTGAGCCTGCCAAAGGCCGAGGCGATGCCCGCCGCAAGAACTACGCGTGCGAAGCGCGGGGAGCGTTGGGGGCGCCGAGCGCTCTCCCGGGAGCGGCGCGGGATCGACCGAGGTCCGAGCGCCGGGCGCAGCACCGAGCACCGAGCAGGCGCCACCTGGCGCACACGCCCTAGCCGCCGGCGGCCAGCGCGCGCGAGGCGGGGAAGCCGACCGACTGGCGCACCCGCCACGCCTGCGCGAGGTGCCGCTGCTGGTGCGCGAGCAGCATCTCGAAGGCCTCGCCCAGCCGCAGCGTCAGCACCCGCGACAGCGGCGACTCGATGCGCAGCGCGCGCAGGTCGGTGCCGTGCGCATCCTCGATCAGCGCGCGCAGCTCGCGTTGCTGCGCCAGCAGCCGCGGGCACGCGTCCAGCCGGCCCGGCGGCGGCACGAACGGCCCGCGCGCCCGCACCGCACGCCCGTGCGGCCCCGCCGCCCGCACGAACAGCCGCCCGAACCAGGTCGGCGCCCAGCGCGCGTCGTCCAGCGCAGCGTCGCGCGTCGCGGTCGCCAGCACGGCGCGGATCCGCGGATGATAGACGACGCCCGTCGCGATCAGGTGCTCCAGGCAGTCGGCCACGCTCCACCGCTCCGGGCTCGGGCGCCATAGCAGCCGCGCCGCGTCGAGGTCGGCCACCACGCGCACCGCCTCGGCCGCGTTGGCGTCGGCCAGCGCGGCCAGTCGGGCCAGGTGCTCGCGGTTGGTGGACGGCGGGGACACGGGCGCACGATCGACGGTCGCACCGCCGCGCGCCAGGGGCCGCCGGCGTCCGCCGGTGCGGCGCGCGTCAGAACGCGACCATCACGAACTCCGGCGCCACGTCCAGGTAGACCTGCCCCACGGTCTCCAGGCGCGCCTCGCCGAGGAAGCCGTGGTGCCGCACCGTCTGCGCGTCGCGCAGGCAGCGCTCCAGCCGGCTCCCCGCGTAGATCCCGGCCGTGCCGCCCATGCGGTGCATGAGGTCCGTCACCCGCGCCGCGGTCTGCACGGCGTGCGTGCCGGCGAGCATCAGGTCGGCCCTGTGGCGGAGCGTGGCGGGCTCGCCGGCGAGCGCGCGCCGCCACGCGGTCGCCAGCGCGTCGTGGAAGAGTAGCCGCGCCGCGCGCCACTGCGCCTCGCCGTCGGCCAGCGCGGCCTGCACGGTGGCGCGATGCCGCAGCGTCCGCGACGCGCCGAGCGGCGTCTTGCGGTGCGCGAGCTCGGCCAGCGCGTCGAGGGCGCCGCGCGCGATCGCGAGCGCGACGGGCACGATGAACACGCTCACCGACGTCGGCGCCGGCAGGCGGTACAGCGGCCCGTCGAACGGCGCGCGGAGGGCGACCTCCGGCGACAGCACGTAGCTGCGCGCCGTGGGCACGAAGACGTCCTCGGCCGACACGTGGGCGCTGTCCGTCCCGCGCATGCCGAGCGAGTGCCAGGTGTCGGGGATCTGGACCTCGCGCGTGCGCATCACGAGCGCGACGACCTGCGGCCCGTCGGCGGTCATGCGCGGCTGCTCGCCGTCGAACACGACGCCGGTCATCATCACCCACGGCGCGTCGTGGATGCCGCTCGCGAGCGGGCCGCGCCCCGTGAGCCGGTAGCCGCCGGGCACCGCGACGGCGCGGTGCGGCGGGCTGAACGACGCCGCCAGCACGAGGTCGGGCCCGTCCGCGAACAGCTCGGTCACGCCGGCGTCGGAGAAGCGCGACGTCCACCACGCGCCGGTGTTGCCGGCCTGCAGCGCCCACGCGGCCGCGCTGTCGTAGCCGGCGAGGATCTCCGCGGCGTGCGCGACGCTCACGGGGTCCGCCTCGAGCCCGCCGAGCGCGCGCGGCGTGAACAGGCGGAAGAGCCCCGCGTCGCGCAGCGCGTCGAGCACGGGGCGCGCGAGGCGCCGGTCGCGCTCCGCGTCGTCGGCGTGCGCGCGCACGATCTCCTCGATGGAGCGCGCGCGCGCGAGCAGCGACTCGTCGACCGCGGGGGGCGCGTCGAGGGCGGCGGTGTAGGCGGACGGCGCGCCCGCCGCCGTCGGCTGCTGGGAGGTCGTCATGGCGGATCCTCCGTGCGGGATGTCGGCATGTCACGCGCGAAGCCCCCACGTTCGGGCGCGCCGTGCGGCGAGACAAGCTGAGCGTCCGCGCACCGGACCCCTCCCGCTGTTGGGGGGATGCGGATGCTCCGGATCGGAACGGATCATTTGGATCGCTCCGCGTGGCGGCGACGTCCGATGCGCCAGTGCGGAGCGATCCGAATGATCCGTCGTGATCCGAAGCATCCGCATTCCTCCAAAGAGAAAAGAGGTCCGGCGCGCCGCCGCTTGACGCGGGCCGCCGGAAGCGGATATGCTCCGACCACAATCGAAACCGTGGTGATTTGCCGCCTATTGCCGCCACGTTAAACAAGGAGCTAAAACGCGAGCGCCCGGCGGCCACTCTGTGATCGCCGGGCTCTGTCGTTGCGGGACCAGCCACGGGACTCTCCCGGGTCCCGTGCGTCTCGCCCGGCGGCGTCTCGCGGGCCGTGCGCCCGCCGCACCGACAGACGCCATGACGACCCCCGCCCGCCGCACCCTCCCGCGCGATCCCGCCGCGCTCCCGCCGCGCGTGCGCGCCACGCACCTCCACGAGACCTTCGCGCTCGAGTGCGGCGCCGTCCTCGAGGACGTGCGGCAGGCCTTCGTGCTCGACGGCACCGTCAACGCCGCGCGCGACAACGTCATCCTCGTCCTCCACGCCCTCACGGGGTCGGCCGAGGCGGCGCACCCGGAGCACGGGTGGTGGCGGGAGGTGATCGGGCCGGGCCGCGCCATCGACACGACGCGGTTCGCCGTCCTCGCCCCGAACCTCCTCGGCTCCTGCTACGGCACGACGGGCCCCGCCACGGACTGGCGCGTCGTGCCGGGCACCTGGGACGGCGACGGCTTCCCGCCCGTGACGACGCGCGACATGGCGCGCCTCGCGGGCCGCCTGCTCGACGCGCTGCACGTCCGCGAGCTGGCCGCCGTCGTCGGCGGGTCGCTGGGCGGGATGGTCGCGCAGGAATGGCTGCTGCTGCACCCCGGCCGCGCGCGCGCCGCGGTCGTGCTGGCCGCCCCCGACGCCCACACGGCCCAGGCCATCGCCTGGAACCACACCCAGCGCGAGGCGCTCCGGCTGGGCGCCACGGCCGGCGATCCGGACGCGGGGATCGCCCTCGCCCGCGCGATCGCCATGCTCAGCTTCCGCACCGAGGCCTCCCTCGGCGACCGCTTCGGCCGCGCCCCGGCGGAGGATGGCGACGGGTCGCCCTTCGCGGTGCAGCGCTGGCTGGAGCACCACGGCGCGGCGCTCGCCGCCCGCTTCGACGCGGCGACCTACCGCACGCTGCTGGACGCGATGGACGCGCACGACGTGGCCCGCGGCCGTGGCGACCGCGACGCCGTCCTCGCGCGGCTGGGGGCCGCCACCGACCGCCTGTTCGCCGTCGGCGTGCCGGGGGACCTGCTCTACTCCGACGCCGTGGTCGAGGCGTGGGGGCGCGCGGCCGGCGCCGCCCTGCGCACCATCCGCTCCCCGCACGGCCACGACGCCTTCCTCCTGGAGCCCGCGCAGGTGGGCGCGGTGCTGCGCGACGCGCTGGACCAGCCGGCGCGGGTTGTGTCGTTCCACCCATGCCCGCCGGCGCCCGCGGCCGTATCCTCCATCCCGATCGCCCGTCGCCGCCCGTCGCTGCGCGCCGTCGTCTAGGAGCGTGTCGCGCGCGCCGGCGGCCCGCCCCGTCGCCCCGCCACCGCTCAGGACCGCTCCGGCCATGAAGCGCATACTCGTCGTCGAGGACAACGCCGATCTCGCCGGCGGCCTGCAACGCAACCTGGAGCACGAGGGGCACCGCGTCTCCGTCGCCGGCACCGCCGACGCCGCGCTCGCGCTCGCGCTGCGCGACGCGCCCGACCTCGTGGTGCTCGATCTGGGCCTCCCCGACCGCGACGGCTACCACGTGCTGGAGCAGCTGCGCGAGCGCGGCTGCCAAAGCCCCGTGCTGATCCTCAGCGCGCGCGGGCTCGAGTCCGACAAGGTGCGCGGCTTCCGCCTGGGCGCCGACGACTACGTCACCAAGCCGTTCGGCGTCGTCGAGCTGATGGCGCGCATCGGCGCGCACCTGCGCCGCGCGTCGGCGGCGGAGAAGCCGGCCGGCGACGGCACGCTGAGCGACGACGCGCTGCGCGACCGCTTCGCGCTCACCGACCGCGAGATCCAGGTCGCGCGCCTGCTCGCCCTCGGCGCCTCCAACGCGGAGATCGGCGAGGCGCTCGGCATCGCGGCGATGACGGCCCGCAACCACACCGAGCGCGTGCTGCTGAAGCTCGGCGCCTCGACGCGCGCGCGCGTGGGCGCGATGCTGCGCGGCCAGGTGCCCTGGTCTGCCGTATGAGGGCCGCGTGACCGCCTGGTGGCGCGCGCTGCGCGCGCGCGGCTGGCGCTCGCTCGTCGTCACGGGCGCGCTGTTCGGCACGATGCTCATCTCCGTGGCCGGCGCGTGGGCCGTGCGCGAGGCGTGGATCGAGCACCAGCACTCCGTCGAGACGGCGCTCGACGAGTACGCGCGCTACGCGGCGCGCGCGTTCGCGGAGCAGGTGACCGAGTCCGGGATCCTGCTGCGCTCGCAGGTCAACGCGGTGACGAGCCTCCCCGCCGACGTCCACCCGCTGACGCTCGCCGAGTACGCGGCGGCGGCGGGCGCGGTGCTCGACGGGCGGCTGGGGAAGGAGCGCGATCCGGGGCGCGGCTACTTCCGCCTCGACCTGCGCACCGGCCGGTACGAGGCCCTGGGCGCGGCCGCGGACATCCCGCGCATGCGCGACACGCTGCCGCACCTCGCGCGCGACCACGCGAAGCGGCACGACACGTACTACGCCGTCGTCTTCTCGAACGTGCGCGCGCCGGGGAACGTCATCACGGTGACGACCGCGTCGCAGCGCAACCGCGACGGGTCGCAGGTGGCGGTGTTCGGCTACCTGACGTCGCGCAGCGTGCTCGTACGCACGCTGCCCGGCACCGTGCCGCGCCGCGCGTCGATGCTGCTGCCGCCGTCGCAGGTCGGCACGCGCTGGGTCTACGGCGCCGACACGATCCCCGACACGCTGGTCGCGCTGCAGCGCATCGACGAGGACGGCACGGAGGTGTTCCACACGCCGCAGCGCTACACGTCGGACGCGCGCGGCGAGTTCGTGTTCCGCGGGCTCACGAGCACCAAGACGGTCGCGACGCTGCACCCCGACCTGGTGCGCGAGCTGCGCGCGGAGTACCTGCACCCCGAGCGCCAGCGGCTGCAGCTGGTGCTGCCCGTGCTCGCGCTGCTGCTCGCCGGCGCGGGCACGCTGCACCTGAGACGCGAGCGCGAGCTGCAGCAGGCGCGGCGCGACTTCGTGGCCAGCGTGTCGCACGAGCTGCGCACGCCGCTGGCGCAGATCCGCATGTTCAGCGAGACGCTGCAGCTGCGCCGCGAGCGCGACGACGAGGAGCGCATGCGCTGGCTCGGCGTCATCGGCCGCGAGGCGCGCCGCCTGGGCGACCTGGTCGAGAACATCCTCCTCTTCTCGCACATCGACGCCGCGCGCGTGCGCCTGGAGCCCGAGCGCACCGACATCGGCGAGCTGGTGGAGGAGGTGGTCGAGGCCTACGTGCCGGTGGCCGAGCAGCGGCAGATGCGCCTCGTGGCGGACGCGCCGTCGCGCATCTACGCGCTCGTGGACCCGCGCGCGCTGCGGCAGGTGGTCGTGAACCTGCTCGACAACGCGCTCAAGTACGGGCCGTCGGGCCAGACGGTGTCGCTCGAGGTCGAGCGGTGCACGCTCCCCGAGGGGCCGTGCGTGCGGCTGTTCGTGAGCGACCAGGGGCCGGGCGTGCCGCGCGCCGACCGCGCGCGGCTCTGGCAGCCGTTCGTGCGGCTGGGCGGCGCGGGCCACAACGCGGGCGGCAGCGGCATCGGGTTGAGCGTGGTGCGCAGCCTGGTCGAGCAGCACGGCGGCACGGTGGCCGTCGAGGACGCGCCCGGCGGCGGCGCGCGCTTCGTCGTCGTGATCCCGCTCGGCGCCGGCATGCCCACGCCCGCGACGACGGCCGAGATGCGCGCGGCCGTGGCGCCGAACCGCGCAGCGGAGCAGACGCACGTCCCGTCGTGACGGCGCGCGTCACGCCGGCGGCGGGTTCATGTCGTACACCAGCTGCTTGTCGAGCACCGTCGACTCGGTGCCGCCCGACAGCAGCACGCCCGGGCGGTCGTGGTGGCCGCGGAAGCCGCTCTGCGCGTCGCGGAGGTAGTGCGCGACCTCGTGCGCGAGCGTGACGGCGAACCGGTCCGCGCCGTCCGTCACCGGGATCTGCGAGTCGTCCACGACGACCGCCGCGCCCTCCTCGTAGAACATCGTACCCGCGACCTCGCTCTTCTGGCTCTTCCAGCCGTTGCCGAGGAAGAAGACCGTGAGGTCCGCCGACGGATGCTTCTTCCCGACGATGTGGCGCAGGAAGGCCTCGTCGTCGATCGGATGACCCAGATGCTGGTCCACGCGCGCCCAGTCGGCGTCGACCACGTCGAAGGTGACGTTGAGCTGCGGGCCGTAGACCCAGTTCAGCATGTTCGACAGCCGCCGGCGGTCGTACGGCGTCCAGCGCGACAGCGTGATCATCGCGCCCGATGCGTCGCGGTGCTGCACGAAGCGGAACGCGACGGTGACCATCTTCTGCGGCACCACTGCCACGTGCAGCTCGGCCGTCACGCCGCGGCGCGTGGCCCGGATGCGCGACTGCGAGCGCACCTTCCCGCGCACGGACAGCAGGTGCGCCAGTCCGCCGTAGGTCGCCGCCGCGTGCATCGCCCCCGCGAAGCCGCGCGCGGACTCCTCGGCCACGAGCCCCCAGGCCATGAACTGGTCCTGCAGCACGTGCGCGTAGCGCGAGTAGTCCGTGCGCGTCACCGCGCGCACGTCCAGCTTCGTGGCGTCGAACTTCAGGTTCTCGACGCGCGCGTCGTGCAGCAGGAGGAAGCTCGACCGCCCCTCCCCGACGACGAGGAAGTTGCGGAGCGGATCGAAGCCGGTGGCGCTCTGCAGGGCGGTGAACCGGGGCATGACGGACCTCCAGGTCGGCGCGGTCCCCACTATGGGAGGTTCCGGCGTCGCCGTCCAGAGTCGCCGCTGCCTACGTCGTGGTGTCGCGCAGCAGCGCCGCGACGTCGTCCATCCCGCGCTCCGTCGCCAGCTCCGCGGCGGTGAGCCCGCGCTCGTCGCGGACGGAGAGGTCGGCGCCGTGCCGCACGAGCAGCGTCGCGATCTCGCGCGCGACCGCCTCGTCGTCGGGGAGGTACATGAGCGGCGTCTCGTGCTCGCCCGCGCTGCGCGCGAGCGACGGGTCCTCCTCCAGCACCGCGCGCAGCCGCGCGACCTGCCCGAGCGCGACGAGGCTCCACACGTCGCGGCTCACGGGCGCGAGGCGCGCCGCGGCGGCCGAGTAGCCGCCCCACACCGCGAACCAGAGCGGCGTCGCGCCCCACTGGCGCTCGCGCGGGTCCACCTCCGCGCCGTGCGCCAGCAGCACGTCGATGGCGCGCACGGCGTCGTTGCCGGCGGCGGCGTGCAGCGCGCGTTCGCCGCTGCGCGGATGCTCGACCTCCGGCGACGTGCCCATCGCCAGCAGCGCCTCGACGACGTCGGCGCGATCGCGGCGCGCCGCCGCGTGCAGCGCGCGTGGATGCAGCGCCCATTCGGGGTTCTGCGCCAGCATCGTCCGCATCGCGCCGCGGTCCAGGCGGAAGCACGCCTCGACCCACGCGTCCTCGCCGGTCGGCGGCGCGGTGGCGGCCGTGTCGCCGGGCGTCGCGCCGTGGCGGCGCAGCAGGTTGGTCATCTCCGACAGCCCGCGTCGCTCGGCCTCCAGCAGCAGCGGGCGCCACTTCAGGCGCGGATGCACGGGCGTGGTCGCGTTCGGGCTCGCGCCGTGCGCCAGCATCCACGTCGCGAGGCCGGGGAGGTTCGCGGTGACGGCGGCGTGCAGCAGGTAGTACGCGCCGTGCCCGTAGCCGCCCATGTCGAGCATGCGCCACTCGGGATTGTCCCAGTCGGCGCCGCGCCCCTGCCGCACGGAGATCTCGTGCATCAGGTCGAGCAGCCACACGTCGTCGTCCGACAGCGGGCGGCGCGAGTCGTGGTTGCCGAAGACGTTGTAGAGCACCTGCACGTCGTACGGCGACGCGCCGCGCTCCATCAGCAGCCGCGCCAGCTCGCGCGCGCGCGGGTGCGGCGCCGCGCGCTCCTCGCCGCGGCCGAGCGTGAGCGTGAGCGCGGTGTAGTGGATGGACGCGTTGCCGCCTTCCGCGTACGCGTTCGGATCGGCGCCGTGGTCGAGCAGCAGGCGCGCGATCTCGATGGCGTGATCGGCGGACGGCGCGTGCGGCAGCCGGGCGGCGCACAGGTAGAGCAGCGGCGGCCAGTGGCGCACGCCCGCGCGCCGGTTGGCGAGCGCGGGATCGGCGTCGAGGCGTCGCGCGACCTCGGCGACCTCGCCGCAGACGACGGCCGTCAGCAGGTCGTGCCGCGCGATCCCCGGATGGCGGCGCAGGAGGCGATCGGCCGCGTGGTACGCCATCGCGCGCCGCGGGCCGCCGACGCGCCAGTCGGGCGTCGCGGCGCGCAGGAAGGCGGCGACGTGCGTCGCGCTGTCCACGGGTGTCCGCGGGTATCCGCCGCTCAGCGCCCCGGCCCGAACACCGCGCCGTGCGGCAGCGCGCGCACGACGCCGAGTCCGGGCACGGAGACGCGCGAGAGGTCGATGACGGGGAGCGACGCGTCGGCGGCGAGCGCGCCGGTGCCGCGGTCGAGCGTCACCAGGTGCAGGCGCGCGTCGGTGGGCGTGGCGCCGCCGTCCATCACCAGCCGCGTGCCCGAGGCGTCGGCGGCCAGCCAGTGCGGGTACGTCGCGCCGTCGAACGCGAGGCGCGCGACCTCGCGCGGGTGCGCCGGGTCCTGCACGTCGAGCGTCACCAGCGCGCGCTGCACGGGGACCGTCTGCACCCACCAGCGGCCGACGCGCGCGGGCACGGCGCAGTCGGCGCCCGGGAACGCGTGCACGAACTCCAGCCGCGGCACACGCGCGTCGAGGCCCGTGAGCCGGTACATGCCGCACGTGAAGGTGCCCAGCATGACGGTGCGTCCGTCGTCGAGCAGGCGCGGCTCGCCGGGGTAGCGGTGGTGCACGCTGTCGTGCGCGATCGAC